>JANOBH010000550.1:0-5695 GCA_031411535.1 Chthoniobacter sp. | reverse complement strand
GCTGCGCGCAGACGCCTACCACCTCAAGGCGCTCGCACTCAGCGCCGGCCTCGGGCTGTGCGGCGTGCATTTCCTCACGCCCGGCGAACTGCGCGACCGCCTCTCGCGCCACCTCGGCCACGGTCCGCGCGTGCCGCTGCGCGAGCATTCGCGCCTGCTCCTCGCCACCGCCGCGGAGCGCGTGGCGGAGCGCGCGGGCGAAGGCGCGGACGCCATCGCCGCCGCGCCGGACCAGTTGCTCAAAGCCATCGACCTCATCGGCGGCGGCGGCTGGAGCTTCGCGGAGGCCGGTCCGCCGCGCCTGCGGCCCATCGTCGCGGAGTTTGAGCGGCTGCTGAAAGGCGCGGGATTTTCCACCGTGCATGACACCGACCGCGCGCTGCTCGCCGCCGCGGAGACCGCGCCACCGCTATTCTCGGAGCTGCTCGTCACCGGTTTCAATGCGCTCCACTGGCCGCACTGGCCGCTGCTGGAATCCGCCGTCCGCCTCGCAGAATCCGCCACGGTCTGCCTCACAGACCCGCGCCCGGAGGCCGAGGATCTCGATGCCGCGTGGGTCGGGACATGGGAGGAGACCTTCGGCGCGGCGCAGCCCGTAGCAGCCGACATCCCCTCGCCGCTCGCGGATGTGCTCCGCCTGCCGGAGTCCGCCACCGTGCGCGCACAGCGCGAGGCGGAGCCCGCGCGCGAAGTCGCATTTCTCGTCGGCCACGACACCGCGGAGCAGGCTCGCGCCGTCGTCGCCCAGGCGCTCCAGTTCCTCGCCGATCCTGCGTGCGAACGGCTCGGCGTGCTCTTTCCCGCCGCCGGCGCGCTGTCGCGGCGCGTCGCCGCGCTGCTCGCGCAGCTCGACGTGCCGCATCACGACGGCCTCGCCCATCAGGCGCCCGGCCCGCTCGAAGATGCGGCGTGGACCGCGTGGCTCGCCTTGCAGGAAAGCCCGCGGCTGCCCGCGCTCATCCGCTTTCTCCAGGCCCACGCCGACCACGATTTCGCCGGACTGCGCGCCGCGAAGGCCGCGGACGAGTTGCAGCGCGTCTATCAGGAACTCCTGCTCGATGACCTCGCCGTCCTCGCCACGTATCTCGGCCGCCACTCCCGCCGGCATCACGCGCCCGCGCTCGCCGCCGCGCTGGAGGCGCTCCCGTTTCTCCCCGAGCGCGCTCCACTCGCCGCGATGATCGAGCGCACCGGCGCGATCTTCCACCAGCTTGGCTGGACGCCGCGCGCCGAGGAATTGCAGCGCCTCGCCGCCGACTGGCGCGGCGCGCTGAAGCGCGCCGTCTCCCGCCGCGCATGGCTGCGCTGGCTCGGCGAGACGCTCGTCTCGTGGCGCGCGGAACGCGATCCGGCGGGCGCGCATCCTTACAGCCGCCTGCATCTGCTCCCCTACGCGCAGGCCGAGTCGCAGGCGTGGACACACCTCATCGCCGCCGGCCTGAACGAAGGCCAGTGGCCGCCCACGCTCGAAGACGCGGGCTTTCTCGGAGAGGAGGAAATCGACGCGCTGAACCGCCGTCTCCGCGCGCTCAATGTGCGCGCCGCCACGCAGGGCCGGCAGGGTGAGGGCCACGTCGCAGTGCAGCCCGGCAAAGCCTTCTGCCTCGGCCCCGCGCAGCGCCGCGCGCTCGCCGCCCGGCAGTTTTTCAACACTCTCGAATCCGCGACCGTGGCCGTGGCGGTCAGCGCGCAACTTCACGACGAAGCCGCGCCCGGACGCCAGTTCAACCCCGGCGAGTTTTTCACCCGGCTCTATTTCTGCGCCCGCGGACGCGCCGTCGCGCAGGACACCATGACCGCGCTCCACGCCGGGACCGCCCGCTGGCTCGCCGCGAGCAGACTGTGGAAAACCGACGCACCAGACCTCGCGGACGTGCAGCCGACGCGACGCGCCTACGTCGCGCGCCGAACCGCGGGCCAGCCGTTTGGCGAGTACGAGTTCGCGCTCATCAAACCGCCGCAGCCGCCGCTGCGCCTCGCGGCGAAACGCTGGGAGGACGCGCTCGCCTCGCCCGCCGAGGTGTGGCTCGGCGCGGTGCTCGGCGTCGGCGCGAGCGGCGGCGATGACGAAACGCCGTGGGCGCTGGCGCAGGGCACATGGGTCCACGACTGGCTCCGCGCGCTCGTGGGATCGGCCGCCCCGCAGGCGTTCGCTCCCCTGCCCGCTCCGGCCGAACTGCACGCCCGCGTCCGCGCCGCCGCGACCGCCTTTCGCGACCGCGTGACGTCCGCCCTCGCCGCTCACGGCCGCACGCTCCCGGACTGGTGGGCATCCGCGTGGGAGCAGGCGCTCGGCATCGCCGCGCCGCTCGCCGCGAGCGTCGCGCAGGTCGCGGGGCGGACGCACGCCGCCGCGGAGTGGAAGTTCGAGGACACCGCCATCCCGCTCGCTGGCGGCACGCTCCGCATCCGCGGCCGCATCGACCTCCTCCTCACCACGGCCACCTCGCTCGACGACGCGTGGCTCGTCGATTTCAAGACCGGCCACCGCAAGCCGCTGCGCACAAAAGACCTCGCCGCCGGCGACGGCGTGCAGCTCGCCCTTTACGCGCTGGCCCTGCGCGAGGCGGGCGCGCGCGCTGTCGGCCTCAGCCTGCTCACGCCGGGCGCTCCGCTCGATGCGCCGCAGCTCACGCTCGCCGACATCGACGCCCTCGACGCGCTGTGGCGCGGGCTTTTGCAAATGCAGGAAACCGGAGTCTTCGGAATGCGCGGCGGACTGCGCGAGGAATACGGCTACCGCCGCGACTACCCGCTGGCCACGCTCGCGATCGACGAGGAAATCCTCGCGGAGAAATGGTCGCTCACGCACCCCGATTTCGCAGCCTCGGAGGAGGAATCATGAACAGAAAAACGGAACGCCGATTTCTCACGCAAAGGCGCAAAGACGCAAAGAGAGAGGGTTCTCATCCCGGCTTCGGCTCTTTGCGCCTTTGCGCCTTTGCGTGAGTTCCTCCCCTCGCCCGATTTAAAATGATCACCCCCATTGACCAGCCGCAGCGCGACCGCTTCATCACGGAGCTGGAGCGGAATTTTTCCGTCGTCGCCTCCGCGGGGAGCGGAAAGACGCGCGCGATCACGGACCGCATCGTCGCGCTCGCGCGGCACGAGCGCGCGCTCGACTGGCTGCCCACGCTCGTCGTGGTGACCTACACGAACCGCGCCGCCGCCGAGATGCAGCAGCGCGCGCGGCAGAGCATCATCGAGGCCGACGTGCGCCCCGAGGTGGTCGCCGCTTTCAACCGCGCCTTCTTCGGCACGATCCACAGCCTCTGCATGCGCCTGCTCCGCCAGCACGGCCATCACCTCGGACTGCCGGGTGCGCTCGATCATCTGGACGAAAGCAACGACGCCGCGCTGTGGACGGAGTTTCTCCAGCAGCACACCACCGTCGGCGGCGCGCTCGACGCGGGTCAGCGCCGCGCCCTGCTGCGCCTGGCTTCCGCGCGGATGCTGATGGAGCTGGGACGCAAAGGCAGCGCGCTCGAATCCGCGCCGCCGCCGGGACCGCTGCCCGCTTTCGACTTCGGCGAAATCCACGCCTTCGCGCCGGACAAGCGCTCGCTCGCGCCGGTCACGCGCTGCCGCGAGGCGCTCGCGCGCTGGGAGGAGGCGTGGGCGGGCGACGGCTTCGCGGGTCCGCTGCCGCCATGCGAATCGAAACCGCTGCGCGCCATCTGGGAGGCGGCGGTCGCGCCGGTGCGCGAGTGGGTGCAGCGCGCGGCGCTCCACGTCGCCGCGGAGACCGCGCGGAGCTACCGCGACTTCCGCCTGCGCCACGGCGCGATGACCTACTGCGACCAGGTGGCGCTCGCCGCCGAGCTGCTGCGGCATCCCGAGGCCGCGCGGCGCATTCGCGGAAAAAATCACCGCGTGATCCTCGACGAGGCGCAAGACACGGACCCGACTCAGTTCGACGTGCTGCTGGAGATCGCGCGCCCGCCCGAGGCCGCGGGCGCATGGCTGGAGGCGGAATCCGACCCGCCGCGCGCGGGGCATTTCTGCATGGTCGGCGACTTCCAGCAGTCGATCTACGGCAGCCGCGCCGACCTCCCGCACTACCGGCGGATTCACGAAGCGCTCTGCGCGGGCGGCATCGGCGACGCGCTGAAGTTTTCCGTCACCTTCCGTCTCGACGAGGCGGGCATCGGCTGGGTGAACGCGGCGTTTCCCGCGCTGCTCAATGACACCGGCGGGCAGGTCGGCTTTGTCCAACTCAACGCACGCCCGGCCGCGCAGCCCGGCCAGGTCGCGCGGCTCGATCTCGGCGATGTCTCGGAGGTCGCCGGCGGGAAGGACTGGGAGAAGGCGCGGTGGGAAGCTCAGCGGCTGGCGGGATGGATCAAGGATCAGGGGCTGGAAAACCTGCGCGCGTCCTCATGGAGCGAAGTGGCGCTGCTGTGCCCGCGCACGCGCTGGCTGCCGGTGCTGCGCGCCGCTCTCCGCGCCGCGGGTCTGCAGGCGCAGGTGCAGAGCGAGCGCGCGATCAAGGGCGACAGCGCGGCCTACGCTTGGTTCACCGCGCTCACCGCGGCGCTCGCGGCGCCGCGCGACGGCTACGAAATTGTCGGCGTGCTGCGCGAGGTCTTCGGCCATTCCGATCAGGAGCTGGCGGACTTCGCGCAGGGCGAGGGCGAACGCTTTCACCTCACCGCGACGACGACGCGCGCCGGTGCGGTGGCTGGGACGCTGAACGCTCTCGCCGCGCTTCGTGAGCGGATCGCGGGGCGTCCGCTTTTTTCCGCGATGGAGGAAATGGCGCGCGCCACCCGGCTGCGCGAGCGGCTGCTCGTCCTGCCCGATGGCGAAACCGAAGGGCTCGCCGCCGAACTCGACAACCTTCTCACGCAGGCCGCCGTCGCCGAGGCGTCGGGCGCGACGCTGGAGACATTCGCGGACGACCTGCGCACCGGCTTCAGCGCGACGCGCGACGTGCGCGCGACGCTGGCGGACGCGGTGCAGATCATCTCCGGCCACAAGGCGAAAGGCTCGGAATGGGATGCGGTGATCGTGCCCTTCTTCGCGCGGCGCGTGACGGCGGGAACGCCGGGCTACCCGCGCATCCTGCGCGATCCCGCGACGCGCGGGCATCTCGCGGCGCTCGACGGCGAAGACATCGGCGACGAGCTGAAGGCTGCACTCGACATGCAGGCGCGGCAGGAGCTGGAGCGTGTGCTTTACGTCGCTCTCACGCGCGCCCGGCGCACGCTCGTGCTGGTGGACGACCGCGCGCTTTTCGCCGGCAAGAGCGGGCTGCCGAAGCACGCGCAGGCGAGGCTGCTGCGCTGCGCGGCAAAGGACTCGCACGCGGAGATTTTCGACGCGCTGCCCGGCACGCTCACGCCAAGCAAGGCCACGCGCGCGGCGCAGACGGCGAAGGCCGCATCGCGCGCGCAGGCGCAGGTCGTGCCGGCGCTGGCGCGATGCGGAGCCGACATGCTCGTGACGGGCCGCGGGCGCGCGACGCTTTTCATCAAACGCAACCCGAGCGCGCTGGCCGAGGCCGCAGGGGCGGAGGCCGATCCGGCGGCGCCGCCGGTTGCCACGCGCAGCATCGCCGCCGGGCCAAATGCCGGCCAGATCTACGGCACTTGGTGGCACGGCTTCGTGGAGCAGCTCGACTGGCGCGCGGACGCTGCGGCTTGGGACGCCACATTTTCCGCCGCGCTCCCCGACTCGCCCGACGCCGCGCTTT
>JANOBH010000549.1:0-12943 GCA_031411535.1 Chthoniobacter sp. | reverse complement strand
GCGGGATTGCCGGCGATCGCGACGCTCTCGATCACGTCGGGATAGAGCGTGCCCTGTGCAAGGAATTTGAACTTCGACTTTCCGGTCTTCGTCAGCGACTTCGTGGCATCCTCGAAGACGCGCACGAATTCTCCGCCGATGATCTTCCGCTTCCGCTCGGGATCGGTGACGCCCTTGAGCTTTCGGAGGAAGCGTTCGCTGGCGTTCACGTACTTGAGCTTGATGTGAAAGTGATCGCCGAAGACGCGCTGGACGGCTTCGGCTTCGTTCTCGCGCAGGAGTCCGTTGTTCACAAAGACGCAAGTGAGCTGATCGCCGATCGCCTTGTGGAGCAGCGCCGCGGCCACGCTGGAGTCCACGCCGCCGCTCAGGCCGAGGATGACATGGGCGTCGCCGACTTGGGCCCGCACTTCCTCACACGTCTGGTCGATGAAGGATCCCATGGTCCAGTCCATGGTGCAGCCGCAGATCTCGTACACGAAGTTCGCGAGCAACTCCTTGCCGCGCGGCGTGTGCGCGACCTCGGGGTGAAACTGGAGGCCGTAGAATTTCTTCTTCGGCTGCTCGATGGCGGCGAAGGGCGAATTGTCCGTGGTGGCGACGGTGCGGAAGCCGCGGGGGAGCTTGGTGAGCTTGTCGCCGTGGCTGTTCCAGATGTCGAGGCCGGCGGGGAGACCGGCGAAGAGCGGGCACGCGCGCTCTTTCACATGGAGCATGCCGCTGCCGTACTCGCGCCGGGCGCTGTGCTCCACCTTTCCGCCGAGGTGGTGGCCCATGAGCTGCATGCCGTAGCAGATGCCGAGGATGGGGACGCCGAGATCAAAGATGGCGCGGTCGGGCTGCGGCGCGCCCTTTCCATAGACGCTCGCCGGGCCGCCGCTGAGGATTATGCCGAGCGGCTTGAGGGCGGCGATCTGCTTTGCCGGGAGATCGCACCGGACGATCTGCGAATAGACCTGGCACTCGCGGACGCGGCGCGCGATGACCTGGGTGTACTGCGAGCCGAAGTCGAGGATGACGATGCGTGAGGCCACCGCCGGGCCCGCGGGACTAGTTGCCGACACGGGTGTTTTCGCGGATGAGCGGATCCTCTGAGCGGTCTGGCTGCACGAGCGTACCTCCGCCTGTCACACCGCGCCCGAGTTTGTCCGCGGCGGTCGGCTTGGAGGTGTCGGGAGGGAGATCGGTCTCGCAACCGCTGAGCGCTAGGCCCGCACCGGCGAGCGCAATCGAGGCAAGGATGGCTTTCATGGGCGACAGAGATAGCGCGCGCCGATGCGGGAAGTGAAGGTGAAAGTATGGTGCTCGCTACGATTGCGCGCGAGGCGGGCTTGGGAGATAAACGCGCCCCAATGATTCCGGCGGACCTGCTCCTCCATGCGTATCGCAATGCGGTCTTCCCGATGGCCTCGCCCGACGGGGAGATCACGTGGTTTTCGCCGGACCCGCGCGCGGTCATCCCGCTGGACGACGGCTTCCACGTGCCGCACGGGCTCCGGCGGGCGCTGAAAAAGGGCGCGTTCGAGATCCGGGTGGACACGGCGTTTGAGACGGTGATGCGCCGGTGCGCGGCGCGGGAGGAGACGTGGATCCACGAGGACATCATCGCCAGCTACGTGGAGCTGCACCGGCTTGGCCACGCGCACTCGGTGGAGGCGTGGCTCGGGGGACAGCTCGCGGGCGGGCTCTACGGGGTGGCCCTGGGCGGGGCGTTTTTCGGGGAGTCGATGTTTCAGGAGGTCACGGATGCCTCCAAGGTGGCGCTGCACGCGCTGGTCATGCGCCTTCGGGCGCGCGGCTTTGCCCTGCTCGACACGCAGTGGCTCACGCCGCATCTCGAGACGTTCGGCGCACTGGAGATTCCCCGGTCGGTGTATCGCCGCCGACTGCTCGCGTGCGTGGAAAAGCCCTGCCGCTTCGCGGAGTGAGTGGCCGGATTACAGGCCGAGCGGCTTCCAGCGCTTGAGGCCGGAGTCGCCGGTGGTGTTCGTGTACGCCTCGAGATCCGTGGCCGGGAGATAGCGGAGCGGCGCGAGATGGGTGTCGGCGTAAAGGACGTTGATCTGCGAGCGGCCGTTGTGCGTCCCGAGCTTCACCGTCCCGGCGGTGGGCGGCGTGAGCGGGACCGCGACGTTCCCCTTGCCGGTAAAGGTCGGCACGGCCGGCGCCGTCGTCATCGCCGGAGCCATCAGCACGAGCTGCGAAGGCGAGGCGAGCTTCGAGAAATTGCCGTCCCAGCTCCCCGCTCCCGAAGCCTGGGTGAGGATGTTGCTGTTGATCCCGTAGCTCACATTCACCGACGCGGCCGTGGCCTCGGTGGTGTCGGGCCGCTTGTCGAATGGGCACTTGAAGACCTTCCAGTTCGTCACGTACTTCGTCTGGAGGATTTCCGGCCAGAACTTGCTGTCGATCGCCGATGTCGAAAAAATCTGCTCGTCGTTGTCGTTCAGGTACGCCGCGATACCGAGGCCGAGCTGCTTGAGATTGCTCCCGCACGTGGTGGCGCGGCTTTTCTCCAGCACCTTGCCATACACCGGCAGCGCGATGCCCGCGAGGATGGCGATGACGACAATGACGACGAGGAGTTCGATGAGAGTGAAGGCGGACTTTTTCATGGTGGGGAAAGAATTCGCGGAAAACTAAAGCGCGTCCCGTCCCGTGTCGAGAGTGCAAACGCGGGCGCGGGATTGTCTCTTGCCAAGACCGCGCCCGCCCCCTTCCACTGCCGCAAATGCCGAAAGTCCTGCTCCTCACCGCCGGCTATGGCGAGGGCCACAATGCCGCCGCGCGCGGCCTCCACACCGCCCTCGGCGAGCGCGGGGCCGACGCCGAGATCATCGACCTCTTCGCCCTCACCGGCGGCGCTTTTTACGAGCGGTCGCGGCGCGACTACCTCGCGCTCATCAACCGCGCCCCGCGCGTCTGGGCCGCGGTCTTCCGGCTCATCGACCGCTTCCCCATCGTCCCGCTCACGCTGCCATTTCTGGGCAAAATGAGCCGGGCGCTCGCGGCCATCCTCGCCGAAAAGCGACCCGACGCCGTGGTCTCCGTCTATCCTCTTTACGCCTACCTCATCCGCCAGCTTTACCCCGACCCGGCGGCGCGGCCCTTCGCATTTCACACCGTCGTCACCGACTCCATCACCATCAATAGCGTCTGGCACCGCGCCCCGAGCGATACCTTCCTCGTACCGAACGACGCCAGCGCCCGCGTCATGGCCCGCGCCGGCGTGCCGCCGGAAAAGCTCCGAGTCCTCGGCTTCCCCGTGCCGCCGCGCTTCGCCCGCGACCGGCCCGCGCGCCCCGCCCCGGCACCGCCGCGCGTCCTTTACATGATCAATGCGGGAAAGGACCAGGCCCCCGGCATCGTCGCCCGCCTGCTCCAGATCCCCGGCCTCCACCTCACCGTCGCCTACGGCCGCGACGAAGCCCTGCGCCAGCGCCTCGAAGCCGCCGCCGCCGGACGCCCGCTCGAACTCCACGGCTGGACGCCCCGCATGCCCGAGCTGCTGATGACACACCACCTGCTCATCGGCAAAGCCGGCGGCGCGACCGTGCAGGAAAGCATCGCCGCGCACACGCCGATGCTCATCACCCAGGTCGTGCCGGGGCAGGAGGAGGGAAACGCGCAGCTCCTTTTTGAAAACGAATGCGGCGCCCTCTGCCCGACCGCCGGCGCGCTCGCCGCGAAAATCGAGGCGCTTTTCGCCCACGACGCCGCCGAGTGGCGGCAGTGGGAACGAAACATCGCGCGCCTCGCGAAACCGGACGCGGCTTTGCAAATCGCGAATTTCATCCTGGGCGACAATAGCGAAAAAGTAGGCGGGACTTCCTAGCCCCGCAGTCCGCAGATGCGGCTCTGGGAAGAGCCGCCTACGAGCACCGGCCGACATTCCGTTTGCCTCCCGCAAGTAGGGTGTGGATAGTGCCCGCCCTTATGACTTTGACCGAAAAAATCCTGGCCCGCGCAAGCGGCAAGGCGCACGCCTCCGCGGGCGACAATGTGTGGGTGAACGTGGACGTGCTGATGACCCACGACGTGTGCGGACCAGGCACCATCGGCGTTTTCAAACGCGAATTTGGCAAGGACGCGAAGGTCTGGGATCCGAAGAAACTCGTCATCATCCCCGACCACTACATTTTCACCGCCGACTCGATGTCGAACCGGAACGTGGACATCCTCCGCGACTTCTCCCGCGAGCAGGGCTTGCCCTATTTCTACGACGTCATCGACGACCCGAACGGCCACTGGCATTTCGACCCCACGCGCGGCCAGCTCAAGCAGCAGTACGGCAAAAACTACACCGGCGTCTGCCACACCACGCTCCCGTGGAAAGGCCACACCCGGCCCGGCGAAATCCTTTTCGGCACCGACTCGCACACCTGCATGGCCGGCGCGTTCAATCAGTTCGCCACCGGCATCGGCAACACCGACGCCGGTTTCATCCTCGGCACGGGCAAGCTGCTCATCAAGGTGCCGGAGTCGATGCGCTTTTACCTCGAAGGCGCGATGCGCCCCGGCGTGATGGCGAAGGACGTGATCCTCCACGTCATCGGCGACATCGGCTTTGACGGCGCGACCTACCGCGCCATGCAGTGGGAAGGCCCCGGCGTCCACACGATGAACATGGACGACCGCATGACCATCGCCAACATGGCCATCGAGGCCGGCGCAAAGAACGGCATCTTTCCCTACGACGAAAAGACCGGCTCCTACGTCCGCGAGCGCGTGGCGGAAAATGGCACGAAGAGCGCCTTCGAGCCCGTCGAGTTGGACCGCGACCAGACATTCATCTACGACAAAACTTTCGACCTCACGAAGCTCGAGCCCACCGTCGCCTGCCACCCGGACCCCGGCCAGCGCAAGCTCGCCAAGGAGATGGACGTCACCCTCGACCGCGCCTACATCGGCTCCTGCACCGGCGGAAAGACCAGCGACTTCCTCGCCTTCGCGCAAGTCGTCAAAGGCAGGACCGTGAAGATCGACACCTTTGGCGTGCCCGCCACCACCAAGGTTGTGCAGGAGTTGAAAGACACGATGTGGGGCGGCGTCAGCGTCTGGTCCATCCTCGAAAGCGCCGGCGTCCGCATGACGGAAAACGCCTCCTGCGCCGCCTGCCTCGGCGGGCCGGTCGATACCTTTGGCCGCCTCAACACGCCGATGAAGTGCATCTCCGCGACCAACCGCAACTTCCCCGGCCGCATGGGCAACAAGGAAAGCCAGGTCTTTCTCGCCAGCCCCTACACCGTCGCCGCCAGCGCACTCACCGGCAGGATCACGGACCCGCGCGAATACGTGAGTTGAACGCGCGGGCCAGGACCCCTGTCGCATCCCCGGCCTCGCAGCCGCCAGTCCACCATGCCCCTCGCCCGCGCGCTCCACTTGCTCCCGCTCCTCACGGCGCTGGCGCTCCTCTCCGCGTGCGCGACGAAACCCGTGGTGGCAGGCACCCGCTACATCATCACCGCACCGACGACGGCATTTTTCAAATACGGCCCCGCGCAAAGCTTCGGGCCGGACACCACACTCACGCGCGGCACCGTGGTCACGATGCTGGAAAGCACCTGGGGCTTCTGCCATGTGATGACCGAGGGCGGCCTCAGCGGCTATGTCGCCAGCGACGACCTCAAGCCAGCCCCGGCCTCCTCGCAACCGTCCGCCACGCCAAAACCCGCAGTCGCCGCCAATACACCACGCCAGCCGCAGTTCTTTTCCGGCCGGCCCAAGCAAAACACCATCCGCCCCACGCCTGGCGGCCCTCTTTTCGACGTGAGCGACGCTCCGCTGCCACTGCCCGACAACGCCCCGCCGCCCGCTCCAAAACCCCAATTCCGATACTAGCCAGCAACCATCGTCTTACTCTTACTCCTCCGAGGAAGAGGGAGTAAGATTAGGATTAAGAGTAAGATTAAAAAACGACACCCTATGCCGAACACCATCACCAGCCCCGTCTTTGTCTGCAAAGACAACATCGACACCGACCAGATCATCCCCGCGCAATACCTGACGCTCGTCCCCACCATCGCCGAGGAATACGAGAAGCTCGGCAGCTACGCGCTCATCGGCCTCCCGGACGACCAGTATCCCGTGAAATTCATCCATCCCGGCGACCTCAAGACGCCCTACCAGATCGTCATCGCCGGCCGGAACTTCGGCTGCGGCAGCTCCCGCGAGCACGCCCCCATCGCCATGGGTGCGGCGGGCGTACAAGTCGTCGTCGCAGAAAGCTTCGCCCGCATCTTTTTCCGAAACTGCGTCGCCACCGGCGAACTCTACCCCTACGACGCCGCCGAGCGCCTCTGCGACAAGGTGAAGACCGGCGACATCGCCACCCTCGACTTCGAAGCCGACACCCTCACCGTCGGCGGCACCACCTACTCGCTCAAGCCCCTCGGCGAAGTCCGCCCCGTCATCGACGCCGGCGGCATCTTTAACTACGCCCGCCAAAGCGGCATGATCGCCGCGAAGGCGTAGCCGTCTGGCTGGGCTCAGCGTTTTGGGTCGGGGTCTTTCTCGATGTCCCGGCGATACTCCGCCGCCGTCATCGCCGCGAAGAGCTTGAGACTGCCTCGCGCCAGTCGGGCTTGAGGATGTTCGATGCGCCCATCGCGCCACGCGCGCTTCCCATTCATCCGCTGATCCTCTAAAGCCATCCCGCATGTCCCATCCCCTCTACGTCCTCATCCTCGCTGGTGGCAGCGGTGAGCGCTTCTGGCCTCTCAGCCGACGCGCGCGCCCGAAGCAACTGCTCTCCCTTTTCTCGAAGGAAACGCTCCTCGAAGCCACGCTCCGCCGGCTCGACGGCCTGGTGCCGCCGGAGCAGATCCTCATCCTCACGAATGCCGACCAGGAGGCCGGCGTGCGGGCGCTCTGCCCTTCGCTGCCGCACGAAAACATCGTCGCCGAGCCGGCCAAGCGCGACACGGCGGCGGCGATCGCGCTCGGCGTGGGCTGGATCGCGCGACGCGCGCCAAAGGCCACGATGGTCGTGCTGCCCGCGGATCATCTCATCAATGATGCCGCCGGTTTCCAGCGCACGCTGCGCGCGGCGGCGGCGGCGGCTGAGCAGACCGGCGAGCTGGTCACCATCGGCATCCAGCCGACGTGGGCGTGCCCCGGCTTCGGCTATATCGAGCAGGGCGCGGCGTGCGCGCTGCCGGGCGGCGCGGCGGACGGGCCGGGCGTTTTCGAGGTCACGCGTTTTCGTGAAAAACCGGACGCGGAACTTGCGGAGCAGTTCCTGAAGCAGGGGAACTTCCGCTGGAATGCGGGCATGTTCATCTGGTCGATCCCGGCGATTCTCGCGGCCTTCAACCGGCACGTGCCGGTGCTCGGCGAATTCGTGGGGCGGGTGCATGCGGGGGAAGACTTCGCGCGACTGCTGGCCACGGCTTTTCCTGCGCTGCCGAAGATCTCCATCGACTACGCGGTCATGGAAAAAACCGAACGCGTGCTCGTCGTGGAGGCTGCCTTTGACTGGGACGATGTGGGGAGCTGGACGGCGGTGGCAAAGTACCTCTCGCAGGACGCCGCGGGCAACCAGGCGAACTGCGCCGTGCAGACGATCGACGCCGCGAACAACATCGTCTTCTCCGACCAGCCGCGCACGATCGCGCTGCTCGGCGTGAGCGATCTCATCGTGGTGCAGACCGCCGACGCGCTGCTCGTGTGCAGCCGGCACGAGGCGGAAAAGATCAAGCAGATCGTCGCGCGCGTGCCGGCGGAAATGCAGTGAACCCGGAGGGTTCAAAGCTCAAACCCGCGCGCGTTCGCGCGGCGCCATCGCGCACCGTCCCGGCATATGCGCTTTGAAATTTGGGCTTTGAGCTTCCCCGCATCGCGCCTTTATCTTCACCCGTGTTGCACACCTCCCCAGTCCCCAATGCCACGCTCGCGGAGTTCTACCGCTTTGCCCTGCTGCTGACCGGCAGCATCCGGGCGGCGGAGCAGGTCCTCGCCGAAACGCTCGACGACGTGTCCGCGCAGGTGGCGCAGGTCCGCAGTGAGACCGGCCGCCAGGCGTGGCTCGTCCAGCGCCTCCGCGAGCGCTGCCTGAAGAACCATCAGTCCGCGCCGGCCTCCGCGCCGCGCCTGGTGCGCACGGACTCCGCGCAGGAAGCGCAGCCCGCAGTGCTCAAAATCGAGGCCTTTCTCCTCGCCCAGCGCTTTCACACGCTGCCCGAGCCGGAGCGGAGCGCGCTCGCACTTTTCTACCTCGATTTTTTCACCATCGCGGAGATCGCCGAACTGCTGAAGATGGACACCGAGACGCTCGCGGACACGCTCGACGGCGCGCGCCAGCTCCTCGCGCAAACCCTCCTCGGCACACAGATCCACAGCTCCACCGAACGATGAACACGACCGAAGCCGCGACGCTCCTCCTCTGCCACCGCTCCGGGCGCGAGCCGGACGGGCGCATGCAGAAAGCCCTGCGCGTGGCCGACAGCGACGCGGAGCTGGGGAAAAGGCTGGGCGAGCAGGCGAAATTCGACGCGCAGATCGTGGAGGCCATCCACTACATCATCCCGCCGGAGGATCTCCGCGACAAACTCGGCGCGCTCAGCGCCGCGGCGGGCGGTGCCCGGCGCGGATGGCGCGCTCACATTTTCAGCCCCGCGGTGCTCTCCGCCGCCGCAGGGGTGCTGCTCTTCGCAGGAGTCGTCGTCTTTTTCGTCATGGAAAGCATGACGCGCTTCACCGGGCGCGAGGCCGTGGAGCAGATGCTCGACGCCACCGCGAAAATGAACGGCACCGAATTCGAGGCCGTGACGACCAGCACGACACAGCTCGGCGACTGGTTCCTGCTGCGCGGCTACGAGGGTTTCAAGGTTCCGCCGGAATTCGCCGAGCTGCCGGTCGTCGGCTCGCGCGTTTTCAAGCAGGACGGAAAGCCGGTCGCGCAATTCGTCGTCGAGCAGCACGACTCGGTGATCTTTGAGTTTCATGCGGCGGATTTCGGAGTGCAGCTTCCGCCGGATGGCGAGTGGGAGCTCGTGGAGCAGGACGAATGGGTGGGGGCGGTGCGGCAGCGCGGCGAGCACTGCATCATGGTCGCATTCCGCGGCAGCGCGTCGGCCATGCAGGCGTTTTTGAATACCCTCCCCGGGAAATGAGCGCCCGACTTTCCGCCCGCTGCGCCCCGTGGCTGCTCGCCGCGGCGCTCGGTGCGCTGAGCGCGTGCTCGTCCTTCAATTCCGAGTGGCGCGCGGCCGGGAGTCCCGCGACCGCCCAGGGCCGCACGCGCTGGGACGGACGCTGGACTAGCGCTGCGCACCGGACGCGCGCCGGCGCGCCGGAGGGCGGCCGGCTGCGCTGTGTACTGGCGCCGACCGTGCCGGCTGCGGGCGCCGGCGGCACCGCGTTGCGCGCCGCCTTTCGCGCGAACTGGCTGGTCTTCACGAGCGACTACGCGATGGAGTTCCAGCCGGTGAAAGGATCGCGCACGGAATTCCGCGGCACGCACGAGCTGCCTGCGATTTTTGGCGGCACCTACCGCTACACGGCCCGCATGGCCGGGGACCGCTTTACCACGCGCTACGATTCCAGCTACGACCACGGCACCTTCGAGCTTTCCCGCGTCCGCCCATGAATCTTGCATTTTCCCGCATTCCCGGAGTTGACGACCGGCGCGGGCATCCCCTACACGGAGTCATGTCGCGCCCCCTTTGCCTACTTGCCCTCTCGCTCACCGCCGTCTCCCTGAGCACCTCCGGCTGCCGCACGAGCACGCCTTACAGCCGCATGTATTCCCCGCGGTCCACGCACTTCATCCCGCCGCCGGAGAAAAAGGAAAGGTCCGCCGAGGAACTGCTCAAGGCCACCGAGCCCGGTACCCTCACCGATCCGTCTGCGCCGCCGTCCACCGATTTCCCGCCCATCGCTCCAGGCGCACCGCCGCTCGGCCTCCCGGAAACGCCGCCCGCGATCGATCCGCTGGCGCCGGCCCCAGGGCTCTGACCGGTCCGATTCGGTGCCCCGCATTCCTCCGCGGCGACTCCCACGACTCCCACGGCTCCCCGCCCATCCGCTCCCGCGGCAGGCCGTGCGTGGCTTGACATGGCAGCCTCTTGAACGAATGCACCAGCCGCATGCCTGAGCCTGAATCCACCATCGCCGACGCCGGGACCGAAGTCCTGCGCGCCGAGGTCGATGTCTATGTCGGCGGCGAGGAGCTGGCCAAATACTCCATCGAGCACGGCGAATACCTCATCGGGCGCGACACCTCCTGCCCCATTTTCGTCGATGCGGAAAACGTCTCGCGCCATCACGCGCGGCTCACCTTCAGCGCATTCGAGCTGGTCATCGAGGACCTCGGCAGCAGCAATGGCGTCTTCATCGAGGGCGTGCAGGTCCTGCTCCCCACCCGCGTCCGGCTCGATCAGGAGGTGCAGATCGGCAAGGCCCAGCTTGTCATCCGGCTCCGCGAGGGCGCGGCAAAGCAGCTCGCCGAGGCGCTCTGGGACAAGGATCTCGGCCTCGGCGTGGTGCGCGAGCAGATCGAGGGACGGAAGTACAAGGTCATCACCACGATCAACCGCGGCGGCATGGGCGTGATCCTCCAGGCCCGCGACCTGCGCATCCGCCGCACCGTGGCGATGAAGGTGATGAACACGAAGCACCAGTTCTCCCGCGAAAACGCCCTCCGCTTTATCGACGAGGCCCAGATCACCGGCCAGCTCGACCACCCGAACATCGTGCCCGTCCACGAGCTCGGCATCGATGAGCAGGGCGAGATGTTTTACACGATGAAATTCGTCAAGGGCACCACCCTCGACGACGTGCTCCGCGGCATCCGCACCGGCCGGCAGAAGTCCGTCGAGAAATACCATCTCACCGCGCTGCTCACCATTTTCCAAAAGGTCTGCGACGCCGTCGCCTTCGCGCACTCCAAAGGCATCGTCCACCGCGACCTCAAGCCGGAGAACATCATGATCGGCTCCTTCGGCGAGGTGCTCGTCATGGACTGGGGGCTGGCGAAAAACATCGCCGCCGGCCGCCGCGAGCCGCCGCCCGAGGCGGGTGCCGATGCCGCGGCGATGAATGCCCGGCCCGACGACCTGCGCGGCTTCGAGACCATGCACGGGCTCATCGTCGGCACCCCGCCCTACATCTCGCCCGAGCAGGCGCGCGGCGAGCTCGACAAGATCGACGGCCGCTCCGACCTCTACGTCCTCGGCCAGATTCTTTACACCATCCTCACGCTGCGCCCGCCGGTCGAGGGACAGACCGTGAATGAGATCGTCGAAAAGATCCTCAGCTCCGACATCCCTCATCCCTCCTCCCATCACCAGTCCGCACGCTCCGGGCGCCGGCGGAAGCCCGATGCCGCCGCGGAATCCTTTGTCCTGGCCCATTGCCCCGGCAACCGCGTGCCCGACGGCCTTTCCGCCGTCACCATGAAAGCGCTCGCGCTCGATCCCGCCGACCGCTACCAGACCGTCGAGGATCTGCAGGCCGACATCACCGCGTTTCAGGGCGGCTTCGCGCCAAAGGCCGAGCGCGCGGGCGTCGTGAAGCAGATGCTCCTTTTCGCCGCCCGGCATAAAAAGGAGGCCGGGCTTTTCGGCATCTTCCTCGTCCTCCTGAGCGGCCTTCTCGTCGGCTTCATCATGCAGGTCCGGCGCGAGCGCGACCGCGCGCAGGCGAGCGAGCGCGTGGCCCTGGAGAATGCGAATCTCGCCGCCTCCCGGCTCGCCGAACTGCGCGGCACCGCCCCGACCTATGCCGCTGACGCGCGCGCGCTCATGGACGACCGGCGCTTCACCGAGGCGCTCGAAAAGATCGACTACGCCATCCAGCAGGTGCCAAACGAAGCCGGCTACCACGACCTGCGCGGCAATATCCTCCAGGCCGAGCTGCGCCTCGACGAGGCCGTCGAGGCCTACGAAGACGCGCTCCGCCTCAATCCCGATCTCAAGACCGCGCAGCTCAACCTCAAGGTCAGCCGCAAAATCCTCGAAGGCGTGGGCACCGACGAGCAGATCAAGCCGGACCTCCTCGCCACCCTCTACGCCTCGCTCATGAGCCAGGGCCGCAGGAGCGCCGCCGCCAACGTCCAGGCCGCGCTCGGCCCCGACAAGCAGCGCATCGTCAAAGTCTGGCGCGAAACCTTTGACCGCCGCGGCATGCGCCAGCAGCGCTTTGAGACCTCGCCAGACGGCACCCTTCGCGTCGATTTTTTCAAAGTCCCCCTCCCCGACCTCGGCAAACTCCGCGGACTCCCCGTCTCCCGCCTCATCCTCGACGACACAAAACTCACCGACATCGGCGCACTCCGCGGGCTCAAACTCGAGTCCCTCTCGCTCAGCCACTCCGTCATCGAGGACCTCCAGCCGCTTGCCGGCATGCCGCTGGAATCGCTCAATCTCGAAGCCACCGCCGTCATTGACCTCGAGCCGCTGCGCGACCTGCCGCTCACGGTCCTCCGCCTCACAAACACCCGCGTCCGCGATCTCTCACCGCTCGCAGACACAAAACTCGAGCAGCTCTTCCTCGCCGGCTGCCGCGGAGTGAAAGACCTCTCGCCCCTGGGCGATCTGCCGCTCCAGACCCTCGCGCTCAATGGCACCGCCATCACCGATCTCACCCCGCTCGCCCGCACCCCGCTCCGCGAGCTGAACCTCGAAAACTGCACCGGCCTCACCGACCTGCGCCCGCTCCTCTCCATCCCCACCCTCGAGGCCGTCGTCATCCCCGCGCAGTGCAAGGACATCGCCTACCTCCGCCAGCACCCCGGCCTCCGGCGGCTCTCGTATAAAAAACTCACGCAACCCGTGGAGCAATTCTGGGCGGAATTCGACGCCGCCCGCGCCGCCGACAGCGCGAAGCCCGCGCAGTAGCGCGCCCACACCCAGTGCCGGCGCGCAGGAGCGCTTGGCTCCGTAAGCTCCCACTCGAAGCCAAGCGCTCCAGCGCGCCCACGTGGCGCTCCTGCGCCCGGACT
>JANOBH010000548.1:0-4213 GCA_031411535.1 Chthoniobacter sp. | reverse complement strand
GCGGCAGCAGGCGCTGCACAGCATCGCGTATGAGTGGGCGAAAAAGGAGCCGCGCACCGCCTTCGACTGGCTTTTGAAAAACGATCCGCCCGCCGCTGGCGACAACACATTGCAGCGTCACTTTTCCGAATGGAGCCAGGCGGCGCCGAATGATGCGCTCCAGTGGGCGACGGCGCTGCCCGCGGGTGTGATGCGCGACGCCCTGAGCGCGAGCGCGGTGGCCGGTATCGCGCGGCGCGATCCGCAGCGCGCACTCGCGATTTTTTCAGAGCTGTCGCAGGAAGCGCAGGCGCACGCCACGACCGCGCTGGCCTCCGCGTGGACGGCAAACGATCCGGCGGCCGCGGCGGCCTGGGTGGCGCAACTGCCCGCGGGAAAGGCCCGGCAGGAAGCGATGAGCCACGTCGCGGATCAATGGGCGCAGTCGGACCCGGACGCTGTCGCCGCGTGGCTGAACCGGCTGCCTGCCGGTGCCGAACGCGATGCGGCCACCGGCTCGTTTGTCTTCCGTGCTGCGGAGACCGATCCCGAGGCTGCGCTTGCCTGGTCCGCGACGATTGCTGACCCAACGCGGCGCGCGGAGCAGACCGGCAGCGTCGCGCAGAACTGGCTGCACAATGATCCGGCCGCCGCTCGCCGATGGATCGCGAACACCGTCCAGCTCACGCCGGAGCGAAAGGCGCAGCTTTTGAAACAGGAGTAAAAGCGCGGGCCAAAAATTAGCCGGTGGCGTCAGACACCGGAACGCATCCGAAACGAATCGAGCCCCGGATGGGGCGGCAGAGATCCATCGCCCCTGCCGGGGCGGAACACGTTTTTTGCGTGAACCGGTGGCTGACGCCACCGGCTAATCTCCCTCGGCCCTGCCGGGCCGCATCGTCCGGCTCCCGACTCATTCTGGTATTACGGCTGTGTGGTGGAGGTGCGGTAGAAGGCGTCGCCGGCGGGCGGGGCCGGATCGGTGAAGGGGATGAGCCCGTCGTCGCCGGCGGTGAGCGTGATCAGCGTGGTCCACCCGAGCGGATCGCCCAGGCCGATGCTGCGCTGGATCTGGTAGCTCTGGCCGGGTGTCCCGGTGAAGAGGACGTCCACTTTTCCATCCGTCCGCATGGCTACGCTCGACTGGCCGGCGGGGACCGGCGCGGCCGTGGTGACGGTGGCATTCACCGTCCCGACGACGCTGCCGCCGCGGCCGTCGCCGATGGTGAGGGTAAAGCTGTCCGCGCCGAGGAAGCCGGTGGCCGGCGCATAGGTGACATCGCTCCCGCCGAGCGTGACGCTGCCGCCCTGCGCGCTGGCTGCGCTGACGGCGGTGATGGCGGGCGTGTCGCCGTCGGGGTCTGCGGCCTTTGCGAGCAGGGCTGTGCGCGCGACGAGGGCGGCGGTGTTTTTCTGCGTGGTAAAGGCGAAGCTGCCAAAGGTCGGCGGCTGGTTTCCGGCGAGCGAGAGCGTGGCGGCCTGGCTGGTGGTGGGGACGAGATTCGCGCCGGTGACGACGACATCGTAGGTGCCCGTCTGCGCTGCGCCGATGCCGGAGAGATCGAGCCACGGGTTAGTCGCGCCGGAGATGGCGACGCCATTGCGGCGCCACTGGTAGGTGAATGGGCCCGTGCCGCTCGCCGTGATGGCGAAGGTGGTGGCGCCGCCTTGCGCGATCGCGCGTGAGGCAGGATGGGAGAAGAGCGCTGGCGCGGTGCCGGTGGGCGTGCCGCCGGGGCGGACGAGGACGTAGAGATTGCGCGCGGTGTAGTTCGTGGCGCTGGCGGTGAAGGTCCAGTCCGGGGCCTGCGTGCCGCCCTGGCCGGCGCTGCCTGCGGCGGGGTTGTTGCCGATGCCGAGGGCGCTGATCTGGCCGGCGTTTGCGCCCCAGTTGTTGTAGGCGAAAAGGGTCTGGCTGGTCCCGTAATTGTGGACCTGCATGGAGCCGTGGCCGCCGCCGGCGGACATCGTGTCGCCAAAGTCGAAGAGCGTGGCGCTGGCGTTCGGGACGCCGAGGGCATTGGGCGCGGAGTAGTCGCCGCCCCAGAACTCGATGTTGCCGGTGGTGATGCCGGTGGCGGGCGTGATCCCGGCGACGTTCGTGGCGACATTGAGGTTCGCGACATTCTGCTGAAAGGCGGTCGCGCTGACTCCGAGCGTGGGCGCGCCGACCTTGGCGATCTGCGCGGTGTGGCGGTCAAAGGATGTGTAAACCCAGTTTCCATCCAGCTCGACGAGGTAGGCCACGCGATCAAAGAGCTGCTCGCCGTAGCGCGCCTCGTCCACGCTGTAGGGGATGGCGTTCAAGTTCCACTGCGGCGTGGCGCTGGGGATGGCGAGCCGGTAGATGAGCCGGTAGCCGCTGGTCTCCGGCACATTCGCGAGGACGGCCGGCGGCGTGTAGGCGGTGAAAGCCACGCTCGCTCCCGGCGCGATCACGTTTCCCGCGCGGTCGCGGACGCCGCTGACATTCACGGTGTAGCCGGCGCCCGAGGTCTGCGCGCTGGTGGTGAGGGCGATGTCCTTTTGCCCAGCGAGCAGCGTGGCGCCGGTGACGGTGAGGCCGGGGATGCTGAAGTTCGCCGCACTGGCCGCGCTGTCGGCGAGGGGTTCGCTGAAGCTGACGATGAGCCGGCCGAGCGTGGCGGAGCCTTTGGCGGCGGTGACGAGCGGCGGGATGGTGTCGCCCGGCAGGACGAAGACGTGGAGGATGCGCGTGACGTCGTAGCTGGCTCCATTGGCGGCGGAGGTCCAGTCGGGGCTGCCGGTGGGCTGGTTGCCGATGCCCATCGCGAGCGGGTTGGTGGTGTTGGCGGCGGTGCCCCAGTTGTTGATCGCGAAAAGCGTCTGGCCCGCGCCGTAGTTATGCACCTGCATGCTGCCGTGCGTGCCGGCTGTGCGGGTGTCGTTGAAGTCGTAGGCTGAGCCGTTGCCGGGGTTGCCGGGAAGGACGCCGGCGGGGGTTGTCGTCGTGTAGTTCGTCGGCCAGAACTCGATGTTGCCGGTGGAAATGCCGGTCGCGTTGGAGACGACATTCGAGACGACGTTGAGATTGCCGACGACCTGCTGGAACGTGGCGCCTGACGCGAGATTCGGGACGCCGATCTTCGCCGGGTCGGAGGTGAATGCGTCCATCGAGGTCCAGATGAACTTCGGGCCGGTGTCGGACGCTTTCCGCAGCTCGAGGTAGTAGGCGATGCGGGAGAAAGCGCCGACGCTGGTGCGGTAGTCCGCGCTGTATGGCGTGAAGCCGAGGCCGCTGGTGAGGTTGCCGGTCGCGGGGATGGGCAGCGAATAGACGAGCTGGTAGCCGGCGGCCTCGGGGACGTTTGCGAGCACGTTTGCGGGCGAAGCTGGCGGAGAGCTGGGCAGGGTGAGGATGTGCAGGATGCGGCGCGTGTACGAGCCGGCATTGGCGGCGAAGGTCCAGTCCGGGTTGGCCGCCGTTCCATTGCCGATGCCGATGTCCAGCGTCAGCCCGTCGGCGCCGAAATTGTTCACGGCCATGATCGTCTGCGCGGCTCCCACGTCGTGATTGTGGATCTGCCAGCATCCGTAGGTGCCCGTCGTCGTGCGGGTGTCGCCGAAGTCGTAAAGGGTGGCGCTCGCAGTAGGCTGGACCGCATTGCCGGCGGAGTAGTTCGTCGGCCAGATCTCGATGTTGCCGCCGGCGGCCGTGGTGCCGTTCACCACGCCGGGCATGTTTGAGAGGACGTCCAGGTTCACCACGTTTTGCTGAAAGACGGTGGCGGCTGCCGCGGTGGGCGGACCGAGCTTGGCGCGGTCGCCGGTGAAGGCGTCCATCGAGGCCCACGCGTAGCGCACCGGGCCACCGGACTGCTGAAGCTCCATGTAGTACGCGATCCGGGAAAACGGGCCGGTCGCGGCGCGCTCGTCGAATGTGTAGGCGCTGCTGCCCGCATTGAAATTGCCCGTGGTCGGGAGCGCGATGGATGCGACGAGGTGGTAGCCCGTGGATGCCGCGCCGACGTTTGCCACGATCTCCGCGGGCAGTGTTGCGGCTACGACTGCGACGGTGGAGCCGGGCGCGATGAGGTTCGCATTGGGCGAGCTGTCGCGCACGCCGCTGACGGTGAGCGTGAGCGGCGTGCCGGCGGGCTGCGCGGTCGTGAGGAGCACCAAGTCGCGCTGATTGGCCGCGAGCGTCGCGCCGAGGACGATGACGCCGTTGCTGAGCGTGAAATTTCCCGCCAGCGCCGAGGCGGCCGCGAGC
>JANOBH010000547.1:0-7535 GCA_031411535.1 Chthoniobacter sp. | reverse complement strand
GTCCGGCATGTCGGAGAGCGGCACCGCCGCGCGCATGTCGAGAAAAGTCACATTCCGCCCGAGCGCCGCCTGCGCGTCCACTTTCGCCTGCACGAAGGGGTTGAACTGCGCCTGGATCGTCGTGTTTTGCGGCTCCCCGCGCAGCATGATGTTCGTCACGATGATGTGCGCATCCGGCAGCAGCGTCGCGAGCTTCGTGATCAGGGCATCCCAGCGGTTGATCGCATTTGGCGTGTCCAGATTCTGTGCAAAGTCGTTTGTGCCGATGTGCAGCAGAATCACCTGCGGATTGGCGACCACGCCGAACCATTTCGCGATATCGGAATCGACCTGGTCGATGCGCCAGCCTCCGATTCCCTGATGATCGGAATCCGGGAGGGTCGCCACGCCGTTACCAGTCTGCAGACCGACAAAATCGACGCCATATCCGGCGGTCGTGAGGAGTGAGTAAAGCCGGTTGCGGTAGCCCCCGGGCACACTGGATCCAAAGGTGATCGAATCCCCCAGCGGCATGATGCGGACCGGCGTCTGCGCAGAGACCGCGAGCGGGAGGAGGAGCGCGCAGAGCAGCGCGAGCAGGGAGGGGCGGAGGGAGGATTTGCGCATGTGGGGGAAGGGGGATCGCTGCGTGCGGAACTGCCGCGAATGGGGGGCAGATGACGTAACGGCGACGACCCGCTGGGAAAAGGGAACTTTGCACCAATCTCCGGCCCGGCGCGCCGCGAAGAATTTCCGTCAGAGCTTGGCCAGCAGGCGGTCCACCTCGACGTAGCGGTCCACGAGAGCCTGGATCTTGTCGATCTTCTCGGTGTCGCCGGGGAGGGTTTTGACAGTCATCGAGTGGATGCTGCTGGCCACGCTGTAGCTGTCGAGCGGCGTGGCGATGGCGGGCACCTCGGAGTGCTGGAGCAGCTCGAGGATCGGCGGGCTGGGATCGAGATCGCCGGAGAGGACGAGGCCGGCGATGGCCTGGCCGTCGTTTGCGCTGAGCGTGCTGGCCGAGAGGGCGGCCAGGATCACGTCCTCGCGGTCGCCGGGCGTGATGATGAGGGTGCCGGGCTTGAAGAACTTCATGGCGTGGCCGGAGTTCATGGCGCCGATGATGACCTTTTGCACGCGGCGTCCGGCCTTGGACTTGCCGTTGAGAAAGGTGCCTTTCGTCGTCTTGGCGATCTGGCCGAGCGTGGCGTTGGCGAGGATCGGCTCCTCGGGGATGGCGCCCAGCAGATCGATGCCGAGGCGGGCGAAACCGCGCTGCGCGAAGTCGCGGACGTACTCGTATTTGTCGGGCGTGATCTTGTTCATGATCACGCCGACCAGCTCCACGCCCTCGCGGTCAAACAGCGCCTTATTGAGCGCGATCTCGTCGATCGGTCGGCCGATGCCGCCGCCGGTCACGAGGATGACTTTGCTCCCGAGCAGCTTGGCGACGCGGGCATTCGAGAGGTCGAAGACGGAGCCGACGCCGGCGTGGCCGGTGCCCTCGACGATGACGAAGTCCTTTTCCCATGCCGCGCGGTCGAAGGAGTTCTGGATGCGGCGGACCAGGAATTCGTTGTTCGAGTTTTCGATGTAGCGGCGGGTGAAATCCGGCTCGACGGCGATGGGGCTCATGGCCTCCAGCGGTGTGTGCACGCCAAAGGTCTGGTCGATGAGCACGGAGTC
Organism: Chthoniobacter sp.; assembly: GCA_031411535.1. Lineage (GTDB taxonomy): Bacteria > Verrucomicrobiota > Verrucomicrobiia > Chthoniobacterales > Chthoniobacteraceae > Chthoniobacter. Next base: position 5,870 of record JANOBH010000547.1, on the reverse strand, counting down.
CTCGTCGATCCGCTTTCCATCGACCTCCACGAAGCGCTGTCCGACGGGTTTGATGAAACCGATGCGCCCCAGCCGCTGACGGAGCGCGGCGAAAAGGCCGAGCGCCGTGGTCGTCTTGCCGTCATTCTGCTGTGTGGCGGCGACGAAGATGCGGGGCGTGACGGTATTCATGCGGTGTGGCGGAAAAACGATCGGCAAAGCCTCCCGGTCACCCGTGCGAGCCGCATGGGTGCTTGGATCCGGGGGGATTCGGACGGTTTCACGCTAGACCGCATCGGTCGGGTAGAGCTTTCGGAACTCGATGGCCTGGAGGCCGACGATGGCGGCGACGCCGAGGATGTCGTCCTCGCTCGCGCCTCGTGAGAGGTCGGCGCAGGGCTTCGTGAGGCCGAGGAGGATCTGCCCGTAGGTTTCCGCGCCGGAGAGGTATTGCACGAGCTTGGCGCTGATGTTGCCGCTGTTGAGGTCGGGGAAGACCAGGACGTTGGCCTTGCCGGCGACGAGGCTGGTCGGGGCCTTTTTCTGGGCGAGGTCGGGGAGGAGCGCGGTGTCGGCCTGGAGTTCGCCGTCGATTTCCATTTCGATCCCTTGCTCCGCCGCTTTCTGGCGGGCGAGCGCGGTGGCGGCGGCGACTTTCTGCGGCGAGGGAAGCCCGGAGCTGCCTTTGGTCGAAAAGCTCAGCATGGCGATGCGCGGCTTGTTTCCGGTCATCTGCCGGCAGACCGCGCCTGCCTGCACGGCGATGTCCGCGAGCTGCTCGACGGTGGGTTCGGGGATGACCGCGCAGTCGGCGAAAAACATGACACCGCGCTCGCCGTAGCGCTTGTTGGAAAGGTCGAGCATCATGCAGGAGGAGATGCTCGTGGTGGTGGGCATCGGCTTGATGAGCTGGATGAGCGGGCGCAGGGAGCTGCTGGCCGTCTCCCGGGCGCCGGTGACGATGCCATCGACGAGCCCGTACTGGGTCATCATCGCGCCGAAGTAATTCGGGTTGGCAAGGATGTCGGCAGCCTGCTTCGGGCCGATGTCGTGGTAGCGCTTGAGTTTTTCGAGGCGCTTGATGAAGGCGGGCAGCTCCGACGACGTGGCGGGATCGACGATGCCGATGTGGTCGAGGCTGATGTTCTCATCGAGCGCCACTTTCTCGATCTCGTCCTTTTTCCCGAGCACGACCGGCGCGCCGAGCTGGAGCTTCACAAAGCGGGCGGCGGCGCGGAGCACGCGCGGCTCGGTCCCCTCGGGGAAGACGATGCGCTTCGGATGCCGCTTCAGTTTTTGAAAGACGGTCTCAATGTATCTCATGGGGCGGGAAGGGTGCCGGCATTCGCCGGGGCGGACAAGCCGAGAGTGCGAGGGTGCGGGCGGCGGAGGGGCGTTGTTTGAAACGGAATTAGCGGAATTGCTTTGGAGGTCGCCAATGCCACTGCGTTCTTCCCCATTCCGTTCATTTGGCAAAATTCCGTAATTCCGTTTAACTCCGTTTCCCGATGTTCGCCGCGCTTGCCGATTACCACGTTCACACGCCGCTCTGCCACCACGCGAGCGGCTGGCCGGCGGAGTATGCGCGGCGGGCGGTGGAGCTGGGGCTCGGCGAGCTGGGTTTCGCGGACCACAGCCCGATGCCGGCGCATTTCGACGACTGGCGGATGCTTCGCGAGGATCTGCCGCGATATCTGGAGGAGGTGGAAAAGGCGCGCGCGCAGTTCCCGCAACTCACCATCCGGCTCGGGCTGGAGTGCGATTTCCTCGACGGACGCGAGGCGTGGATCGGGGAGCTGCGCGGGATGGCGGAGTGGGACTACTTCATCGGCAGCGTGCACTACCTGCCCGACGGGGCGGAGGTGGATAACCCGAAATACGTGAGCCGCTACCGCGACGGCGACGTGGAGGCGATCTGGTCGGCGTACTGGGAGACCTATGAGCGCGCGGTGCGCAGCGGGCTGTTCGATTTCATGGCGCATCCCGATCTGCCGAAGAAATTCGGCTACCGTCCAGCGGGCGAGCTGCGGCGTTTCTACGAGCCGGTGATCGCCGCGCTCGCGGAGACGCGCACGCCTTTCGAGATCAATACCGCGGGCTGGCGGAAAGGCTGCCGTGAGCAGTATCCGGCGCGCGAGTTTCTCGAGCTGGCGCACGCCGCGAAGGTGCCGCTGCTCATCAATTCCGATGCGCACGCGGTGGAGGAACTCGGGGCGGATTTTGCAAAGGCCGTGAAGGTCGCGAAGGGCGTGGGCTACACGGAGACCGTGCGCTTTCAGCGGCGGGAAATCTCCTTCGTGCCGCTGCCATGAGGCTGTCCGCCCGCGGACTTACACTCGAATGGCCGCGCCGCCCGCTCATCATGGGCATCGTGAATCTGTCGGCGGATTCCTTCTCCGGCGACGGGCTGCCGGACGTGGAGGCGGCGGTGAAAAAGGCGCGCGGGCTGGTGGCGGACGGAGCGGAGATCATCGACATCGGTGCCGAAAGCGCTCGGACGAACCGCGGCCCGATCAGCGCGGAGGAGGAGGCGGCGCAGCTTGTCAGCTTCATTGAGCGCTGGCCCGCCGTCATTCGTGATTCTTCATCCGTCATTCCCCCGCTGCTCTCGATCAATACCTGGCGCCCCGCTGTCGCCCGCGCTGCGCTGTCGGCGGGCGGGCACATCCTCAATGACATCGGCGCGCTGCCGACGGACGGGAACGCTCGCATCTGCGCGGAGACGGGCGCGGCGCTGCTCATCATGCACAGCGTCGGCGTGCCGAAGGTCGCGCACACGCATGTCGGCTACGACGACGTGATGGCGCGCATCGAGGCGTTCTTCGCGGAAAAAATCGCGCTCGCCGAACGGGCCGGTGTCGCGCGCGACGCGATCCTCCTCGACCCCGGCATCGACTTCGCAAAACAGCGCGCCGACAATCTGCGCATCTACCGCGAGCTGGACCGGCTCAAGCACTTCGACCGGCCGATCCTGCTCCCCGTCTCGCGCAAAACCGTCATCGGCGACGTGCTCGGCATCGCCGATCCCGCAGAGCGGGACGCGGGCACCGTCGCGTGCATCGTGCAGGGCATGCTCCGGGGCGCGGCGATCTTCCGCGTCCACAATGTCCGCGCCGCCGCGCAGGCCGTGCGGATGATCGAGGCGGTCGAGAGCGCGGCGTGAGTGACAGTAAAAAAGTCGGCGAAGTATTCTCTCCCCAGCGGGTCCTGGCGCTGGGGCGCCGGGCCGGGCGCGCTGGAGCGCTTGGCTCCGAGGGGCTGGCGGAGCCAAGCGCTCCCGCGCGCGGACTTCCGACTCATTTCGCCGTAACCCTGGCACTTCACCGAACCGCGCCCGCCGCCGCACGCAGCGCACTCGCCTCGGCATGCACGGCGCGGAGCGCTTCGAGAAAGGCGGGCGCTGCCACCGGCGCGACTGCCGCCGCGTGGTCATCGCGGTCGCCGAGCCCTGCGTCCTTCAGCTTTCGCAGCCGGTCCTGGATGAGCACCCGCACTTCCTCCGCGTTGTCGATCCCGCGGAACCACGCGACGTGCAGGTTCGGCCCGAGCTGTTTCTGGTTCGCGTGCGCGGAGCCGCCGCCCGCCGTTTCCACCTGGAGATCGGCGAGGCCAAGCGCGCGCTGGATCGGCCCTTGCATGACGGCGACGTTCTGGATGTTTGCAAACGTCACCGTCATCTCGCGCACGGTCATCACGCCCTCGCGCACGCGGAGGCTGCGATCGGTCACGACGTACCAGCGTTTCTCAAAATCGAGCCGCAGCACCGCGAGAGAGAAAAGCGTGTGGGCGAGGATGACGAGAAATACCAGCGACGAAACGCCGAGGACCGCGACGCGCACGCCCGCGGGCACGGAGCGGTCGCCCATTAGCGCCACATTGATGCCGCCGATGACGATGAGGCCGAAGCCGAGCGCGAACGCCGCGCCGAGGGCCCACAGCGCCAGGCGGTATTTGAAATACGCGGGCGCCGCGCGGAAGACACGCGCGCTCGCCTCGTCGCCGGGCGGCGGCGCGGGATCGCGCGGGATGCGCAGCAGCCGTTCGCAGGTTTGGCGGAAGACGTTATACATGGGCGTCGCCGCCGGAGCCTTTGGCTGCGCGGGTTTCGAGGAGTTCGCGCGTCCGGCGCAGCTCGTCGCGGATGCCGAGGAGGAGCGTCACCGCTTCATCGCCGCCCGCTCCCGACGCGGTCGGCAGCGCCGGCGGAGAGGACGCCGTCCTGTCCCGCGCGCCGCGCATCCGTTCGTAGAGAAAGTCGCGGATTTCCTCCGACTGATGAAAGCCCTCGATCGTCAGCTCCGCGCCCGCGGTGCCCGAGGCCGTCTGGATCTGCACGTCCGCCAGCCCCAGCCAGCGCTGGATGATCCCCGAGCTGAGATGGATGTCCTGGATGCGCGCGTAGGTCACATTCACCTCGCGGCGAAAAAGGATGCCGACCTTCATGTGGATGCCCTCCGCGTCGAAGCGGTAGCGCAGCGTGTAATAGCGGAACCACAGCACCGGCAGCAGCACCACCATGAGCGGCCCGCTCAGAATCGCGCGGATGAGATAGAGCCTCCACAGCGCCGGCTCCGGGCGCTCCAGAGCGAAAATGGCATCGGTATTCACGCGGCGAGGAGAGCAAGTCCGGGGCGCGTGGTCAAACCGGCTGGCTCCGGGCGGATTCGCCGTGTGTAGGGGCTTGTCGGCGGTGCGGACGTTCGCTTTAGTCTCGCGTCCTCCTCATCCACACACCGATTTTTCATCCCCATGGCCATCTACATCGAAATGCCGAAGCTCAGCGACACCATGACCGAGGGCACGCTCCTCAAGTGGCGCAAAAACGAGGGCGACAAGGTCGAGACCGGCGACGTGCTCGCCGAGGTCGAGACGGACAAGGCGACGATGGAGATGGAGGCATTTGACGACGGCATCCTGCACAAGCATCTCATCGCCGCCGGTGGAAAAGCCGCGGTCGGCGCGAAGATCGGGCTGCTCCTCCAGAAAGGCGAAGCGCCACCAGCCGAGGGAGCCGCGATCCCGGATTCGCCGAAGGCGGCGGCGGGAAAGGCGGACACCATCTCCGAAGCGCCTGCCGCCAGACCCAGCGCGCAGACTGCTTCCGCGCCTGCGGCGTCGGGCAGCGGGGCGCGGGTGAAAGCCTCGCCGCTGGCGAAAAAGGTCGCGAAGGAAAAGGGCGTGGAGCTTTCCAACCTGACGGGCAGCGGTCCCGGCGGACGTATCGTGGCGAAGGACGTGCAGGGCGCGCAGCCGGGTGCGAAGTCCGCCGGTCCGGCGGCGATCGCGTCGATGCCGGCGGGCGAGGGCGACCAGCGCATCCCGCTCAGCGGCATGCGGCGCGTGATCGCCGAGCGGCTCCTGGCGAGCAAGAGCACGATCCCGCATTTCTATCTGAACATCGAGGTGGACGCTGGCCCGCTGATGAAATTCCGCGCCGAGGCCAACGCCGCGAGCGAGGCGGCCGGCGGTGCGAAACTCACGGTGAACGATTTCGTGCTGAAGGCCGTCGTCGCGGCGGCCGTGAAGGTGCCGGCGGTCAATGCGAGCTTTGCCGGCGACGCGGTCATCCAGTACGGCAGCGTGAATCTCAGCATCGCCGTCGCGGTCGAGGAAGGGCTCGTCACGCCCGTCATCCGCAACGCGCAGAAGAAGACGCTGCGCGAAATCAGCGAAGCCGTGAAAGACCTCGCGACCCGCGCCCGCGGCAAGAAGCTCAAGCCCGAGGAATACGCCGGCGGCACGCTCACCGTCTCGAACCTCGGCAGCTACGGGATCGAAAGTTTCAGCGCGATCATCAATCCGCCGCAGGCGCTCATCATCGCCGTCGGCGCGATCGTGAAGAAGCCGGTGGTCAACGCGAAGAACGAGATCGTCGTGGGCCAGCGGCTCGC
>JANOBH010000546.1:0-7789 GCA_031411535.1 Chthoniobacter sp. | reverse complement strand
CTGGTAGGTGCGGCGGTCGCCGAGGACGGGCGCGCTTTCCGCGGCATCGCGGAAGGGGCCGTAGAAGGCGGAGGCGAATTTCGCGGCGTAGGAGAGGATCGGCGTGTCGGTGAAGCCGGCGGCGTCAAGCGCGCGGCGGATCGCGCGGATGCGGCCGTCCATCATGTCGCTCGGGGCCACGATGTCGGCGCCGGCCTCCGCGTGGGAAACGGCGGCTTTGGCGAGCAGTTCGACGCTCTCGTCATTGGCGACATGGGCGTGATCGCCGGCGAAAGTCGTCACGCCGCAATGGCCGTGGCTCATGAATTCGCACAGGCACACGTCCGTGACGACGAGCAGGCCGGGCACCGCCTTTTTGAGCGCGCGGACGGCGCGCTGGACCACGCCGTCCGCGGCGTAAGCCTGAGATGCCTGCTCGTCCTTGTGCGCGGGAATGCCGAAGAGCAGCACTGCGGGAACGCCGTCGGCATGCGCACCGGCGGCCTCCTCGACGAGCGCCGCTTCGGTGAGCTGAAAGACGCCGGGGAGGCTCGCGACGGCGGCGGGCGCGGTCACTTTCTCCGAGACAAAAAGCGGGAGGATGAAGTCGCTGGCGGAGAGTGCCGTCTCGCGGATCATGGCGCGCAGCGCGGGCGAGGTCCGCAGTCGGCGCGGGCGTTTCGGCAGATCCATGCGCGGCGGCTGGGTCAGTTCTTTGGCAGGCTGGGCGGGCGCTCGGAGAGCTTCGGCGGCGGCGGGAGATCGGCCGGATTCTGGGCGATCGCCTGACGGATCCCACCGACGAGCTGGAGCGAGCCGTCGGCCTGCTTGCGCAGGTAGGGGCGTTCCTTGGGCGCGGTGTAGTGGGACTGGCCGTGGAATTCGCCATTCACGCCGATCTTTGAAAGGACGAAGCTGCGCTGCGCGACGAGCTGGAGGATGTAGAGGTTGTTCGCGCTGTCGAACTGCATCTGCGGCGTCACGCCGTCGATCATGCGCCCGAGCGGGCTGGTGCAGAAGACGGTGCCGCTGTCCTGATCCTCGACGCGGATGTAGAGCACATTCTGCTCGCCGCGCTGGTGGGCGAGCACGCTGAAGACGTGGGTCTGGCCGGCGTTCTTCATGCGGTCGGGCACGCCCGCCGTCTTCCGCCACATGATGCGGCCCTCCGTGATCTGGATGTGCGTGGGCTTGGAGCTGAAATACTTGTCAGTCCCGCCGAAATAGATATTCGCCCGGACGCGGTAGATGCCGAAATCGCCGATCGCGTAGAGTTCGTTGAGATTGACGATGCGCTTGAGCGTTTCGCCCGAGCGGATGGGCAGCGGATCGAGCCGGTAGTCGGGGTTGCGAGGCGGCACGAAGTGATCCCCCTCGCCGGTGATCTGAAAGCTGAACCACTGGCTCTGCCGGGTGTCTTCGAGGATGATGTCGCGTCCGGTTTGATTCGTGACGGTGACGGTCGCGAGCACCGGCTCATGCTGGATGAAGAGCTGCTGCTTGATGCTGATCTCGACGGCGATCTGCGCGCGGGCGGGGATGGCCGCGGCGAGGAGGACGGTGGCGAGGAGGAGGATGCGGAGTGGTTTCATTTCTTGCCGGGCGGGGTGCGGGTGATGGTGCGAAAACCGATGGCTTCGGAGATGGAATCCGCGGGGAGGTCGCTGCGGCGGTCGAGCCGCACGTCGGCGGACATGAAGCTTCCGCCCTTGATGAGCGGGCGCTTTTTCACCGGGTCCCAGGTGGCGATCCATTCGGCGACATTGCCGGCCATGCCGATTGCGCCATACGCGCTCTTGTCGTTCTTCAGCACGTCGACCGCATTCCAATAGACGAAGCCGTCGGCGTCGCCCTTGGCCTTGGGATCGCCGCCGTGCCAGTCGGCGTTGGAGTTGGCCTTTTTCACGTCGGGCTCGTCGCCCCACGGATAGATGAAGCCCTTGGTCCCGCGCGCGGCTTTCTCCCACTCCTGCTCGGTCGGCAGCTCGCGGCCCTTCCATTTCGCGTAGGCCGCCGCGTCCCACCAGTCGATCTCCATGACCGGGCTGTTGAGGTCGATCGGCACGGAGTGCACGGGCTTCCCAGCCTTGGCCCGCAGGTAGAAAATGTCCCAGTTCTTCGGCTTGTGCATGTCCTGCGACTTGATGCGCGGCTGGCGCCGATCGTCGTAGTCGGTGGTCGGTCGGTTATGGAGATGCTCGACGAATTTCGCATACTGGCCGTAGGTCACCTCGTATTTGTCGATCCAGAACTCAGGCAGCGTGACCGGCTCCCCGCTGCCAAAAAGGAACTCGCCCTCCGGGATGTGGACCTGATCGTCGAGCGCGCGCTGATTGCTCATCAGGAAATGGACGACGGTATAACCGGCGAGCAGGATGAGGCTGACGAACATGCCGAGATTGATGTAAAGCGAGCGCTTCCGCTTTTTTCCCAGCGCCTCGACCGCGGCGACTGCGGCCCGGTCCTGCGCGCTGATTTTCGCGGCCTCGACCGGCACCACTTTCGGCTCGATCGCCTTGATGCCCTGAAGCAGCGGCCCCCACGCGGTGAATGCCTGCGGGCCTTTCTGCACCATGCGTTTCACGAGATCCTGCATGCCGGGCGTGAGCGACTGGATGGCCGGGAGCACGCCGAGCAGGATGCGCCCGAGCGCCTGGATCTCGCCATCGACGGGGAGCTGCTGGTCGCCGACCTGCGTGGCGAGATTCCCGAGGCGCGCGCCGCCGTCCGCGGCGAGGAAGATGGTGCCCGGCTCCGGCGGGGAGTGCGGCGTCTTGTGGATGGTGAGATAGGCGAGGCCGTCGGCGGCGGTGCGCAGGACTTTGAGCGCGGTCGCCTCGTCGAGCTTTTGGCCCGCGTCCTTGATCTCGGCCATGGTGCGGCCCTCCACGTACTCGTGCGCGTAGAAAATGCAGCCTGCCGACTCTCCCGCCTCATACACGGCGAGGATGGAGGGGTGCTGCACGCCGGCCTTGGCCCGCGCGTCGGCGATGAAACGTGCACGCGCCCCGGCATCGAGCGCCTGCGCCGGGTCGAGGACTTTCAGTCCGACGGGGCGATTGATCGCCGTCTGCACAGCGGCGTAAACCGTGCCCCAGCGGCCTTCGCCGAGCTTTCGCAGGACTTGGTAGGCGCCGAGGTTGTGACCGACCAGGCCGGTGAGTGAAAGATCGGGCTCGGGCTGCGGCTCGGGCGGGAGTTCCGCGGCAGGCGCTGGCGGCGGTTCAGGCTCCGCTTCCGGCGCGGCTACGGCGGAGGGGATGACGTCGGGTTCGGGCTCCGGCGGAGCGGCGGCGGCCACGGATTCCTCCATCGCCGGTTCCGGGATTTCCTGTGGCGGCGCGGTTTCCACCGCAGCGGGCTGCGCCACCGGCACGGCGGCTACGGCGCGCGCGACAGGCTGGGCGACCGCCCGCGGGGCGGCGACCGCGCGGGGCGCCTGCGCCATGGGCTGCGCGACAGGGCGCGCGACCGGCTGCGCAGCCACGGCCCTGGCCTGCGGGACGCTCACCGGACGCGCAGCCACCGCTTGCGCTTGCGGCGCGGCGACGGCTCTCACGGCAGGTTGCGCGGTCGCCTGAGGTACGGCGACGGCCCGGACCGAGGGCTGCGCGGTGGCTTGCGGTGCCGCTACGGCTTTCACCGTCGGCTGAGCCGTGGCCTGCGGTGCGGCGATGGCGCGCGCCACCGGCTGCCCTGCCGGCCGTGCAATCGCCTGCGGCACGGCGGCCGGCTGCGCCACGCGCGGTTGCGCCACTTTCGCCTGCGGCACGGCGACCGGCCTCGCCACGGCGACCGGCACAGGCACAGGCTCCGGCTCGGGCGGCGGGGCAAATTCGCGCTCGATCGCTGAGAGCAGAGCTTCGCGGTCGATCGGCTTCACGAGCGTCTGATGATGCTGTGTCTGCTCCGGGTAGTCGCTGAGGTCGTAGCCGCTGATCAGGATCGTCCGCATCCCGGGGTAGCGGGTCACCATTTCATCGCGGAGCGTAAAACCATCCATCGGCTCCATCACCACGTCTGTGATCAGCAGATCCACGCCGCCGAGCGCCGCGGCATTTTCCAGCGCCCGCTCGCCCGTCGTGGCCACGCGCACCTCGTATCCCGGCACGCTTTTTAAAATGGCGAGCACTGCCTGGATTACACCCGTGTCGTCATCGGCCAGAAGGATTCTCATTGATCGTTGGTAAGTGGAAGCGTCGCCGGCGCCGGATACTGCTGGCCGAGCCGCTCGGGCTCGGCCACCGCCGCCTGAAGCTGCTGCTTGTAATAGACGCGCACGATGTAGCCAAAGTATTCGCGGCTCTCGCGCTTCGCCCGCCCCGGCTCGGGCCGCGGGAGCTGGTACTCCACGGCCAGCTCCTCGGTGTCTCCCTCGGCCCAGTCCGCCGGCGCGGTGAGCCATTTCGAGTTCACGTTCGCGCTCGTCTGCACCACGTTTTTCCCGTCCACCTTGTCGTAAAACATCACGTGGATGACGAGGTCGCGCACCTCGATCTTCGAGCGCGGCCGCGCCTTGACCGGGATGTGCAGGAGAAACTTCTTCGACGACTCGGCGTCGGGCCTTTCCTCGGCCCTCACCGCGCCCAGCCCCAGCAGCAGGCCGGAAGCGATTCCCTCGATCCGCGCCGCCGTATCCGCCGCCGTCGCGCCCGTCGCGCCCGGTGCCGGCATCGCCTCCAGGATCGCGCGCGCCTGCGTTTCCTTCAGCTTCGACTCGGCGAGAGAAAAGTAGATGCCCGCCGCGTCGCCCATTTCGTAAATGCGCTTCCACTGCTCGGAGGAGCGGTCCGGCAGCCGCATCCGCTCATACGTCGAGGCCAGTTCGGCGATGGCGATGGGGCTCCGTGCGTCCATCGCGCTGGCTTCGCGGAACTTCGTCAGCGCCGCACCCGTGTCGCCACGGTCGCGCAACTGCTTGCCCTGCAGGATCAGCTCGTCGAAGCGCGTCAGCGGCACAGCGTCCGCCGCCTTCTGCTGGCCCACCGGCACGGGCACCGGCTTTTGCAGCGCGTCCGGATCGGTCGTGAGCTGCTGCGGCGGCTGGTCGGGCGTCTCGGTAAAAGGATCGGTCTCGAAATCCGGCCGCATGCCGACGGGCGAAGTCAGCCGGGCAAACGTGGGAGTGTCGCTCATGGCCCCAGCATCCAGCACAGGCTGAGCATGGTGCCGCACGATGAATGCCCACCCGACCGCGCCGAACTGCAGGATCACCCCCGCACCCAGCACACTGAGTGCGACGGTGAAGGTCTTGCCGACGGTTTGCCGGGTAATGGGGGAGGCTGCGAGCATCGTTTTCTGTGCGGGAAGGGCGCCAGCGTAGGTACGGCGGAAAGCGGTGTCAAATGCCGGGTCGGCCGCACCTTTCCAATGAAGAAGATCAGGCGGAAGAGGAAGATGGGAGGGATTCGGTTTTCTCCCCCGCGATTGCGAATAAGATTCCGCCTTCGGTGGAGATTATGAGAAGCACAAGCGCCCCACCCACTTTGAACATCCGCCTTTTCCTCCTCGCCATGCTGCCGCTCACCGCATTCGCCGGTGAAGACACGCCCATCGCCCGCCCGAGCGTCCTCCGCCTGAATGCCGAGAGCGCCATCCAGGCGGCGCTTTCAAAAAACTTCTCGATCGAGGTGCAGCGCTACGAGCCGCGCATCGCCAGCGAACGTGTGACCAGCGCACTCGGGCGCTTCGACCCCGTCTTCGACATCACGGTGAAGCGCGATGAAACCTCCCAGCGCGGCGCGTTCGACACCGGCGTGCATCTCCCCGTGCGCCGCGTCAGCCGCCTGGACAACTTCAGCGCCGGCCTCTCCGGCGCCACCCCCATCGGTCTCGGCTACGATCTCGGCGTCGGCTCGCGCAACGACCTCGGCATCTTCAACCAGTTTGAAGACGACATCGTCACCACCGCCAGCCTGACCCTGCGCCAGCCGCTGCTCCGCGGAGCCGGCACCGCCGCGAATCTCGCCGAGGTCCGTATCGCGCGGAACAATGTGCTCGTCTCCGAGTGGGCGCTGAAAAACCGGATCATCGACATCATCACGACGACGACCTTCGTCTATAACGAGCTGCACCTCGCGCACGAAAACCTCCGCGTGGCCGAGCGCTCCCGCGGGCTCGCACGCCAGCTTTTTTCCGACAATGAGGCGCGCGTGAAAATCGGCGTCATGTCGCCGCTCGATGTCACCCAGGCGCGCGCCGAGGTCGCCGCGCGCGAGGAGGGCGTGATCCTCGCGCAGCGCTCCGTGCTGGATAACGAGAACCTCCTGAAGCAGCTCGTGACAAATGACATCGAGCGTCTCCTCGATGTCCGCGTCGAGATCGCGCCGCCGCCTTCGCCCACCTTCCGCGCCGACGTGCCCGCCGGCATCCTGGAGGCGCTCGTGCTGCGCCCGGACTACCGCCAGGCCATCCTCGACATCGAGCGCCGCAATATCACCCTCGCCTTTGTCAAAAACCAGGAGCTGCCCCGCTTCGACCTCACCGGCAGCCTCGCGCTCCTCGGCTTTGATAACGACTACGGCACCAGCGCCAACCGCGTCGGCGCGCGCGACCAGACCGCGTGGACGCTCGGCGCGATCGTCAGCATCCCGATCCCGAACCGCGACGCCCGCGGCGCGGCCAATGCCGCAAAACTCGAATGCGCCAAGGCGCTCGTCGCCCTGAAAAGCCTCGAACAGCAGATCGTCGTCGATGTCGATAACGCCAGCGGCCAGATCATCACCTCCCGCCAGCGGATCGTCTCCACGAGCGAGGCCAGCCGGCTCGCCGAGGAGAGCCTCGGCGCCGGCCAGGAGCGGCTCCGCGCCGGCACCGGCACGACCTTTGAGGTGCTGGAGCTGCAAAAACGGCTCATCGAAGCCGAAGCCGCCGAACTCCGCGCCCGCGCCGACTACAACAAGGCCGTCAGCGAATACGAGCGCCAGACCGGCACGGCCCTCCGCAAGCACGGCGTGGTGCTGAAATAACGGTTGGAGGGATTTGAATCCCATCCCGCTGTCATCCTGAGCGCAGTTCCGTCTGGCTTTGCAAACGGAACGGAGTCGAAGGACCCCAGCGATTCTATGCGACGTCGCCCGTGAATGCCGGGGTCCTTCGACTGCGCTCCGCCCGCCTATCCTCCTCCGCTCCGCTCAGGATGACCCGTCTGGAGCTACAGGCCGAGCAGGAGGCGGGCGGGATTCTCGATGCTGTCCTTCACGCGGATGAGGAAGGTCACGGCTTCCTTTCCATCCACGACGCGGTGGTCGTAGCTGAGCGCGAGATACATCATCGGACGGATGACGACCTGGCCTTTCTCCGCGATGGGGCGCTCCTGGATCTTGTGCATGCCGAGGATGCCGCTCTGCGGAGGATTCAGGATCGGGGTGGAAAGGAGCGAGCCGTAGATGCCGCCATTGCTGAGCGTGAAAACGCCGCCGCTCAGGTCTTCGATTTTGATTTTGCCCTCGCGCGCCTTCACCGCATACGCGGCGAGGTCGCGCTCGATGTCGGCGAAGGATTTCTGGTCGGCGTCGCGAATGACCGGGACGACGAGCCCGCGCTCGGTGCCGACGGCGACGCCGATGTCGTAGTAGTGGTTCTGCACGAAGTCGTCGCCGTCCATCCGGCCATTGATGGCGGGGCAGGCCTTCAGCGCGCTGACGGCGGCTTTGAGGAAAAAGGACATGAAGCCCAGCTTCACGCCGTGCTCTTTGGTGAAGGCGTCCTGCTGCGCCGCGCGGAGCTGCATGACGGCGGTCATGTCGCATTCGTTGAACGTGGTGAGGATCGCCGCGGTGTGCTGCGCCATCACGAGCTGCTGCGCGAT
>JANOBH010000545.1:0-10854 GCA_031411535.1 Chthoniobacter sp. | reverse complement strand
CGGCGACATGGCCATCCGCCCGCGCCCGGCGGAGCTGGCAGTGGAGCTGGAAAAGTGCGAGTTCAAATCCCTGCTCGCCGAAGTCCGCGCCGAGGCTGCTAAGGCGGAGCCTCGGGTATCAGCGCCCGCGCAGGGCGAGCTGTTCTAAGCAGGTGTACCGAAACTCCACTCACGTGTCATCCTGAGCGGAGCGGAGGCGGAAAGGCGGGCGCAGCGCAGTCGAAGGACCCCGCGCAACTACGGGCGACATCGCACGAAATCGCCGGGATCCTTCGACTCCGCGCCCAAAGCGGCGCTCCGCTCAGGATGACACGCTTTTTTGAGTTCCGGCATCCCTCCGGGGGACGCCCTGCGCCGCGCAGGGAAAACTTCCGCCTTCCTAATTGCTCCGCCTTTCGCCCTAAATCCCGGCCATGCTGAATTACATCTGGCTCGCCATGCTGGTCGTCGCCGTCGTGGTGGCGGGCTTTACGGGGAAGCTGCCGGATGTGACGAGCGGGGCTTTCGAGGGTGCGGAAAAGGCGGTGATGAAAGTGGCGCTGCCGCTGCTGGGCGTGTGGGCGATCTGGCTCGGCATGATGCGGCTGGCGGAGCGCGCGGGTCTCGTGCAGGCGCTGGCAGGCGCGCTGCGCCCGGTGCTGCGCAGGCTTTTTCCCGAGGTGCCGCCGGAGCATCCGGCGATGGGCGCGATGGTGATGAACATGGCGGCAAACATGCTCGGCCTCGGCAACGCCGCGACGCCGCTCGGACTGCGCGCGATGCGGCTGCTGGAGGCGCTGAATCCGCGCCCTGGAACGGCGACGAATGCGATGGTGACTTTCCTGGCGCTCAATACGGCGTCGATCCAAATCCTGCCGCTGACGGCCATCGGCATCCTGGCGACGCAGGGGGCGAAGGGCCCGACGGCGATCGTGATCACGGCGTTTCTCGCGACGTGCTGCGCCGCGACCGCGGGGGTGCTCGCGGCGAAGGTGCTGGAGCGGCTGCCGGTCTTCCGGGCGGACGGGGAGTTGCGGAAAAGCGTGGAGGAAAATGCGCCGGGCGCGGAGGCTGAGACGCTGGATGTCGAGCGCGTGGAGGTGAGGCCGCTGGCGGGCTGGCAGGTGGCGGTGGTCGTGGGGTATTTCGCGCTGTTCGGAGCGATGTTCTGCGTGCTGCTTTTCCCGGACGCGCTGGCGTGGCTGGGCGGAGGGAAGCCCCCCGCGGAATTTGCCGACAAGAGCTTCGGCATCCGCGCGCTGATGTCGGTGTCCCTGCTGGCGATTCCCTTCCTGCTCTCATTCTTCCCGCTCTACGCGACGCTGCGCGGGGTGAAGGTGTATGAGCAATTCGTGGAGGGGGCGAAGGAGGCGTGGGGCACGGCGCAGCGGACGGTGCCCTACCTGGTGGCGATGCTGGTGGCTATCGGGATGCTGCAAAAGGCGGGGGTGATCGCGCTCATGTCGGCAAAGCTGGGGCCGACTCTGGCGCGTGTCGGTTTCCCCTCGGAGCTGCTGCCAATGGTGCTGATGCGTCCGCTGAGCGGCAGCGCGACGAACGGGCTATTCGTGGAGTTGGTGCAGCGGCTCGGGGAGCCGGACGGGTTCATCAGCCGACTGGCGGGGACGATCTACGGCTCGACCGAGACGACCTTTTACGTGCTGGCGGTGTACTTCGGGAGCGTGTCGGTGCGCAGGACGCGGCACGCGGTGGCGGTGGGGTTGATCGCGGACGGCGTGGCCGTGATCGCGAGCGTGGCGCTGTGCCACCTGGTGTTTGGGAAGTAGCTAGGGAGCCGCTGATTTAATCGCCATCCGCTGGAGAAAGGGAAAGGCAACGAAGGGGAGGTTTGGTAAAGCGGTGGCCATTCAGCAGCAACTGAGTTTCGCGCATACCGAATATGCCGGGAAGAAGGTGACGCGGCGGGCGAGGTTTCTTGGGGAAATGGAGCAGGTGGTGCCTTGGGCGCGGCTGTGCGCGGTGATCGGGCCGCATTATCCGCGGGGATGCCTCGCGGCGAAAGCGCGCGTGCTTTTTCCGAAACGCAAAACGCCGGCCATCGCTGGCCGGCGTCTGTGGGGTTGCTGGGAATTGTTGCGGGATAAGTGTCCGCCCTTCAAGGGAAGCCCGGTCCGCCGGGATTCACGTTTAGCGCGCGCTGGTGCGGGCTGGGACTTTCTGCGGGGCGGGATCGAGGTCCGGCTCCGGAGGAGCGACGCGGCCACCGGCTTTCTTCGGCATAGGCGGCACTCCGGGTTTCGGATAGTCGGCGGCCAGTTGGCGGTTCGATGTCGGGATGAGGCGCTTGGCTCCCTTGGCGTTGTTGCGCCAACCGTTCGGGTCGGCGTATTCCTCGCCGCTGTGCGAGAGGCCGGTGACCTGATCCTCGAGGCCGGTGCCGTAGCCCTGCTCGATGATGGTCGGCGTGACGAAAATGAGAAGGTTGCGCTTGTTCCGCTGCGTGAGTTTTTCCTGGAACAAGTAACCGAGGATCGGGATGTCGCCGAGGACCGGGACTTTCGTCCGGCCTTTGGTCTGCTCGTCTTGGAGGAGCCCGCCGATGGCGAGCGTATCCCCGCTGTGGATGAGGACGTTCGAGTCGAGCGTGCGCTTGTCGATGACCGGGCTGGTGACGGTCGCGCCGCCAAAGGCGAAGGTCGCATCGGCCACCTTGTTGCTGATCTCGGGCTTCACGTTCATCGAGATGTAACCGTCCTTGTTGATCGAGGGTGTGACTTCGAGCGTGTTGCCAAACTCCTTGTCCTGGAATCCGCTGAAGACAGCCTGCGCGGTCTGCTCGTTGAAGTTCAGCATGGGCACGGGCTGCGCGCGCGTGATCTTGATCGTGGCCTTGAGGTTGTTCGAGGTTACGACGCGGGGATGGGCGAGAAACTCGGCGTCGGCGTCCTCATTCAAAAGCCGCATCGTGAGCGACATGGCGGGGACGCTGAGGATGGCGAGCTGGCTGCCGATCGCATCGCCAAAGGCGCCGCGGCTCGATCCGTTGAAAAGGAAGTCCTGGCCGTCGAGGCCGCCGTTGACCGTTTTCACAGTCGGCAACTCGCCGATCTGCGTCCCCTGCACGGGAAGGCCTGCGGCATTGAAGAGCGGCGTGATGGTCTGGGATGGGACGCCGTTGACGAGGGTGTTCGTGATCTGCTGCGCATTCGTCACGGTCTGGGTGGCGGCGGTGGAGCCACCATACTTGATCGTCTGCGGAGAGGCGGAGCTGCCGACGATGCCGGCCCAGTTGATGCCGTAGCTCTGACGCGGGTTGGCCGTCACCTCGACAAGGCGCGCCTCGATCATGACCTGCTTGGTCGGGCGGTCCACGCTCTGCAGAAAGAGGTCGATCTTGTCGAGATTGGAGCGGTTTTCCCGGTAGTAGATGGTGTTTGTCCGTATGTCGAACTGCGGGGCCACGCCGCTCGCGAGCTGGCTCTGAAGGAGCGGGACGACCTTCTCCGCCGTGGCGTAGCTCAGCGTGTAGCTGCCGCTCTCGGTGGGTTCCTTGGCTTTTTCCGCCGCAGTCTTGATGAAATACACGCCTTTCTGCTCGTCCATGATCAGGCCTTTGGCGGTGACGATGGTTTCGATGGCTTCGCGAGCCGTCTTGTCCTCGATCCGCATGGTCACGGCGCCGCCGGTGGTGGCGACCGCATCACTGACGACGATGCTCATTTTCGCCTGCCTTCCGAGCGTGCGGAGGACCAGGCCGATTTCGTCGCCCTGAAACTCAACCGTCTTTACCGCATTTGGCGACGCGGTGGCCGCGGTCATCGGAGCGAGACTGGCCGGATCGATCGGCGCTCCGCCGACTGCGGGCGGAATGACCTGCTGCGTCGCGGGCACCTGGATCGGGGGTTCGATCGGCGCGGGGACGGCAGGCGGGGCAGCCGGGGTCTGCGCGAGCACGGTGCTCACGGAGAGAGCGGCGAAGACGCAGAGGGAGGAGTGAAGTTTGGCCATGGGAAGTGAGCTTTCTTAGTTCGAGGTTTGAAACTCGATAAAGCAGCCCGCAGGCCATGAGAGTCCGGGCTTTGAAAAATGAGAGTTTTGTCGCAACAACGAGACTCTGCGTCTCTCAATTCCAACGGATGAGAGCCTTCGCGCCCACGATGTTGCCGCGCTCTCTGTAGGACGTGCTGCCGCTTTCCGTTATCCGCGAATCGCGGCGAAAAACCGCTCCATCCGCCCGCTGCTCTTCCGCCGCGGATCGCCCTCGGCCTCCGTCCCGCTCGCCACATCCACCGCGTACGGACGCACGGTCCGCACGGCCTCGCCGACATTCTCCGGCTTCAAGCCACCCGCGAGGATCATCCGCAGCGCGGGGTGGCGCCGGACGCACTCCGCGGCGAGCGCGAGGTCGATGAGCGTCCCCGTCCCGCCAAAGGCCGCGCCGGCATGCGCATCGAGCAGGACGTGCGGAGTGGAAAAGGAATCCGCCGTTTCCGCCGACGCCGTATCGCGCAGCCGCAGCGCCTTTACAAAAGGCCGCCCGAACTTGGCAAACTCCCGGCAGTACTCCTCATCCTCATCGCCGTGGAACTGCACCCGGTCGATCTCCGGCCGTGCCGCCACGCACCGCGCCTCTTCCAGCGGCACATTCACGAGCACCGCCACGCGCGTCACAAAAGGCGGCAGCTCCCGGATCCAGGCCGCCTCGCGATCGAGTTCGATGAAGCGCTTCGAGCCCGGAAACAGATTGAAGCCCAGCGCATCCGCCCCGAGCGCGACGGCCGCGAGCGCGTCCTCGCGATTCGTCACGCCGCAGATTTTCACCCGCACCCGCGCCACTTCCGCGGCGCTGCCCCCTTCGCCCCCGGCTTTCACTCGACCACGCGCCCCTCGACCCTCTTTTCACCCGCCTCCCGGATCTGCCCGTGATGCGTGAGGATCTGGTAGTGTCCCTCGCTGTCCTTGAAAACCGCGCTCAGCGCCCAGCTCACGATGCTCACCACGATCGAGCCAAAGAAGGCATTCCAGAATCCGCCGACGTGAAAGCCCGGGACGATGCCGCCCGCGAGGCTGAGCATGAGCGCATTGATGACGAGGATGAAAAGTCCCAGCGACACCAGGATGAAAGGCAGGCTTAGCAGCAGCAGCACCGGCCGGATAAAGGCATTGATGATCCCGAGCAGCAGCGCCGTAAGGATCAGCGGGGTCCAGCCCTCGACCTGCATGCCCGTCAGTTTCACCGCCACCCCCACCGAGATCGTCGTGCAGAGCCAGCGCGTCAAAAATGGTTTCATGGGGCGACCATACCTGCGCCCCGCCTTGATTCCAAGCCGCTTCGCGCGCCTCGCGCATCTTCCCGCGCACCCCGCTTGAATGCGGACACCCGGCTGCTAGCATCCGCCGCGTGCGCCCCATTCTCCTGTCGTTGCTCGCCCTCTGCATCCTGCAAGCGGCAGCCCTTCGTGCGCAGATGAGCGACGCGGAGAGGAAGCGCCAGTTTCTCAAAGCCCGCGAGGAAATGCGCACCGTGCCGATGACTCCCCCGCCCGCTCCTGCCCCGAAGCCAAAGCCCAAACCCATCCGCCGCGCCACCCCGGAACCCGAAGCCACCCCGAAGCCAAAACCCCGCCCCGAAACCGAGGCCACCCCGCGCCCGAAGCCCATGCCCGAGCCGGAGGCCACACCAAGGCCCAGGCCGAAGCCAGACCCCGAAACACCGCGACCGCGCCCCGACACCCCACCGCCCGTCACGCCCTCGCCAAAGCCCCCTCCCCGCGCACCCATCACCATCGAGAAAACCGGCTTCGAGCAGCAGAGCGGCTTTCAGCCTGCCCCGCCCGTCGGATGGTTCGAGCGCTGGAAATACATCACCAAACCCATTCAAAAGGGAATCCGCGACGCCCCCGTCCTCAGCCGCCGCTGGCGCTACATCGTCGTCCACAACAGCGGCACCCGGCAGGGAAACGCCAAAGCCTTTGACTACTACCATCGCAATGTCCGCGGCATGCCAAACGGCATGGCCTACCACTTCGTCATCGGCAATGGCACCTCATCCGGCGACGGCGAAATCGAGATCGGGAACCGCTGGCGGCGCCAGATCCAGGGCGGCCACGTCCACAGCGACTACCTGAACAACATCGCCCTCGGCATCTGCCTCGTCGGCGACTTCAACCAGCGGCAACCGACCAAGAAGCAACTCGAGGCCTGCGAGGAGCTCATCCGCTACCTCCGCCAGCGCGTGGGAAAAATCGACCGCACCTGGGCCATCGTGAAACCGCATCGCGAAATCAACCCACCCCGATGGCCCACCGACTGCCCTGGCAATAAATTCCCCTACCGCTGGCTCCACGACCGCTTCGACCAGCCGGGGACGTGAGGGAATATAGGAAGTAGGAAGTGAGATTTCGGAAGTCGGACGACGAACGCGGAAACCGGACACCACTTCCTAAATCTTACTTCCTACTTCCTAAAGAAATGAACATCGGCATGACCGGCGCGACCGGCTTCATCGGCAGCAGGATCATCGACCTCGCTCTCCGGCGCGGTCACGAGATCATCGCCTTCACGCGCGATCCGCGGCGGACGATTCCCGGCTGCGAAATGCGCGCCTTCACCCTCGACGCGCCGCCGGACATCACCGGCTGCGCGGCAATCATCCACCTCGCAGGCGAGCCGGTCGTCGGACTTTGGACGGCCGCGAAAAAGCGGTGGATCGTCGCCAGCCGCGTCCTCGGCACCCGCCGCATTGTGGAGGCGATCAGTGCCGCGCACGAGAAGCCCGAAGTCCTCCTCAGCGGCTCCGCCATCGGCTTCTACGGCGACCGCGGCGATGACGAACTCACCGAAACCGCACCCGCCGGCACCGGCTTCCTCGCCGACACCGTGCAGGCGTGGGAAGCCGAGGCGCACCGTGCCGACGGTGTCCGTATCATCACCCTCCGCACCGCCCTCGTCCTCGGAAAGCACGGCGGCGCCCTCGCGCCGATAACCCCCATTTTCAAGCTCGGCCTCGGCGGCCCGCTCGGCGACGGCCGCCAGTGGATGTCCTGGATTCACCTCCAGGACCTTGCCCAGCTCTCCCTCTTCGCCATCGAGAATCTCGACATCCGCGGCCCGCTCAACGGCTCCGCTCCCTGGCCCGCTCGCAACGCCGACTTTACCAGGACCCTCGCGCAAACCCTCCGCCGCCCCGCCTTCCTCCGCGTCCCCGCCTTTCTCCTCCGTGCCACCCTCGGCGGCTTCTCCCGCGAACTCCTCGACAGCAAACGCGTCCTCCCGGCAGCCGCCCTCGACCACGGCTTCCGCTTTCAGTATCCCGAACTCGCCCCCGCCCTGGCCGACCTCCTCGGGTAGAGAAATCCGAAGCAACCCCGAATGAAGTGCCACGAGCGAAACCGCCCCACCGCACCCCATCCCATTTCCTGACTTCCAACATTTCAATTCTGTTTCGGATTTCGAGTTTTTTCCCATGAGTTCCCCGCAAAACACCATCGCCATCGTTTACGACTACGACCAGACGCTCTCGCCCAACTACATGCAGGACGAGGTCATCTTCCCCACCTTCGGCATCGACCCGAAGAGATTCTGGTCCCGCTGCCACGACCTCGTCAAAGCGCAGGGCTACGACAACGAGCTCGCCTACATGAAAGCGCTGCTCGACTACCTCGACATCGACCGCCCGACCAATGCCCGCCTCCGCGAGCTCGGCGCCGGCCTCCAGTTCTTCCCAGGCCTCCCCGAGATGTTCGACGAATTCCGCACCGGCCTCCTCACCGCGCAGCACCAGGCCCACGGCATCCGCGTCGAGCACTACATCATCTCCAGCGGGCTGAAAGTGCTCATCGAAGGCTCGCGCATCGCCCCCCATGTGCGCGCGATCTTCGGCTGCGAATTCGCCGAGGACCAGGACGGCCGCATCAGCTTCCCGAAGCGCGCCATTTCCCACACCCAGAAGACGCAATTCCTTTTCCGCATCAACAAAGGCCTCCTCGACTACACCCAGGACGTGAACGACCACATGCCCGCCGAACTGCGCCCCGTCCCCTTCGAGCACATGATCTACGTCGGCGACGGCCCCACCGACGTCCCCTGCTTCACCGTCGTCCGCCAGCACGGCGGTCATGCCATCGCCGTCTACAACGCCGCCGACCCCACGCGCTCCAGTTTCAAAAAGTGCTACCAGCTCTCCACCCACGCCGACCGCGTCCGCCATATCGCCCCGGCCGACTACCGCGCCGGTTCGCACCTTCGGCTCGTGCTTGAGCAGATGGTCGAGGAAGTCGCCTCCCGCATCGTCGAGCGCCGCGCCCGCGACCTCGAAGCCGGCACCATCCGCGCGCCCAAACACACCGACTGAAATGGAAGCCGGCACCCTCAACTGCCCCATGTGCGGCGCATCCGCCGCGACCGGCGCCACCCAGTGCGCGCACTGCAGGGCACGCCTCGCCACCGTCGCCTGCCCCTCGTGCTTCGGCATGCTTTTCGTCGGCGCAAAATTCTGCCCTCACTGCGGCGCGAAAGCCGCGCGCACCACCCACCCGGACGACACCCGGCTGCAGTGCCCCTCCTGCCACATCGATCTCCAGGCCCTCGCGCTCGGCACATCGAAAGCCCACGACTGTCCGCAATGCGCCGGCCTCTGGGTCGATGTCGAAACCTTCCAGCAGATCTGCGCCGATCGCGACCAGCACGCCGCCGTACTCGGCGGAGCCACGCCGGATCCCCTCGGCACGGCACTCCTCATCACGCTCGACAATGTCCGCTACCGCCCCTGCCCCATCTGCCGCACCCTGATGAACCGCATCAATTTCTCCGAACGCTCCGGCATCATCATCGACATCTGCCGCGGCCACGGCACCTGGTTCGACCGCGACGAACTCCGCCGCATCGTCGAGTTCATCCGCGCCGGCGGCCTCGAAGCCGCACGCGCCCGCGACATCCAGCGCTGGGAAACCAAAAAACGCCACCACCGCCCCGCACCCCACGCCAGCATCGAAAGCCCATCAAGCGCTGGCTTCCCATTGCACGACGGCTGGGACCTCCCCGACCTTCTCGGCCTCCTCGGCCGGGTACTGGTCGATTTCATATTCAAATAGCGCCCGCACGCAGTAGTGGAAGGTCATTTCGATGACGCCCTCACGCCCTCATGCGAGCCTCCGGCAGGCATGGTCTGGCAGATGCCACGCGCCACTCCCTCCTATTCCGCCGGCGGATAGCGCACCACCTCCGGACCCCTTGGCGACTTGGTGGATGCGGAGTTACTGTGCTTGAAAGAAGACCATATCACGGCGCAACAGATGAGGAGCCCGCCGCAAAGGGTTCGCGCCGCCGGTTGCTCGTGGAGCAGCAGCCACGCTAACAAAATGCCATAGACGGGCTCCAGGCCGAATGCCACCCCCACCGTCTGCGCGCGCAGATGCCGCAAACTCGCGACTGCCAATCCCTGCGCGAACCCGGTGAAAACAACACCCAGCACTATCAGGAGCAGGATGTCGCGCCCGGTGGGAACGCCCTGCCATCGCAGCGCGAAAGGCAACGTGCATAGAGCGGCGAATGCCTGCTGATAGAACGCCACAGTGAGAGTGGGATAAACTCGCACATACGAACGGCTCAAGAGAGAAAGCACCGCATAGGTGAATGCGGAAAGAACTCCCCACACCACCCCCTGGGTCAGACGATTGCCAATATCCCAATTCGGCGTCACCAAAACCAATCCGGCCACAACGACCACTGCCGTGACAACGTCGTAACGGTGCAGACGCTCACCAAAGACCAATGGTTCGAGAAAGGTCACGAACAACGGAAAGGTTGAGAATGCCAGCAGGCCGATGGCAACGGTGGAGACCTGGATCGAGACAAAGAAGGAAAACCAGTGCACCGCGAGAATGGCGCCCGAAAGCGCCAGCGTGAGAAGGTCTTTCCGGCTACGCAGCCGCAGGCTCGACTTCATCAGTGCAGCGGTCGCCGCCAAAGCGAGACTCCCAAAGAGGGTTCGCGCACATGTGATAACCGCCGGACTCACTGCGAGAAACTTGGCAAATAGCCCAGCCCCACCAGCCAGAACCACAGCGACGTGGAGTTGGATCAGACTAACCCGGGATGCTGAGGTGTGCATGGCGTGGACAAGTGCCCTAACGCCCCCAAGCGCAGCGAGCGCCGAGTGCGGCGCGGCCGATGCACGGCGGGTGGCAAGGCGGCGGTGGAAGCAGGTGCCGTGACGACCGGGACGACTACTCAGGTCCGGAACGCGCGGCTATAACTTCCTTGATGCCGTCGGCCGTGAAATCGCTGTCGGTGTAAGTAACGCCGCGTTGGAGTTTCGAGCCGTCCATGGTCGTGGCTGAGGTCTGGCCGGGGCGGCGAATGGTGAGGTTCGCGGGGGTTTGGCGGCCATCGACGCTGACGACTCGGGTGGAATCGATGCGGCGGATGAGTTGGTTGGCGGTGGAGTATTTCTCGACGCGCAGCGGGACGAGGCGGCGGGAGTCGATCCAACTGCGCACGCTGCCGTAGCTCGAGTGGCCGCTCTTGCCGGGTTTGGATTCGAGGATTTGGCAGGGGACGCCGTCCACTTCCTCGGTGCCGACGAGGGTTTGCTGGTCCCACGCGAAGAAGTTGTCCGCGACGTCTTCGTAGGTCAGGTCGCTGCCGAAGAGCGGCTCTTTCATGTCGCCGGCGTCGAGCGTGCGGGTGGTGTTGGGCGGGGTGAAAAGCGCGCCGCTGGCGGGGCGGGTGCCGGTTTTCCGCAGGAGGACGGATTCGCCTTTGCGCTCCTTCGGCCAGAGCACTTGGTAAACGACCTCGGTGGAATTTTTCGTGCGGCGCTGCTTGATCTGGAGCTGGAGGGTTTCCTTCGGCGCGCCTTTTTCCAGTCGCATCCGGATGAACGAATTCCCGTCCTCCATCCCCGCGCTGAGC
>JANOBH010000544.1:0-2367 GCA_031411535.1 Chthoniobacter sp. | reverse complement strand
TTCTGCACGCCGTTCAGGTCCAGCGTGCCGGCGCCGGTCTTCGTCACCGTCCCGCCCGCGCCGCTCACGGTACCCAGCACGCTCAGGACCGCGCTGGCCGCTACGTCGAGCGTCGCACCGTTTGCGCCCACGGCCACGCTGCGGCCGACTGGAAGCACCACGCCCGCGGCCGTACTGCGCAGCGTGCCGCCATTGATCGCGACCACATTCTCGCCGGACGTGCTGCCGAGACCGCTGGCCGCGCTGATGCTCAGGACGCCCTCATGGATGAGCGTGTTTCCGCCGTAGGTGTTCGCGCCCGTGAGTTCCAGCGTACCGTTGCCAGTCTTCAGAAAATCGGTCTGCACGTTGCCCGAGATCACCCCGCTGATCCGCGCCGAGTCCGTGGACACCGCCGTATTGTCGATCACGCGAAACTCGCGCGCGTTGTAGTTCAGCGCGGGCGGCTGTGCGGGCGGTGCCCCGACTATCGGCGTCGCCTGGGTGAGATTGATGTTGTCGGCGAACGTAATCTTCGCCGTCGCATTGCGCGAGCCGAGGATCAGCGCAAAGCCGCTGTCGATAAATCCGGTGGCTTCCCACACAAGATCGTTCGCACCCGTGCCGTTCAGGTCCACCGTGACGTCCGCTCCGACCGCCGCGAAACCGCCGCTGCCGCGCTCCTCCTTAAGATTCGGATTCGGCCCGATGGTCATCCCAGACCATGTGACAAAGCCTGCACCAACGCCAATTGACCGTTCAAATGAAACTCCACCCGTGATCTCCAGCACGCCGCCCCGGAAACGCAGTTCGCCAGCTGGCAGGCTCGTGAGCGGCGTGGCGCGCACGGCGCCGGCATTGATGTAAAGCGGCGCCTCGGCCAGCGAATTGCTCGCATGGGTGAGGATGAGCGTGCCCTCGCCCGCCTTGATGATCGGCGAGTTCGTAGAGACGCCGACCGATGCGTCCAGCGTGAGCGCGGCCTCCTGCACATGGAAATAACGCGGGCCGGTGCCGGTAACGCCGCCGACACCGGAGATGCCGCCGGCCCCGGCGGATCCGATGGTGAAATTCGTGCTGCCCGCCAGCAGGATCGCCGACGTGCTGAGGTTTCCCACTGCCGAAAGCGTGAGCGACTGCCCGCCCGCGGACGGCGCGAGATTCAGCGAGCTGAGGCTGTAGCCGCCCACGTCCGTCAGCGCCATGCTGCCGGTGACCCGCACATTGCTCCCGGGACTGCCCGGGCCGCTTGCCGCCGGAGTCGCGTCGATCGCCACCGCGGCGACCCCATTCCCTCCATATGTCGCGAAGTCCGTGCCATTCACCGTCGCCCAACCCACAGTCGCCGAGCTGCCCGTGCCGCCGGTGTTGCCCAGCAGCCCATTGAAAGTCGGCACGGTAAACGGCGTGCCGCCCGTCGGTGTCGTTAGGAAAGTAACTGCGGGGTTATTGCCGACCAGCCCGAGCGCCATGACACCGCCCGCGCTATTCTTCGCGGTAAAGTTGACCGTATTCGCCGGACTGGATCCCGAGTCCCGCCCGTAGGATTGAAAATTGAGCGTCGTGCCGTTCGACACCCCCGCGCTGTGCGTGACATTCACCGTCAGTGCGCCCGACCGCGCGGTCGATCCGCTGCCGAGTTGCAGACGCGAAACCGTCTCGAACGTGCCCGCCGCATTCCCGACGAGCGAGAACGTGCCGCCGCCGATCACATCCACTCCGGTGCTGCCTGAGTTGCCGTCCCGGACTCGATCGATGGCTGAAGCGGAGTTATCGAGCACGAACGTCCCGCCCTGCATCACGACTGCGCCATTGCTCTGGCTGGCGAGCGAAGCAGTGGCCCCCGCCAGCTTCAGCGTCACGCTTCCACCCACCACGACGTCCTTCTCGATCTCCAGAATCCCGCTCAGCGTCTGCGTCCCGGTCCCGCGCACAATCAACACGCCCAATTGGTGTCCCGGAGTCCCAGCCGCAGAGTTCAGCGTGCTTTGCGTGCCCACTCTCGTATTCCGGATCGTCCCTGCGTAATCCCCGTTCGTGAACGCATAGATGCCGATGTCCAGACTGTCCTGATTCACACCATCCAGCACGCCGCGCGCCTGCACGAGGCCGCCGGTCCCGCTCAGCGTCCCCATGCGCGCGGAGGACTCCTGATCCGTCACTTTCGAGGAAAACGTGAGCGTCGCCCCCGTGCTCATCACCACCGGATTCGAGCGGAGTGCGGTCGGCGCGGCCTGCGCATTGTTGTTAAAGCGGAAGGTCCCCTCATTCACGGTCAGCGTGCCGTACCACGTATTCCCGGACGGCCCGGTCGCCGGACTGGTGAAGGGCGTCCCAAACCGGAAAGTCCCCACCCCATTCTTCACGATGTCCGCCACACCAGTGACT
>JANOBH010000543.1:0-2083 GCA_031411535.1 Chthoniobacter sp. | reverse complement strand
GAAATGCTCGCGCAAAGTGAAGTGCGCCTGCTCGTGCAGAAACGTGTAGCCGTCGCGCGCGACCACGCCCCGCACCTCGCGGAACTGCGCGGCCTGCTCCTCGGCGACGAGCACCTCGGCGGGTTGCACGCGGGCGAGTTCATCGGCCAGTGCAGCATCGTCGGCGAGCTCGGTGACGCGGAAATCGCCGGTGGTGAGATCGACGAAGGCGAAGCCGAACCCGCCTTTCGCCCCGGCGTAGATGGCGGCGAGGAAGTTGTTCTTTTTCGCGTCGAGCAGATGCAGGTCTGCGACCGTGCCGGGGCTGACGATGTGGGTGACTTCGCGCTGCACGATCTGCCCTTTGACCGGTTCGCTGACCTGGTCGCAGATGGCCACGCGCCGACCGGCCTTGATCAGGCGCCGGATGTAATTGTCCGCCGCGTGATGCGGGATGCCGCACATCGGCACGAGGTTCCGTTTCGTGAGCGCGACGTTGAGAATGGCGGACGCCTCTTTCGCATCCTCGAAAAACATCTCGTAGAAATCGCCGAGCCGGAAGAGCAGCAGCGTGTCCGCGGGGAGCGACCGGCGGATGCCCTGATACTGCTGCATCATGGGGGTCAGGATTTCGGACATGGGCGGACGGTAGGAGCGGGCCGCGGGGGGTTCAAGCCCGGTGCCTGCGGAAACCCGGAGGGAGTGAAAGAACTTTCACCGGCAAGGTGCCGATCGTGTGATAAAAGAATACCCCGCCCCCCTGCCCCAAGATCCCCATGCTTAACGCCAAATCTCCTCTCCTAGCGGCCCTCGCCCTCGCCGCGGCGACCCTGAGTGCCGCCGCCGCGCCGGTCATGAATGAGATCATGTTTCACCCGCCCGGTGCGCCGGCGGAAAACCCTGCGGAGGAGTGGATCGAGATATTCAACCCGGACGTGGCGGTGGTGAACATCGCGGGCTGGAAGTTCAGCAAGGGCGTGGCCTTTACGATCCCAGGCGGCACGACGCTCATGGCGGGCGGGTATCTGGTCGTCGCGGCGGACGTGGCGGCGTTCAATGCGGCGCATCCGGGCTTCATCGGGACGGTGATCGGCGGCTGGACGGGACGGCTGGGCAACAGCGGCGAGCAGGTCCAACTCGACAACGCCCTCGGCGTGAAGGTGTGCGACGTGAGCTACGCGGATCAGGGCGACTGGGCGTTGCGCGGGCGCGGGGTGCTTTCGTTTTCGCACAAGGGCTGGGACTGGTTCTGCGAGGCGGACGGCGGGGGCAGGACGATCGAGCTGCGCAATCCCGCGCTCGGCATCGGCAGCGGTCAAAACTGGGGCGTGAGCACGGCGGCCGGCGGCACGCCCGGCGCGGCAAATACGCTCGCGTCAGCGAATGTCGCTCCGCTGATCAAGGACGCGAAACACCGGCCGGAAATCCCGCGCTCGACGGACCCGATCACCGTCTCCTGCAAACTCGAAGACGAGCTTCCCGGCGCGACCGCCACGCTGCACTGGCGGCTGGATGGCGCGGGCGCTTTCACCGCCACCGCCATGACGGACACGGACGGCGACGGCGAAGTGGATGCGGTGATCCCCGCGCAGGCGAATCTCGCCGTCATCGAGTGGTATATCTCCGCGACCGACGGCGCGAACGCGCGCACCTGGCCCGCGGCGGCGCGGACGAGCGATCCCGGCGTGATGCCGGAAACCTTCGCGCAGGCGACGAATGCGCTCGTGCAGGTGGACAACGCGTTTGACCCGGCGACCAATTTCACCATCGCCGGCAACCAGCCGATCTACCGTTTCATCATGACAAATGCGGAGCGCCTGGAGCTGGCGCAGATCGGCAGCACCAGCGGGCAGGAGCAGTCCGAGGCCACGATGAATGGCACGTTCATCTCGCACGACGGCACCGGGATCAAAGCGGTCATCAACGCCGGCTTCCGCAACCGCGGCTACGGCTCGGCGCTCGGGCCACCGAACAATTTTCACGTCAACTTCCGCAATGACGACCGCTGGAACGGGCGGTCTGGGATGCAGATCAACTGCCAGTACCCCTACGCCCAGGTGCTGGGCAACGCGCTCTTCACCCGCGCGGGCATCGCGCCGCAGGA
>JANOBH010000542.1:0-13288 GCA_031411535.1 Chthoniobacter sp. | reverse complement strand
AGGCGGCACGCTCGATGGCCGCCGCTACCTGAGCGCCGACGCGCTGAAATTCCTCACCACGCCGCAGACCGGCGATCTGCCGGTGGGATTTTTCCAAAATGACACCTACGGCCAGCACGGGACGAAATACGGCTGGGGCCTCGGGACCTGCGTCCTGCGCACGCCGCACGAGGGCGTGGCGGCGATGCTTTCCCCCGGCAGCTACGGCCACGGCGGTGCGTGGGGCACGCAGGCGTGGATCGATCCGGTGCGCGGGGTCGCCTACGTGCTGATGGTGCAGCGCGCGAATTTCCCGAACAGCGACGCAAGTGACGTGCGCCGTGCTTTCCAGCAGGCGGCGGCGGATGCGATCGGGAAGCGGTGACGCTGAAGAACCGCCGCGAAGGGATTCCCTCGGAGCAGTCGCACCGATCACGGGAACTCGTGCCGGACAAGGAGCCGCGCGCGTCTCGGCGCCGCTCGGTGTCCGGCACGCTCCGGCGCAGCGCGCCTCACTGCGTGGTTCGCGGTGGCGGTGCGTGCGCGAGGCGCGGGCTACTTCGCTGCGGTCGTGGCTTTGTTTTTCGCGTCAGCGAGGCGGTCGTTTTTTCTGCGGCGCGCGGCGCGCTGCTTCACTTTGTCTTTGCCTTTATTGTGTCCCATAGGGCGCGCACCTGACACCGGTGAGGTGATAATACCAAGAGGTTTCTCCGGTTTTTGCGGGAAACATGGGGAGCTGGCAGGCGGTGGTGAAGAGCCGCCAGCGGGCGCGGGGCAGAGCTGCAAAGGCAGCGGTGATGCGCATCGGTGGCTGGCGCGGTGTGACGTTGCGAATGAAAACGTGGCGCACGTTGCGCGGAAATTGAGCGGCGATGCGGCCGAGGACTTCGGGGTCGTCCTCACCGGAATCGCCGACCAGCACGAAGCTGCTGCCAGGATGCGCGCGAATGATCCGCCGGATCGGCCCGGTTTTGTATCCGCCGGGCGTGATCGGAAAGAAGGGGTTCAAAGCCACGCGTCCGCCGGGGAAATGATTGGCGCGTAGAAACCGTGAAACGCGCGGGTGGTAGAACCACGGTCCCTTTGACAGATAGATGAACTCCACCGGCCCCTGGCGGCTCCACGCCTGGTAGCGCGCGGCCATGCCGTCCACCGGCTGCCATTTGCGAAAGGGATCGCCGGTCAGGCGCACGTAGTCTTTCCGATAGGTTGCCGCGCCGTGCCGGCCCGTGGTTTCCTTCACCACGCGGGTGTCCTTGATCGTGTCGTCGATGTCCGAAATCACGATGACCGCCGGACGCGTGCGAACCGTGGTCTGCCGCGCGGCACAGCCGGTGGCGAGGAGCGCGATGAGGAGCGGGAGGGCCTTCATCCCGGGAGAGTGGATGGCGCTTCTGAGCGCTGTCGAGCGCCGTGCCCGCAGGGCGAAAAATGCGGCTTCCCGAATTTCGGGGCGGGCTTTTACAATGCGGGCCTATGAGCGAACTCAGCAAACGCATCGAACAGGCCGTCAGCGACGGCCGGCTCCTCGAAAGCAGCGCCCGCAACATCGGGCAGATGTTCGTGCGGAGTTCTTCGCCGGTCGCGGCGGAGAGCATCGGGGAACTCGTGGAGCAGGGCGCGTGGGATGAGCTGAACGACCGCTTTTACAAGACGCTCGCCTTTGGCACCGGCGGGCTGCGCGGGCGGACGATCGGCAAGATCGTGACCGTCGCCGAGCGCGGCACGCCGCAGCCGCTCGACCGGCCGGAGCAGCCCTGCGTGGGGACGAATTCGATGAATTACTACAACATCAGCCGCGCGACGCAGGGGCTGGTGGCGTATCTCAAGGAATGGTTCGCAACGAACGGGCTGCCGGGCCGGCCGAAGCTAGTGGTGGCGCACGACACGCGGCATTTTTCGCGCGATTTCACGGAGCTGACGGCGCGGGTGGCGACGGAGAACGGCTGCGACGTGTGCATCTTCGAGGGGCCGCGCTCGACGCCGCAGCTTTCCTTCACCGTGCGGGAGGAAAACGCGAACGCGGGCATCGTCATCACCGCCAGCCACAACCCGTCGCATGACAACGGCTACAAGGTTTATTTCGACGCCGGCGCGCAGGTCGTGGAGCCGCACGCGAGCGGGATCATCGCGAAAGTGAACGCCATCGAATCCGACGTGTACGCGGCGGTGCCAAAGGAGGAGCAGGGGAGGCTCACGGTGCTCGGCAAAGCGAATGACGATGCCTACATGGCGCGGCTGGGGACGCTGATCCTCGACCGTGAGATGGTCGCGGCCGCCGCGCAGAGCGGGTTGCAGATCGTCTTCACCTCGATCCACGGCGTCGGCGGCACGATCATCAAGCCAATGCTCGACCGCCTCGGCTTCCGCTACACCACCGTGCCCGAGCAGGAGATTGGCGACGGGCGTTTCCCGACGGTGAAATCGCCGAACCCCGAGAATGCGGAGGCGCTTTCGCTGGCGATGCAGCTCGCCGACAAGAACGGCGCCGATCTCGTGATCGCCACCGACCCGGATTGCGACCGCATGGGCGTGGCCGCGCGCAATCCCGCCGGCCGGCTCGAACTGCTGACGGGCAACCAGATCGGATCGCTCATGGCGTACTACCGCGTGACGAAGCTCATCGCGCAGGGCGTGATCACACCGGAGAACGCCGCGCGCTGCGTCATCGTGAAGACTTTCGTCACCACCGACCTGCAAAAGGCGATTGCAGAGAAACACGGGATGCGCTGCGTGGAGACGCTCACCGGCTTCAAATACATCGGCGCAAAACTCGGCAAATACGAAGCCGCGCTCCCCGCCGATGTTCGCGCGAAATACCGCAAGCTGCCCGAGCTCGAAACGCGCGCGCTGCGGCTTGCCCGCTCGAGCTATTACGTGTGCGGCGGGGAGGAAAGCTACGGCTACAGCGCGGCGGATTTCGTCCGCGACAAGGACGGCAACGGCGCGGCGGTGGTCTTCGCGGAAGTGGCCGCGTATGCGAAGTCGAGGAACCTGACGCTCGTCGAACTGCTCGACGAGGTCTATGCGGCCTACGGCTTCTATCTTGAGAAAAACGGCTCGCTCACATTCGAGGGCGCGGACGGCGCGGCAAAGATCCAGCGGCTCGTGGAGTCCTACGCCACGCAGCCGCCGGCCGAGGCCGATGGCAGCGCGGTGACGGGCACGCGCGACTTCGCGACGGAGACCTTCATCGACGTGGAGGGCGACACGATCCCGAAGGAAAAGATGCTGATGCTCGACCTCGCCGACGGCCGCCGGGTCGCCGTCCGTCCGTCGGGCACGGAGCCGAAGATCAAGTTCTACATGTTCGCCCGCCGGGCACCGCAGGCGGGGAAATCCTTTACAGCGGAGGAACTCGCAACGATCAAGGCCGGCGTGAACGCGTCGCTCGACCGGCTTTGGGCATGGGTCCAGCAGGATGTCGGGCAGCGCCTTTCCTCCTAACCGTTTTCCAGCCACCCCCCTTTCCAGAAGCCCCATGAGCAGCAGAGAAATCAACCTCGACGGAACCGAAGTCTCGGTCATCAAAGCACTGGGATTCGGGAGCAGCGAGACGCTCGGAGGGGATCTGATCGAGCGCTGCTCCGACCTCCCGATCGCCGAGCTGATCGACTGCCTCCAGGGGCTGATGAGCATCGGCTACGTCGTCGCGGACAAGGGCGCGTTTTACAAGAAAGAGGACATGGAAAAGATCCATTTCCGCGTGAACTCAGGCTACATGAAGGATCTGCGCGAGGCACTCGATCCGCGGCCCGAGGTCAAGAAAAGCCGCCGCGTTCGGCGGGAGTAGGGGGTTCGGATTGCGGAATGTGGAGTGCGGAGTAAAGCTCCGCGCCTTCGCCGAAATGTCTCAAAATTCCGCACCCCGCACTCCGCACTCGGCACTTCAGGGTGTGTGGCCCTGGGCGGCGGCGGCTATCAGTGGTGTGCTCCTCACGCTTTGCTTTCCGCGCTGGGAACAGGGCTGGCTCGCGTGGATCGCTCTCACGCCGCTGATCTGCGCGGTCTTTTTTTCGCGCGATGACGGCAGGCGCGGGGCGCTGCGGAAGGCGGCGCTGGGCTATCTTGCGGGGCTCGTTTTTTTCACCGGCACCTTTTTCTGGCTGAGCACCACGCTCTCGGCGCTCTACGAGAATCTCTGGCTGCTCGCGCTCTCGCCGCTGGTGGCGATGGTCTTCGGATTCTACTTCGCGTTTTGGGCCTGGTTCACCGGCGCAGTGCTGGTGCGCGATGACGCTGCGCGGAAGTTTCCCCGCTCGCTCCGCAATCTCGGCACTGCCGCGGCGGGCGCGTGCGCGTGGGTGGGGCACGAGTGGGTGCGCGAGCGGCTCTTCGGCGGCTTTGGCTGGAACGGGCTCGGCGTCGCGCTGCATCGCGATCTGCCGATGATCCAGATCGCGGACATCACGGGTGTGCCGGGCGTTACGTTCCTCGTCGTGTTTTGCAATCTCATGGGCGTGATCGTCGTCCGCCGGATCGTCGGCGAATTCGGCCCGGTGTTTCTCAAGCGCATCCGCTGGGAGTTCAGCTTCACGATGGCGCTCATCGCGCTCGTCTTCGGCTACGGCGTGCGTGCGCTGCTGCGCGGGGAGACGGGTGAAAGCGTGCCGCTGCGGGTGGTCGCGGTGCAGCCGAACATCCCGCAGACTGAGAAATTCGATCCGGAGATGGAGGCGAAGATTTTCGCCGAACTCTCCAAGCTCACCGGCCTCGCGGCGCTCGCGCGGCCTGCGCCGCAGCTCGTGCTCTGGCCGGAATCCGCGACGCCGCACAGCATGTTTGCCGACGATGTGAACTACAACTTCGTCCTGGATCAGGCGAAGGCACTCGACGGCGCACTGCTACTCGGCACCACCGACTTCGACCCGGAGACGCGCGAGGATTTCAACATCGCCGCGCTGCTCACCGAGCATGGTGCGAAGCAGCAGTACTACCGCAAGATGCACCTCGTCCCGTTTGGCGAGTATCTGCCGCTGCGCCCTTTGTTTGCGGGCTTCGTCGGTCAACTGGTGCCGGCGGATTTCACCGCGGGCCGCGAGGCCAATCTCCTCGAATTGCCCGATCCGAAAATCCGTCTCGCCGCGCTCATCTGCTTTGAAGACACGCTGGGCGAACTCACCCGGCGCTTTGTCCAAAACGGCGCACAGGTGCTCGTGAACATCACCAACGACGGATGGTTCGCCAAGTCGCCTGCCGCCGAGCAGCACCTCGCGAATGCCGTCTTCCGCGCGATCGAAAACCGGCGCCCTCTCCTCCGCTGCGGCAATACTGGCGTGACCTGCGGCGTCAATTCCCTCGGCCGCGTGGATCCCTGGCTGAAGCCGTTTCAGCAGGGCTTCGTCAGCCGCGAAGTCCGCGTCCCCACCGGTGCCGGCACCACTTTCTACACCCGCCACGGCGATTGGGTTTCGCACCTTGCGATGCTTGTCACAGCGCTGCTTCTTGCGCGCCACATCTGGACCGGAAGACGGAGCCGCTCGCGGGATCAGACGATCAGCATGCAGTCGCCGTAGCTGTAAAAGCGGTAGCGCTCGCGGATCGCTTCTGCGTAGGCGCGGAGGATGAACTCGCGGCCGGCGAGGGCGCTGATGAGCATGAGCAGCGTGCTTTGCGGAAGGTGGAAGTTCGTCAGCAGCGCCCCGACGGCCCGCGGGGTGTAGGGCGGGTGGATGAAGATGTCGGTGCTGCCGCTGCATGCGGAGATCGGCAGCCCGCAGGTTTCCAAGACGCGAGCGCTGGTCGTGCCGACGGCGACGAGGCGCTGCGCGGCATTGATGGCGCGAGCGCTTTCCTCCGAGACGCGGAAGCGCTCGGAGTGCATGCGGTGGGCGCTGAGGTCGTCGGTGAGCACGGAGCGAAAGGTGCCGATGCCGACGTGGAGTGTGAGGAAGGCGTGAGGGATTTGCGTGAGCAGTTCCGGCGTGAAATGCAGCCCGGCGGTGGGCGCGGCGACGGCTCCGCGTTCGCGGGCGAAGACGGTCTGGTAGCGCTCGCTGTCGGCGGGCTCCACGGCGCGGTTGAAGTAGGGCGGGATGGGAAGTTCGCCCGCGGCGTCGAGGTCGATGGGGCCGCGGAATTCGATGATACGCTCGCCTTCCGGCTCGATGCCGATGACGACGCCGGTGGTGCCGTGGATGGTGATGGTCGCTCCGAGGCGCATTTTGCGGCCGGGTTTGACGAGGCATTTCCAGACGTTCTCCCGGAGCATTTCGAGGAAGAGAGTTTCGATGCGCCCGTCATCGGAGAAAACGCGGGCGGGTATGACGCGGGTGTCGTTTAGAACGACGAGATCGCCGGGGCGGAGGAAGGTCGGAAAGTCGAGGAAGAGGCGGTGCTCGATGCGCTGGTCGGCGCGGTGCAGGACCATCATGCGCGAGTCCTCCCGGCGGGGCAGGGGATGGCGGGCGATGAGTTCCTCCGGCAGCGTGTAGTCGTAGTCGGCGGTGCGGAGGCTCATGGGATTTTCAATTCGCGATTTTCGATTTTCGATTGGAGGAGCCACGCGATGAGCGGCGGGAGAATCACGAAGGTGCGTGTGAGCAGGGTGGGCTGCCAGGCGGTCCAGAGCGGGGTGGTTTCCCACAGCAGCAGGGCGGTGAGGGCGCTGAGGGAGAGGACGGTCCAGGCGGTCTGTCCGCGCCAGACGGCTAGGGGGAGGATCCAGGTGACGTACCACGGATGCAGCACTGGGCTGAGGATGAGCGCTGCGCCGAGCACCCAGAGCGCGCTGCGCCGCCAGTCGTCGCGGCATTTCCATACGATGCGGCCGACGGCCAGCGCGAGGATGAGGGTGAAGGGCCAGTTGTGGCCGAATGGATTGGCGATGGTGACGGCCTCGATCCATCCCCAGACGAGATCGTTGAAGCGCGTGACCCCGGCGAAGGCGAGCAGCGGTTTCAAGACCACGCCGGGTCCGCCGTACGGCAGCGTGAGCGCGGCGGGAATGGCGACGCTGAGCAGCAGGGCCGGCGCACGCCGGCGGAGCGCGAAGGCCCAGATGGGAAGGAGAAAGACCGGGATGAGTTTGAAAGCGATGGCGAGGCCGAGGCACGCGGCGCTGGCGAGCGACCACGACCACGCTGGGCGCGTGGCATCGACGGTCGTCGCGCGGTGCAGAGCGAGCACGGCGGCGGTGAGAGTGACGAGCATGAGGCTGTCGAAATGCCCCGCGCCCGCAAAGGCGAAGGCGACGGCGGGATTCCACGCGTACCATGCGGCGGTGCGGTGGCGCTCGGCTCCGCCGATGAGGCGGAGCAGGAGCGCGATGGTGGCGAGGTCGGCGAGGACGAAGACGAGTTTGAACAGGATCACCGGCGCGACCGATTTCGACACCACAGGGACGACGCGCGCGAGCGCGGCGAAGACGAGTTCGGTCGCGGGCGGATAGATTGCCGGGGATTCGGGGTGATTGATCTTCTCCCACGCGCCGTCGCGCAGCGCATCGAGTCGCGGCGACGCGGGGCTTTCGATGTAGGGATTGAAGCCCTCCCGCTGGCCGCGGCCCTCCCACAGGTAGCGCCACATGTCGTCGCCCGGCTCCATCGGCAGCAGCACGACGCGGAGTGCGACGGCGACGAACCAGAAGAGCACTGCGCGCCCCGGTGCGCGGCCTTTCGGAAAGAAGTGAACGGCGGCGAGGAAGCACGCGCCGGCTCCGAGCAGGATGAGGACAAGCCGCGCCGGATGTCCCGGAATGCTGAGATCACCCACCTCCAGCGCACCGAGGAGCAGCGCGAATTCCGCGATGAGCGCGAGACAGAAAACGGCGGATGCGCAGCGGGAGCGCGGTGTCTCAGCGGGAGCGGCCACGGCTCACGCCTTCGGCGCAGGCTTGCCTGCCGCGCCGAAGACGCGCGTGAGGTCGCAGCGCAGGGCGGCGGCGATGACGAGGTCGGCGACGCGCCGTTTCAGGCGGCGTGCGCGGAGGCAGAGCCAGAAGACGAAGCACACGTAAAGGCCCCACCACACGTAGTCGCGGTGCGCTGTGAAGGCCAGGCGGTAGAGCATGCCGGAGAGGAGGACGGCATTCACCAGCACCGTCGTCGCGACCGGCTGGTATTTGAGGCGCACGCGCGTGAGGCATTTCGGCCCGCCATGGTATTCGGTGACGGTCCGGACGGCGATCGACCAGAACTGGTTGCCATAAATCTGAAGGTCCCAGTCTTTCCAGCCGGTGTCCGAGGAGTAGCGCCAGCCTTCGTCCTCGAGGAGCTGGAAAGTCTCGGTCAGCAACTGCTCGCGGCCCTTGCCGGTCTCATTCCACAGGTCGAGCTTCGCGATGCCGCCCTTGCGGCTCACGCGCGGGACATCGGCCTCGGGTTTGGCGATGACGGCGCGCGGCGTCTGCTTGTATTTCATCCAGGTGAAATAGCGCGCCCATCCGCGGCCGAGCGGCTGCATGAAGGCGAGAAAGGCGACGAGCAGGCGCGCGCGGACGGTGTCGAACTTAGGCTCGATGCGCGCGTGGATCATGTAGCTGAGCGCCACGAGGAATGTGCCGAGAAACATCAGCAGAGGCACCATGCGGATCTTTTCCAGCGGCCAGCCGAGCACGGCGATAAAGGCGGTGAGGGTGACCCACTCGACGCTGCTCAGGTAGGCCGCGAGCTCGCTCTGCGGCGTGGGGTAGATCGACTGGAAAAGGCCCTGGCCAAAGACGCCGTGGTAGATGACGGGCTTGTTGAAAAGCCAGGTAAAGCGCGGCGCGCCGTAGATCTGGCCCTTCCATTTCGCCGTGCCGGTCGGGCCGAAAAAGATGAGGTGCTTGAAGCGCAGCATCGACTCCGCCTCGCCGTAGCCTTCCTGCTGCGCGCGGAAGGCCTTGAGCGTGAAGCGGCGGTAGTGCCAGACGATGGCGCTCGGCGAGAAGGCGATGACGCCGCCATTCGTCTGCAGGCGCCAGCAGAAGTCCACGTCGTCGCCGGCCTTCCGGTACTCGGTGTCGAATCCGGTGATGCTTTCAAACGCGGCGCGGTGAAAGGCCATGTTGCAGCCGGGGATGTGCTCGGCCACGACATCGGTGAGCAGCACATGGTTCGGCCCGCCCGGCGCGGCGGAGACGGCGGCCTGGATCCAGTTGACCGCGGGCGGCGAGACATTCGGCCCGCCGACGCCCACGTAATCGCCGCTGAGCAGCGTGCCGACCATGAAGTAAAGCCAGTCGGGATCGGCCATGCAGTCGCTGTCGGTGTAGGCAAAAATCTCGCCGCGCGCCGCGTGAGCGCCGGCATTGCGCGCGTAGCTCAGGCCCATGTTTGGCTGCACGATATGGATGAAGGCGGGGAGTTTCCCGCCGCCGTCGTACACCTCGCAGTGCGCCTCGTGGTGCTGCCCGCCGACGACGGCGCCCGCGTCTTTCGCGATCGCGGGCAAGCGTGCGCGGCGGGCGTCGAGCCAGGTGTGGACGAGCTGGGCCGTGTTGTCCTTCGAGCCGTCATCCACTAGCACGATTTCGAAGTCGGGATACGTCACGCCGTCGAGCGATTCGAGGCAGTGGACGAGCGTCTGGCCGCCATTGTAGCTGCACACGATGACGCTGACTTTCGGATACTTCGGCAGCACCACGCGCTGCGTCATGGAGCTGTCGCCGCGCAGATAGTCCTTCAGCGCGTGAAAGGCCTTTTTCGGCTGCCGGTCACGCGTGACGAGGCCGAAGGCCCAGTCCGTGATGTCGTGCCCGCCCGTGAACCACTCGTCCGTCCACGCGAAAAAGATCGTCCCCGCCGCGCCGCCGCGGACCACGCTTTCGAGGTGCCACGAGAGCACGCTGGCCTGCTCGTCCTCGCCCTTGCGGATGGTGTCCATTCCGAATTCGCCAAAGATCAGCGGCTTGTCCTCCGCGAGGTTCTGGAGGCGGGCGAGATACTTTTCAAAATCGCGCTGCCGCTCGAGATAGACGTTGTACGAGACGAAATCGACGTTGGCTGGGAGCAGGTATTCCGTGGGCGGATAGCTCGCGTAGCTGAAGAGCGCGCGGGGATCCGCCGCACGGGCGATGCGGATCAGCTTTTCGACAAACTCGATGACACGCTGCGCGCCGAGCCAGCGCACGATCGCAAAGGGAATTTCATTGCCCACGTAGTAGCCAAAGATGGCCTCGTGCCCCGCGTTTTTCGCCACGCCTGCGCGGATGGTCTCCTCGACCTGGCGGCGGATTTTCGCGTTGTTCAGAAACTCGATGTGCTCCGCCCACGGGATCGAAATCAGCACGCGCAGCCGGAACTCGCGCGCGAGATCGAGAAACCACCTCGGCGGGACGTGGTAGATGCGCAGGAGGTTGAGACCCATCTCCTGGACGAGGGTGAAATCGCGCCGCGCCTTTTCCGGGTCGCCGACGAAATCGCCCGCCGCATCCGGCGCGAACGGCCCGTAGGTCACGCCCTTCACGAACCACTTTTTGTCGCCCTCGAAAAAGAACTTCGCGCGCACGCGGATCTGCGCGAGGGGTGCGGCGGAAACGGCAGGCGGGGTGCTGGGTGCGACGGCGTCGGGCATGTGGAAAAGAGCGCCTTTCTTAATGCGCCGCATCGCGCGGGGCAAGCGGCGCGGTGCTGGAACCCTCGCGGCGGCAGCCCAGGCGTTCGTCACGCCGGGCGCCGCGTCCCGCTTTCACGCGTGCGCCACCGGCCGCTGTTTCGTCGTTTGAGAGCGAGGAATTGCCCCGGCTTTCGCGGTCTCCCGAGTGGCGGGAAAAACCGCTTGCGTTCGCGGAGTGCTCGGGCAAAGTGCGCTCCCTTCGCGGGACGGCTGGGTAGCTCAGTTGGTAGAGCAGAGGACTGAAAATCCTCGTGTCGGGAGTTCGATTCTCCCCCCAGCCACCTCCGTGTTTTTCAGGTTTGGCGGGCGGGTGCGGGACGGCACGGTTGCCTTGGGGAATGCGGTTGTTTCGCGGGCGGCGGCATTGCTGTTGACGTGGCACTTGGGTTTCGGGCAAAAGCTGCGCGCAGTCCCCACCCCCCGCCGCCTCTTGAACGCCATTTTCGCATGAATTCCGAGCCGCTCCATTCGATGAGCGTGGTCGTGCTGGTCTTCGGGTTGTTCCTGGCGGCGGCGGGCGCTGTCGGCTTGTTTTTCTTCGGGAAAGAGGCGGATCGCTCGCATGAGAGGCAGCAGTTGGTGGTCTTGGGCGGGCTGGCCGAGCGCGTGGGGGAAATCCAAAGCGACCAGGCCGAACTGCACGAGCGGGTGGCGCTGCTGGATCGCAAAGTCAGCGCCGCGCCGCTCGTGAGTGCAGCGGCGGCTGAAAAGCCTGTCGCTCCCGCGGTGCCGCCCGCCGTGGCCGCGGGCGGGACTCCCGCGCGTGAGCCGGCGGCGGAAATCCAGGCCGAGAAACTGCCGCCGATCGCGGCGGGACCGCGCAAGGCGGAACCCAAACCCGCGAAGCCGGCGCCATCCGCGCCGCAGGTGGCCAGGCGGGCGATTGAGAAGGCCAGGCCCGCGCCGCCGGTCAAGGTAGTCCGCCAGCCGGCATCGTCTGACGCGAAGACTTCCAAGCCGGCGGTGGATGCCCCGCGGAAGAGCGCACAGCCGGGCTCGAAGCATTCGCTGACCGAGATGCAGCGTGCCCGGCTCATTAAGCGGCTGCGGGCGCATCCGCACTTTTCCATCGTCATCCGCGCCGAGGCGGGCGACGCGCGGGCGGTGGAGATGTCGACGGCCTTGCGCGCGGCTTTTCACGACGCCGGCTGGTCGGTGCCCGACGTGCAACTCGACCCAAAGCGCGCTCCGTTTCCGGGCATCTCGCTTTCCAGCGGCACCTTCCCGCCGCCAAAGGAATTCGTCGCCGCGTATGGCGCTCTGGAGGCCGCCGGCTTGCGCGTGGCGAGCGACCTGAATCCGCGGCAGCCTGAAAACTCCGTCGTGCTCTCGGTCGGCGCGCATCGCTAGCGGTCCCGTCCCGGCGTGGCGTGGCGCGCTTTTTTTCCTCACGCGGGCGCGAGAAGCGCCTTTGCAAAGGCCGGGTCCATCCTCTTTCCTCGCGCGATGCAACTGCTCCCTGGCTTCCGCGACTTCTTTCCCGACGACTGCGCGCGCCGGAACTACATCCTCGAAACGTGGCGCGGCGTGGCGAGGCGCTACGGCTTTGTGGAATTCGACGGGCCGGTGCTGGAGCCGATCGAGCTCTACAAAAAGAAGAGCGGCGGTGAACTCGTCGGGCAGCTCTTCGACTTCACCGACAAGGGCGACCGCCACGTTGCGATGCGGCCCGAGATGACTCCCACGCTTGCGCGGATGGTCGCGGCGCGGGAGCGCGATTTCAAAAAGCCGCTGAAGTGGTTCTGCGTGCCGCAGTTTTTCCGCTACGAGAAGCAGCAGCGCGGGCGGCTGCGGGAGTTCTATCAATTGAACTGCGACATCCTCGGTGAGGCCTCCCCGGCTGCGGACGCGGAGATGGTCGCCGTGCTCATCGACATGCTGCGCGGGTTTGGGCTGGGGGAGAAAGATTTCGTCGTGAGGCTGAGCAGCCGCACCGCTTGGCAGCAGTTCTTTGCGCAGGCGGGTGGAGATGCGGAGGACGAATACGAGTTCTTTCAGATCGTGGACAAGGCGGAGCGCAATCCGCCGGAGAAGACTGACGTCGCGCTGGCGAAATTCGGGTTGACCGCGCAGCAGGTGCTCGACTTCATGCGCAGCAAGACGGCGACGGCGGAACTCGCGCCGATCCTCGCGGATCTCGCGGCGCGCGGGCTCGGTGGGTTTGTGGAAATCGACTACGCTATCGTGCGCGGACTGGCCTACTACACGGGTGCGGTCTTCGAGGTTTTCGACCGCAGCAAGAACGAGCGCGCGCTGGCGGGCGGCGGGCGCTACGACAAGCTGCTGAGCCTGATGAGCGACGGCAAGGTGGACCTGCCCGCGCTCGGCTTCGGCATGGGCGATGTGGTGCTTGCGAATCTGATCAACGACACGCCTGCGGCCAAGGCGCAGCTCGACGCCTGGCTCGCGCGGGAGCGGGCGGCGGATGTGTATGTGGTCATCGCCAAGGAAGAGCGCCGCGCCGAGGCGCTCGGCGTGGTGCAGCGGCTGCGCGATGCGGGGCAGCGCACCGATTTCCCGCTCACCGCGGTGAAGGTGGGGAAGCAGTTCCAAACCGCCGAGCAACTCGGCGCGCGGGTGACAGTGCTGATCGGCGACGAATGGCCGCAGGTGAAAGTGAAGACTCTCGCCACGCGCGAGGAGGTGCTTGTGGACGCGGGAGAAGTGCTCGCGCTCCTCACTCCGTCATCCTGAGCGGAGCGCAGGCTTTGCGAAGCGCAGTCGAAGGACCCCGCCATTCACGGGCGGCACCGCACGGTATCGCCGGGGT
>JANOBH010000541.1:0-14101 GCA_031411535.1 Chthoniobacter sp. | reverse complement strand
TGGATCAGGGAGAGCGCGGCGGTGCTTTATGAAGGCGGGAGCGCGGTGCTCGTGCGCGGCGTTTTTCTCGACATCACGGAGCAGAAGCTGGCGGCGGAGGAACTGGAGAGCGCGCACCAGAAGCTGATCGAAACCTCGCGTCACGCCGGCATGGCCGAGGTGGCCACAGGCGTGCTGCACAATGTCGGCAACGTGCTCAACAGCGTGAATGTCTCGAGCACGCTCATCTCAGACCGCGTGCGGTCCTCGCAGGTCGGCAATCTCGGAAAAGTCGCCGCACTGCTCCGGGAGCAGGGCGAAGGGCTGGCGGCTTTCATCGCCGGCGATCCACGCGGCAAGGCCGTGCCGGGGCTGATCGCCAGTCTGACCGACGCGCTCGCCGAGGAGCAGGTGGCGATCACCAGGGAGGTCGGTGTGCTGACGCGCAATGTGGCGCACATCAAGGACATCGTGGCCATGCAGCAGAGCTACGCGAAAGTCTCGGGCCTGATGGAGCCGCTGTCGGTCAGCGGGCTCGTCGGCGACGCCCTCCAGATCAATGCGGCATCGCTGTCCCGCCACGAGGTCACGGTCGAGCGGCAGTTCGAGGAAGTCCCCGCGGTGCTTGTGGACAAGCACAAGGTGCTGCAAATCCTCGTGAACCTGATCCGCAACGCCAAGCAGTCGCTCGATGACAGCGCGAATCCGAAGAAGCTCCTCACGATCGGCATCCGGGGCGGGGAGGACGGCATCGTGCGCATCAGCATCACGGACACCGGCATGGGGATTGCGCCGGACAACCTTGAGCGGATCTTTTCGCACGGCTTCACGACGAAAAAGAACGGCCACGGCTTTGGCCTCCACAGCGG
Source organism: Chthoniobacter sp. (assembly GCA_031411535.1). Lineage (GTDB taxonomy): Bacteria > Verrucomicrobiota > Verrucomicrobiia > Chthoniobacterales > Chthoniobacteraceae > Chthoniobacter. The sequence continues at coordinate 13,253 of JANOBH010000541.1, read as the reverse complement.
CGCGAACTCCGCGCAGGAAATGGGCGGCTCGCTCATCGCGAGCAGCGAGGGTCCGGGTCTCGGCGCCACCTTCACGCTGGAGCTGCCGATCGCCGGCGTGCCAAAGGAGCAGCCGGGGCCACCGGTCGCGGCGAGCGCCGATCAGACCCGCGAACCGCTTTCGCGAGCGGCTGCGTAAGATTTTCCTAAAGCCCGAGACGCTTTCCACCGAACTACCGGAAACCTGTGAGCACCGAAATCCCGCACTACCGCGTCCTGATCGTCGATGACAACCCGTCGATCCATGAGGACTTCCAGAAAATCCTGACGGCCGAGTGCCCGAAGAACGATTCCGTCAACGACCTGATGTCGCAGGTCTTTGGCAAAACGGAGACGCGCGCGGTGCATGCGACCTTCGAGCTGGTCTCTGCATTTCAGGGCCGCGAGGGGCTGGAGAAAGTGGAGCGCTCCGTGGTCGAGGGCCGGCCTTACGCGATGGCGTTTGTGGATGTGCGGATGCCGCCGGGCTGGGACGGCGTGGAGACGGTCACGCGCATCTGGGCGGTGGACCCGGCGATCCAGGTCGTCATCTGCACGGCCTACTCGGACTACTCGTGGCACGAGATCGTGGACCAGGTCGGCGATTCCGACCGTCTCGTGATCCTCAAGAAGCCATTCGACAACATCGAGGTGCTCCAGCTCGCACATGCGCTCACGCGGAAGTGGCAGGTGACGGCGCAGGCAGCCTGCAAGCTCGAAGACCTCGAGCGCATGGTGGGCGAGCGCACCGCGGACCTGGCGTCGGCGAATCGCAAGCTCCAGAACGAGGTCGCCGAGCGGACCCAGGCGCAGGAGTACCTGCGCCAGTCGGAAGAGCGTTTTTCAAAGGCGTTCAACGCCAGCCCGATCCCGATCGCGATCCTCACCGTCGCCGAGCACACGTACGTCGATGCGAATGAGAGCTTCTTCCGCGGCACCGGCTTTACCCGCGAGGAACTCGTGGGCAGCCGGCCCGAGGACATAGGCCTCTGCGTGGATGCCGCCGCCTTCGGGCACATGCTCGTGGAGCTGAACTCCGGACGCGGTGTCGCGGCGGAGAGCTGCAAGTTTCGCACGCGGGCGGGCGAAATCCGGCCGTGCCTCATCTGGATGGAGCCCTTTGAACTCGCCGGCGCCCCGCACATCCTCGTCATTTTGCAGGACATCGCCGACCAGCGGAAACTCGAGGAGCAGCTCCGGCAGGCGCAGAAGATGGAGGCCGTCGGCCACCTCGCCGCGGGCGTCGCCCACGATTTCAATAACATCCTCACCGTCATCCAGGGCCATGCCAGCCTCCAGGTTTCCAAGCAGAAACTCGCCGCCGAGGTCGAAGGCGCCTTCCGTGCGATTGGCGACGCGTCGGCCCGCGCGGCCGAGCTGACGCGCCAGCTCCTGGCCTTCAGCCGCAAACAGGTGATGCAGCCACGCGTCATCCAGCTCGACCAGATCACCAATAACATCAGCGCCATGCTGCGCCGGCTGCTCGGCGACCAGATCGACCTCGTCCTTTCGCACGGCGAAAACCTCCCGCGTCTCCGTGCCGACGTGTGCAACATGGAGCAGGTCATTCTGAACCTCGCCCTCAATGCCCGCGACGCGATGCCCGGCGGCGGACGCCTGACGCTGAGCGCGGGCGGCGCGTCCTTTGCCGATGAAAAGGAAGCCGCGCATCCCGACGGGCGCGGCGGGAGCTTCGCCGTCCTGACGGTCGCCGACACGGGCGCCGGCATGGACGAAAAGACTGCGTCGCAGATCTTCGAGCCGTTTTTCACGACCAAGGAATTTGGCAAGGGCACCGGCATGGGCCTGGCGACCGTCTATGGCATCGTGAAACAGCACGAGGGATGGATCTCAGTCTCCAGCACGCCCGGCGAAGGCACCACCTTCCGCATTTTCCTGCCCTCGACCGAGGACGAGGCGCTGCCTGCCGACATCGCAAGCGAACCGACCGTGGTCAAAGGCGCGGGCACCACGGTGCTGCTCGTTGAGGATGACTCCACCGTCCGCGAACTGGCGAACGAGGTGCTCACGCATCACGGCTTCACCGTGATCGAGGCCTGCGACGGCCACGCCGCGCTGGAAGCATGGGGAAGGGAAGGGCACCGGATCGACCTCCTGCTCACCGACATGGCCATGCCGGGCGGGCTGTCCGGGAGGGACGTGGCCGAGCGGATTCGCGTGTCGCATCCGGCTCTGAAAGTCATCTTCAGCAGCGGCTACAGCGCCGAGCTGTTCGAGGAGAATTTCGAAGGCAGCCACTACCTGCCGAAGCCGTATCTTTCCGCCACGCTGGCGGAAACCGTGCAGCGCGCGATGCGGGACACGCCTTGCGCGGTCGTCGCGTGACGCGGGCCGCGCCAGGCAGCGTCGCGCTCATCGTCACCGGCTGCATTGATCTTGAGGAGGCCGCGCCGCCATTGATTGGAGGGTGATCTTTCTCCTTGCCGGCGTCCTGCCGCCCGGAATCGCCATGGAAAAGAGCGGCGCCGCGCAATTCATCTCGAGCCACGCGCCCACTTCGCCGGCGGCCCGCTACGCCTTCCGCGCGACATACACCGTGCTCGCGAATTCCCGGTCGAGCAGCGGATTCTGGAAGCGGATGACGTGCGCCTCGACGGTGGCAAAGACGGCGCGGAGGGCGGCGAGGAAACCCTCCTCGGGCGGGTCGTCGGACCAAAGCGCGAAGACGCCGGCGGGATGGAGTTGCGCGGCGAGGCTGCGGAGGCCGTCGGTGGCGTAAAATGAGCCGTGCCGCGGGTGGAGCAGGTTTTCCGGAGAGTGGTCGATGTCGAGCAGCACGGCGTGGAAAAGGCGGGCGGGGCTTTCCGGGTCGAAGCCCTGCGCCGGCGCGGCCGCGAGGGCAAAGAAATCCGCGTGGACGAAGCGGCAGCGCGGGTCTCCGGTGAGCTCCGGCCCGAGCGGCACCATCCCGCGCTCGTGCCATTCGATCACCGCCTCCAGCGCGTCCACCACGATCAGCGAGCGCACCGTCGCGTGCTTGAGCGCCGCGACAGCCGTGTAGCCGAGCCCGAGCCCGCCCACGACTACATCCAGCTCCGGCGCATCCAGCGCGGCGAGGCCGAGGTCAGCGAGCGCGACCTCCACCTTATGGAAGAGGCTCGACATGAGAAAGGCGTCGTCGAGTTTCACCTCAAAGACCTCCAGCCCATCCAGCGCGGCGACCCTCCGGCGGCGAAGGGTCAGCTCGCCCAGAGGCGTCTTGCGGTAGTCGAGTTCTGCAAAGTCGTTGTTCATGTGGGCGGCACCCTACCCGCAGATCAGCCGATGTGGATACCGGAGAATCCCGCGCTCGTTTCCCTGCCTTCAGCAGCTCCACCGCGCGTGCCCGTGCGCCGTGTGGGGCGGATTTGGATTGATGCGCGGCGGCGGAGCCCGTGAAAGTCCCGCCCCGCGTGCCCGCCTACTACCTTCACGATCTCAGCCCGTTCGTCATCGAGTTCAGCAATGACTTCGTCATGCGGCGCTTTGGCCACAGCGTCGGGATTCACTGGTACGGGCTGGCCTACGTGGTGTCGTTTCTCCTCGGCGGCTGGCTTTACCAATGGCTGGCGCGGCGCGGCTATACGGACCTGCCGGTGGCGCAGGTGGGCGATTTCATCACATGGTCGGCGGTCTTCGGCGTGATGCTCGGCGGGCGGTTGGGCTGGTCGCTCTTCTACTGGCTGCCGGAGCGCGGGCTGGCGTATGTGGCGGCGCATCCGCTGGAGTTTTTCAAGGTGTGGGAGGGCGGCATGGCGAGCCACGGCGGCATCCTCGGGCTGGTGCTTTTCACGCTCTACTGGTCGCGGAGGAAAAAGGTGTCGTGGACGAGCATCGGGGATTCGCTGGTGGTGGTGGCGCCGATCGGGCTGTTCGTGGTGCGGATGGCGAATTTCATCAACGGCGAGCTGTATGGGCGGGTGGCGGGTGTGCCGGGCGGTGTGGCGTCGGTGCCGTGGGCGATGCTTTTCCCAAAGGAACTCGGCCCGGACGAACCGCCGCTCGCGGCGATCCGGAATGATCCGGCGGTGCGCGAGTGGCTGCGCACGGTACTCTCGCCGCGGCATCCGTCGCAGCTCTACGAGGCGCTGCTGGAAGGCGTGGTCCTTTTCACCGCGCTCTGGCTGCTGCGCACGCGCTGCCGGGTGCCGCGCGGCGTGCTCACGGGCGCGTTTTTCATCCTCTACGCGGTGCTGCGTATCCTCGGCGAATGCTTCCGCGAGCCCGATCCGGCGTGGTCGGTATGGGGGATTTCCGCCGGGCAGTTCCTTTCGATCTTCATGGTGTTCATCGGCGCGGTGTTCATCGCGTGGGGGCGGCGGACGCGGGAATACGAGCGCGCCTTCCAGCGCGCGTGACAAAGCCGTTGACGCGATTTTTTCAAACTGGCAAAGCGGTGCGCGTGAAACTCCTCCCCACGACACTCATCACCCTCGGCGCGTGCCTCGCGCTGGGCTCGGCGCTCGCCGCCGATGACAAAGGCGGCGGCAAGCTGACGATCGAAATCCCCGCCGAGGTGCAGGCGACGATCGACAAGGAAAAGGCCGACGGGAAGGTGCATGACTTCAAGCGGGTGAATGAGAGCGACGGCACGACGTATGTCATCGGGCTGCTGATCGACGGCTCGCACTACGCGCTCCATCTCGACGGGGGCGGGCGGGTCATGCGGAAGGAACTCGACGAGTACGAGCCGGAGGGGAAGCCGCTGACGCTGGAGACGATCCCGGCGGCGGTGAAAAAGACGCTGCTGCGCGAGGCGCGCGGCGGGGAGATCAAGGAGATCGACGTGAGCGAGGCGAAGAAAACCTTTTCCGTGGACGTGACCTATGAGGGACGGAAATTCCACATCACGGTGGATGCCTCCGGGAAGCTCCAGCGCAAGGAGCATGTGCAGGACGACAACTAAGCCGCGAGATTTACCAACTTATGAAAACACCCCTCTCCACCTCCATCTGCGCGACCAGCCTGGCTGCGCTCCTCCTCACCTCGGGCTGCCAGGCGCAGTCCGGCAACCCAATCGAACGCGCCGAAAAATTTCTCATGGAAAACAAAGCAAAAGAAGATGTGAAGACGCTGCCCAGCGGCTTGCAGTACAAGGTCATCAAGGACGGCACAGGCAAGACGCCGAAGCTGACCGACACCGTGAGCACGCACTACCGCGGCACGCTGCTCGATGGCACGGAATTCGACAGCTCCTACAAGCGCAATGAGCCGGCGGAGTTTCCCGTCAGCGGCGTGATCAAAGGCTGGACGGAAGCGCTCCAGCTCATGAAGGAAGGCGCGAAGTGGATCCTCTATGTCCCGCCGAAGCTGGCCTACGGCGAGCGCGGCGCGGGCGGGATCATCGGGCCGAACGAGACGCTGATTTTCGAGATAGAGCTGCTGAAGGTGAAGTAGGGCGGAGTTGCGGTCTGGCCTTCGCACGGTGGTTGAAAGGCGTTGTGTGCAGACGCGAAGCGCCCACAGTCCGAAGACGTATGCGCGGCACGTCGATCTGTTCCTTTCTGGTCTCAGGGGTGTTGCTCTTCGCGGGCGGCATTCTCCGCGGTGACGCCGGCGCGAAGCCGGACGACGAACTGGTCCGGCAGCGCGCGGCGGCGATCCAATTGGCGGAGGCCGGTCAGTTCGCCAAAGCGGAGGCGGCTTTTGCCGCGTTGATCCAAGAGGCCGAGCGGCGGCTCGGGCGTGATGACCGCTTCACGCTGCGGCAGAAAATGGGCATGGCGAATCTCTACCTGCGCCAGGGCCGCCTCCGGGAAGCCGAGGAGGCGGCGCGAAAAAGCGTGCAGAATCAGGAGCGAGTCTTGGGCGCGGAGGATGAGGATACGCTGCGGGCCCGCGCCGTCCTCGCGGGTGTGCTCGGCGAAATGGCGCGGTATCCCGAGGCGGAAACGGAGATGCGCGCGGTGCTCGCGGCGCAGAAAAATAAGCTGGGGGAGGAGGATGACGGCGTGCTCGTCACGCGCGGCAATCTCGCCGCCTTGCTGGTGAAGGCGGGCAGGAACCCGGAGGCGGAGACGGAAATTCGCGCCGTGCTCGCGGCGCGCCAGCGGATTTCCGGTGCGGAGAATCCGGACACACTGGTAGCCGCAGGCAACCTCGCGGGCGTGCTCGTCAACGAGGAGAAATTCGACGAAGCGCTGGAAGTCATCGGCGCCCTTTTGCCGATCGAGGAAAAAGTGTTCGGTCCCGAGCACCCGCACACCCTGACGGCGAGGATGAATCGGGCGGTCATCCACGGGAAACTGAAGCGGTGGAGCGAGGCCGAGGGAGCCTTGCGGCCTTTGGTCAAAGTCCAGCAGCGTGTGCTGGGAGAAAAGCATCCCGACACGCTGACCGGTCGTCTCAATTTCGGCGTGGCGCTTTCTCATCTCGGCAAACGCCTGGAAGCCGCGCGCGAGTTCGCGGTGGTGCTGGATGGGCGCGTGCAGGTGCTGGGCGCGCTCCACCCGGAGACGATCAAGGTCCGTGCGTGCAGCGCGGAGGTGCTGACGGAGCTGGGCAGGTATCAGGCGGCGGTGGAGCAATGCCGCGCGCTCATCGACGCCCGCACGCAAACGCTCGGCGCAGATGCGCCGGACACTCTCGATGCCCGCCTTTCGCTCTGCCTCGCGCTCGATGACACCGGCCAGTATGCGGAGGCCGAGACGGAAGCCCGGGCGACCGTGGATGCGGCGGAAAGAGCGCTCGGAGCCGAGCACCGCATCACCCTCGTGGCCCGCCGCGTGGCGACCTATGGACTGTTTCGTGGGGATCAATTTCAAGAAGTCGAGGCCGCTTGCCGCAGCCTGCTCGCTGCGGACGAGAAAATCCTGGGATCGGAAGACCCGGAGACGGTGACGGTGCGGTACACGCTGGCCCTGGTCCTCTGGCGTTCGCGCCAGCGGGCGGACGTGGAGCGCGAACTGCGGGTGGTGCTTGCTGCGCGCACGCGCAGTCCGGGAGCGGACCATGCCGATACGCTGAGTTGCCGCAGCAATCTCGGCCTCGTGCTCATGGCGGCGGGCAAAATGGACGAGGCGGAAAAGGAATTGCGCGCCGCGCTCGCCGCGCGGGAGCGAGTGCTGGGCAGGGAGCACCCTGATAGTCTGCACACATGCGCCCTGCTGGCGGCGTGTCGTTCGATCTTGGGCGACATGAAAGAGGCGAACGATCTGGCCCGGCGCGCCAGCGATGGCGCGAAGGAGGTGCTCCCGGTGGGACATCCGGATTTGAGATTCCACGCCGGACTCCTCGAACAGATTCAGTCCGGCAAACCGCTCGATCCCCAAAGCATCGAATTGTTCGCGCTTTGATTCTGAGAATCGAAGAAACACGCTGGCATTCTTCACGGCATTTCGCCTGCCGCGAAACTCCGTTTAGGAATGACGGTTTTTTTATTTCAGCAGCAGCCACAGCGTCTGCGCACCGAGGTCTGCAGGGATGTCGGGCAGCGGGGGCTCGGCTTGGCAGTCGGCGGAGCGGCGGGTGCCTTTGAGGGCGAAGCGGGCGATCGTCTCCAGCACGCGGCGCGTGAGGCGCGTGCAGTTTGTCGAGAGGAGGATTTGCGCGCGGGGCGCGGCGACTCCGATGGCGGCGATGAGCAGCGTCTCCAAGTCGCGCTCGACCTGGAATTTGCGGCCCTTGTTTCCGCGCGAAAAGGTCGGCGGATCGAGGATGATGGCGTCGAAGGTTTCGCCCTTCCGCGCAAGGCGCGGAAGCACGTCGAGCACGTCATCGGCGTAAAAGCGGTGGCGCTTCTCTCCGGAGGGGTCGAGCCCGTTGAGCGCGAAGTTTTCCCGCCCGCGGTCGAGGGATTTTTTCGAGAGATCGACGCTCACAGTTTCGGCCCCGGCCAGCGCCGCCGCCACGGAGAATGAGCAGGTGTAGGCGAAGGTGTTCAGCAGCCTTTGCACGCCGCCGCGCCGGACGCGGGCGCGGTTCGCCCGCTGGTCGATGAAAAGCCCCGCCGAATACCCCGCCGCGAAATCGAGCCCGAACCGCATTCCATTTTCCTCCACCACCGAAAGCAGCGAGGCCGCCGGATCGCCCGCGAGCAAAGCCGGCGCGGCGCGATCCTCGTTTTGCCGGGGCAGATGCTTTCCGAAAATGCGCGCGGGTGCGAAGCCGTGCAGCGCCGACCACTGGGCCAACCCGGCCAGCGCCGCGTCGCGGGCCGCGTCGTCCTTGTGGGAAATCAGCACGTCGTCGGCGAATCGCTCGACCCAAACCTCGGGCGAGGACCAGAGCCGGTGTGCGTTTGTTCCGGCCGCCGCCAAGGCCGCGAGGGATTCGCCGCCAAGCCACTGTCCAAGCGGCTTTCGAGGCGATGAGAGCGGGGAAAATCGGGTCACGGAATGGGCGAGAGAACTGATTGCATCGCCGGGGGAGTTCAAGTAGTTTCGCCCACTTTTCCCGGACCTTTCGAGCTTATGCGATACTTCCTAGCCCTCGTCACGGCGTGCCTCGTCAGCGCGCTGCAGCCACTGTGCGCGCAGTCCGCGACCGACCCCGGCGATCTTTTCGTGAACGCCTACATGGCCGTCCAGCAGGCGGAGAAAGCCGAGCAGTCGGGCAACTATCGCACCGCGACGACGAAGCTCCGCTTCGCTGCCGAAATCCTCGACGGCATCGCCAGGAACTACCCGGATTGGCAGCCGGCGATCGTCAAATACCGCAAGCAGCGCACGTCCGAGGGGATCACGCGCGTGCAGGAGAAGCTCGCCCGCTTTGGCCCAGGAAAGACCGGAGACGGCGGCGCTGGCGGCGGCCAGAACACCGGGCTGATTATTCCGGGCGAGGAGATTTTTGAACCAATGACCAATGTCGGCCCCGAGCCGGAAATGGAGTCGAATCCACCGGTTCGTTCCGGCTCGCGGAAGACGACTGCGAAGAGCGGCGACGGGGGGGACATCACGACGGGGCTGCAGGAGTCCATCGACCGGATGAAGAAGCTCCAATCCGACCTGCGCGACGCGAACGCCGCCGCCGAACGCGCGGATCGCGAGAAGAAGGAGCTCGTGCGCAAGTACGAAGAAGCGATTCAGGCGCGGGAGACCTCCGAGAAACAGCAGAAGATGCTGCAGACGCGGGCCGACGCCGCGGAGGAGAGGCTTTTGAAGGCGCAGACAGAGATCAAGGTCGATGCGGAGAAGATCAAGGCGCTGCAGACCGAGGCCGCCGAGGCAAAGCGCGTGGTAAAGAACGCGAGGATCGAGCAGGACGCGGAGGCGGAGTTTCACCGGCAGCTCAGCGACCGTCTGAAGGCCGCGCAGGCCAAGATCGCCAAGGTGACGGGCGAGCGGGACGCATTGGAACTGGCCGGCCGGGAGGCTCCCAAGAAGATCCAGCAGCTCGAGCAGCAGCTCGAAAAGGCGAACACGGAGAAGAAGGACCTCAATGGAAAGCTGGCTGAGACGAAGGCCCAACTGCTGACGATGACCGGCCAGCGCGACGACGCGATGAAGCAGCTTTCGCAGTTGAAGGAGGCGTCGAAGAACGTGGACAAGCTCATGTCCGAGAACGCCTCGCTGATGGCGAAACTGGCCGACACCGAGAAGGCGGTCGCCAATTTCAAAGCCGAAGGCGAGGAGAAGGACAAGCAGATCGCCGCCCTGAAAAGGGAGGTGGGCTCCGTGAAGGAACAGCTCGCGATGGCGCGGACCGAAAGCGCGAACTACCAGCGGCAGATGGGCGATTTGCAGGCCAAGCTCGAAGATCAGGGCAGGCAGCTTTCACAGGTGAAGGCGGATAATGCGGCGGGCACCGCCGAGCGAAAGAAGATGCAGGTGGAAAACGACATCCTGCGCGGCATCGTGCTCCGCCAGCAGAAACAGGAGGCCGTGCGTGCCGCGACGAAGAAGCTCGTGCTTGGCGAACTCGCCAAGCTGGACATCAACTCCGCGACCCTGCTCAAGGAGATCGACTTTCTCAGCCAGCCGGTGGTCAAGCTGACGCCGAAGGAAATGGACCTTTTCAAAAAGCCGTCCCTGCAGGTCAGCAACGATGAGATCTCCGCCAATCTCCCAAAGTCCGGGGAACCCGACGCTTTGCCCGCCGCGGACCCGGTGGCGATCATCGGGAAGCCGGCGCCCGAGGCCGCGGAACCGACTGCGACGATCGAGATCCCGGGCACGGCGCCGGCAATGGAAATCGCCAGCGCGAAGCCGACGCTCCCATCCGCCCTTCCCGGCGACACGACGCCTCTGGCCGCGCTGCCGGGTGAAACGACCGCTCCAGAGCAGGGCGAGGCGCCCGCCGCCAGGGAAACGCTGGGCAGCGTCGCCGGCCAGCCGAATATTCCCGCGGAATACCTCCCACTCGCGCGCGACGGCAAGGAGCTGTTTGAAAAGGGCGACTACCGCGGCGCGGAAAAGATCTACGAGAAGATTTTGGCGAAGGTGCCGAACAACCTCTACATCCTCTCGAACCTCGGCGTCGTCCGCTTCCGCGCGGGCAAGCTGAAGCAAGCCGAGGAGGTGCTGGTGAAGGCGACGAAGGTCGCGCCGGAGGACGGCTTCTCCCACTGCACCTACGGCATCGTCCTCTACACGGGTGGAAAGCTCGATGAGGCGGTCAGCGCGCTGACCAAGGCGCTCGCGATCAATCCGAAGAACGCGACGGCGCACAACTATCTCGGCATCACCGCGGCCGGAAAAGGCTGGCAGGAGGCGGCGCAGAAGGAACTCGAGACCGCGACGACGCTGGACCCGAGCTACGCCGACGCGCACTTCAATCTCGCCGTGGTTTTCGCCACGCAGACGCCGCCGAACAAGGAAAACGCCCGCAAGTACTACAAGCGCGCGACCGAACTCGGGGCCGAGGCGGACAGCTCGCTGGAGCAGATGCTGAAGTAGGTCACGACCCCGCGGGGTCGGGTCGCGGCAGCCATGCGGCACGGATGACCTCCCGCGTCTCCGGGGCGCGGAGGTCGAAGGTTTCGCGGTGATGCCCCGGCAGATCGGGGAACCATTTCCACAGAAAAACGCCGGCCAGCCACGGCGCGCGCCCGACCGTCCGCAGCCCGGCGGCGAGGCAGCGGCATTGGATGTCGCGCGCCAGCGGGGAGGCAGATCCATCGTCGGCCCACGGGCGCGCGGCGGCATCGTCGCGGATGTCGTAGCCCATCTCGACGAAGAGCACCGACTTCCCCGTGCGCGCCGAGACGGCGGCGAGCTCTCTTTCGCGCCGGGCCCACCCGGCGTCGAGCTGCGCCGATGTGGGATTCGGCGCATCGCTGAGCGGGAAATAGGCGAGCACACCGACGTGATCGAGAGCGTCCCAGAACGGCACGGCATCCACCTCGTGCCAGTTCGCGCCATATGTCAGGCGTCCGTGATAGACCGAGCGCACCGCGGCGATGATCCGCCGCCAGCGCGCATCGAATCTCTGGGCGTGTGTGTATTCCAGCCCGACGCAAAAGAGCGGCGCGCGTCCCTCCTCCGCCAGCCGCGCGAGCGCGACGATCCACTCCTCGTAATCCGCGAAGAACCGGTCCCATGCCTCGTCGGTGGCGAAGTCGATGTCGCCGCGCCAGCGAAATGGCGAGCCCCAGTAGGCGATGTGCGGCACGAGCATCGCCGTCATCCCGCGTTCATGCGCCCATGCCAGTGGATTCACGATGGATGGCGGGCGCTCCTCCTGCCGCCAGCGCACATGGCCGTCCGCGGAGATGCGCGCGTACGGATGAAACGAGATGGCGTTCGCGCCGAGTCCGCGCAGGTCGTCCATCGTCCGCGCCATCGCCGGGTCCCCCCACTCCCAGCCCGAGGTCTGGCAGGAGACTGTGACTCCGCGGAGGCGCTCCGCCTCCGGTACGGTGACGGGCGGGCGCGCAGCCCGGCGCACCGCGAGCCAGCCGAGCGCGAGCAGGGCAGGGGAGGCGGCAAGCAGGAAGGTGCGGCGGGAAACGAACAGCACGCGCGCAGGATGCCACGGGTTCGCGAGCGCGGAAAGGATGACGGGATTGCTTTCGCCATCGCGGCCCGTAAGGTCTGCGCCCATGTCCTGCGCAAAAATCGACCCCGCCCTCCACCTGGCGAAAAAGCCCGACTGGATCAAGGTCCGGCTGCCGTCGAATCCCGTCTTTTTTTCCACCAAGGCGCTGATCTCCGACCTGCGCCTGCACACCGTCTGCGAGGAGGCGCAATGCCCGAACCGCTGGGAATGCTGGAGCGCGGGCACGGCGACTTTCATGATCGCCGGCGAGCGGTGCACCCGGGCCTGCGGCTTCTGCGCGGTCACGACCGCGAAACCGTTCGCACTCGAAGCCGACGAGCCGGAGCGGGTGGCGCAGGCCGTCACGCGGATGAAGCTCAAGCATGTCGTCGTCACCGCGGTGGCGCGCGACGATCTGCGGGATGGCGGCGCGGAGCATTTCGCGCGGACGATCGAGGCGATCCGCGCCGCGCAGCCGGACATCACGATCGAGGTGCTGACGCCGGACTTTCACGCAAAGGACGAATGCCTGCGCCTGGTCGCCGCGGCGCGCCCGCACATTTTCAACCACAACGTCGAGACCGTGGAGCGCCTCACGCCGCTGGTCCGCTCGCGCGCGAAGTACCGCATCTCGCTCGATGTGCTGCGGCGGATGAAGGCCATCGCGCCCGACATTGTGACCAAGAGCGGCATCATGCTCGGGCTTGGCGAGACGGAGCCGGAGATTTTCCAGACGATGGACGACCTCCGCGAGGTCGGCGTTCAGGTGCTGACGATGGGCCAGTATCTGCGCCCGACGCCGCAGCATCTGCCCGTGCTCGAGTACGTGCATCCCGACACTTTCGCGCTCTACAAAACCGTCGCGGAGAAGAAGGGCTTTGAGCACGTCGCCTCCGGGCCGCTCGTGCGCAGCTCGTATCACGCGGCGGATTTCCAGCCGGTACGAAAGGCGACAGGTGACACGCGCGCACCGGCGCACACCTGACTCACGCCACCTGCCGCTTGTCACGTCCATGATTGACCGCACGAATGTCGCCGCGCTGATCCCGTGCTATTTCGAGGAAAAGCGGATTCGCGATGTCGCGGTGCGGGCGCTGGCGCAGCTCGACACGGTGCTGGTGGTCGATGACGGCTCCACGGACGGCACCGAGAGCGCGGCGCGGTCGGCCGGCGTCGAAGTCATCCGGCACGCGGTCAATCAGGGAAAAGGCGCGGCGATCAAGACGGGCCTGCGCGAGCTGAGCGGGCGGGCGGGGATCGAGTATGCGCTAATCCTCGATGGGGACGGGCAGCATCTGCCGGAGGAGATCCCGCGCTTT
>JANOBH010000540.1:0-13045 GCA_031411535.1 Chthoniobacter sp. | reverse complement strand
GAAGATCGGCACGAGCGACGCGACCGTCATCACCACGCAGACCAGCCAGCCGGGGATCACCCGTGCCCGGTCGCGCTCGACCGCCGAAAGGCCCGCGCCGACCACCTCCGCGACCGGCACTTTGAAAATCTCCGGCGCAGGCATCGCGTCGCGCGAGTCGGCGCGCTCCGCGCCCGTGAAAAACTCCGTATTCGCCGGTCCGGGGCAGAGCGCGGTGACGGATACGCCGGTGTCGCGCAACTCCGCCCGCAGCGCTTCCGAAAAGCTCGTCACATACGCCTTTGTCGCCGCGTATACCGCCATCTTCGGCAGCGGCAGGAGACCGGCAATGCTGCTCACATTCAGGATCGCCCCGCGGCCGGCGCGGACAAGATCGGGCAGCAGCGCATGCGTCAGCCGGGTCAGTGCGGTGATGTTCACATCGAGCATCGCACGCACCCGCGACCAGTCGCTTTCCTCAAAAAAACCGTGGTCGCCCAGGCCCGCGTTGTTGATCAAAAGCGACACCCGCTCCCCGCTCGCCGCCAGCGCCGCAAGCAGCGCCTCGATCTGCACCTCGTCCGCCAGATCGGCCGTGTGGCAGTGGATCGTGAGGCCGGGGCGGTCGAGTTCCGCACGGAGCGCCTCCAGGCGCTCGCTCCTCCGGGCCACGAGGATCAGCGAGCACGCGTGAGGCGCGAGCTGGCGGGCAAACTCCTCGCCGAGACCCGATGACGCGCCAGTGATGAGAGCCGTGCAGCCGTGGAAAAAATTCATGCGCGGAGTGGACGGCGGCGGCTGGAAGGTGGCAAGAGGCAAGTCGCGCCGCCACCGGGTTTCCACTTGTCACCTGTCACATGCCACCTGTCACTTTCCCCCCATGACCGTGCTCCATCTCGCAGACCAGAAACCGTTCACGACCAAGGACGGCTCGACCATCCGCAGCATCCTCGACCGCACAAACGCGCCGGTCGAAAAGCAGTCGCTCGCCGAGGCCTGCGTGCCCGCGGGCTCGGCGACACAGCGGCACTACCACCGGCTCGCGGAGGAGTTTTACTTCATCCTCGAAGGAGCGGGCGAAATGGAGATCGGTGGTGAAACGCGCACCGTCGGCCCCGGCGATGCGATCCTCATCCCGGCCGGCGCATGGCACACCATCACCGCGCGCGAAACGCTCCGCTTCCTCTGCTGCTGCGCCCCGCCCTACGCGCACGAGGACACGTATTTCGAGTGAGCGCGGGGCGCGCTAGACGAAGAGCTTAGCAATCGCCTTCCCGCCGTCGGTGATCGGCACGGGGCGCTCGCCGGCCATCAGGTTTTTCGACGGATTGATCCCCATCGCCGCGAAGATCGTCGCGAAGAAATCCGGCACGCCCACGGGCTCGTCCACGATGTTCATCGCCAGTTCATCCGTGTGGCCGACCACCTGCCCGGTGCGCAGGCCGCCGCCCGCGAGCACGCCGCTGAAACATTTCCCGTAGTGCCCGCGCCCGCCGCCGCCGTCGAACGTCGCGGGCCGGCCAAACTCCGTGGCGACCACGACGAGCGTCTTGTCGAGCAGGCGCTGCTTTTCCAAATCGCCGATGAGCACCGCCAGCCCGCGGTCGAGCCGCTGAATCAGCTCGTGCTGCTGCTTCTGCGCCGCGTTGTGCGTGTCCCAGCCCGCGCCGTTGACGAAGTTCAGATTGAACCCCACCTCCACAAACCGCACGCCGCGCTGGATCAGTCGCCGCCCGAGCAGGCAGCGCTGGCCGAACTCATCGCCAAACTCCGCTCGCACACTTTCCGGCTCCTCGCCGAGCTGGAAGGCGCGCATGAAATCACCGCCCTGCAGCTTGAAGCCCTCGCCGATCGCGTCGTCGTAATCGCGCACCATGCGGTCGTCCGGGCTCCGTTTCACAAAGCCGTCGCGCAATCCCGCGAGCAGCCCCTCACGGCGGGCCTCGCGCTCCGGAGTGATCTCCGCCGGACGCGACAGCCCGGCTGGACCGCTCGCGGTGTCGGTGAGATAGACGTAGCCGGCCTTCGGCCCGAGGAAGCCGGGCCCGCGCGTGGCGCTCGGATAGCCGATGACGACATACGGCGGCACGCCGTCCGCCGCTGCTTTCCGCTGATGCGCGACGATCGAGCCGATGGACGGATACACCACGCTGCCGCTGACCGGGCGGCCTGTGTGCATGCGGTTCACGGCGGCGGCGTGCTCGTCGATGACCGTGTGATTCAGCGTCCGCACCGGCACGAAGCGGTCATACATTTTCGCGACGCGCGGCAGATGCTCGCAGACCTGCGCGCCGGGGATCGCGGTGTCGATCGGCGCGTAGTAGCTGCCCGCCTGCTTCTTGCCGTCACCGCGCGTTACCTTCGCGTCAAAGGTGTCCATTTGCGCCATGCCTCCGCCGAGCCAGACGAAGAGGCAGTGCTCGGCCTTGCCGAGAGGACCGGCGGGTTTCGCATCCTCCGCGTGGCTGAGGCCCGGGATGCTGAGCGCGCCCGCTGTGAGTGCGGCGCGGGTGAGAAAGTCGCGGCGGTTGAGTTCGGAGTTCATGGCAGGTGGATGAATTCAGGGGTGAGCATGAGCGCCCAGAGCGCGTCCTCCGCGCGCTCGCGCCACGCTGCTTGCAGGCGGGCGGTGGGCGCGTCGCCGGCCTTCACCTGCTGCTCGATTTCCATGACCACGCGCGAGGCGTCGGGGTTGAGATGGTTCGCCCACGACACGGCCATCGGGTTGCGCGGCGGCGGCGGCTGCGGCGCGGCGCCGGTGAGCCGCGCGGCGTATCCGGGTTCGAGGAGCTTTTGGAAAGCAGCGGCCTCGTCCTGCGTCGGCGGGCGCGAGAGCAGGCGGAGGAAAAGCTGCGAGACCAGCGCGGGCAGCGGCTGCTCGCGGAGGGCGAGCGCGGTGAAAGCGCTGTCCTCGCTCAGGCGCGTGAGGCGCGAGCCAAACGTGCCGTTCGCGAGCAGCGCGGGCTGGAGGACGTTCGCGTCCTGGTCGCGCGTGCTGCGTGGCTCGGCGCGGGACTCGCGCCAGCCAAATGTCGCGAGCACATCCGCCACGGCCTGCGCGCGCGGCTTCGCCAGCGCGGACCGGTCGCGCTCATTGCTCAGCCCGGCGAACTCCCAGGCGCGCCGCGGCACGCCGAGATTGCCGTGATCCGCCGCCGACTGCCGGCACTCCGGGTCCTGCGTCAGCGGCTCGGAGTCGATGCCTTTTCCAGCCGCGGCGAAAAGCGAATCGACGAGCTGCTCGGCGTTCATCCGCCGGCGCGCGGGCGCCTCGAAAAGCCGGTCTGCGCTTTTCACCACGCGCGATGCGGCGGCGGTCGGCGTGCGCTGGTAGCACTGCGAGGTCAGGATCAGCCGCGCGACGTGCTTCAGGTCGTAGCCGTGCGTGATCAGCTCGCGCGCGAGCCACGCCAGCAGCTCGGGATTCGCGGGCCGCGCCTCCTCCCAGTCGTCCACCGGATCGATGATCCCGAAGCCCATCCACTCCTTCCACAGCCGGTTCACCAGCACCTGCGCGAAGCGGTCGCGGCGCGGGTCGGTGATCGTGGCGGCGAGCGCCTCCCGCGTGTCGCCGGGCCGGCGGATCACGCCGGGCAGCGCGTCCGCGGCCAGTGCCGCGATCGGCCAGTGCGGCTCGATCTTCTGGCCCGCCTTGAGCGAGACAGTGACGTGCGAGTTTTTGGAAAGCCCCTGCGTCAGCGAGGAGCCGGGCACTTTCACCGGGCTGCGCTGGAGCATCGCGGCAAGGCTGAAAAGATCCGCCTGATCGTAAGGATGATTCGGCGCGTCGTGGCAGCGCGCGCATTTCATCTCCATCGCGAGGAATGCGGAGGAAACGATCTGCGCCTTCGCGGCCATCGGCAGGTCGTTCTGCGTGGCCACGCCGAAGCCCGCCGGGCCGCCGTCCTGCGCGCTGCCTTCCATCGTGAGGAGGGCGGTGGCGAAGCGGTCCATCGGCAGGTTGTCGCGCAGCGACTCGTAGAGCCACGCGCGGAATGGGCCGGTGTTGTTCAGCGTGCCTTTGAGCATCGAGGGATTCTCCGCGAGCACGTCCTGCCAGTACGGCACCCAGCGGTCCGCCCAGCGCACATCGGCGAGCAGCCGGTCGATGGTGCGCGCGCGCTTGTCAGGGCGGGTGTCGGCGAGAAAGGCGGCGACTTCCTCCACGGTCGGGAGCAGGCCGATGACATCGAGCGTCACCCGGCGGAGGAACGCAGCGTCATCCGTGAGCGGCGAGGGCGCGACCTTGGCGGCGGCGAGTTTCGCGTTGATGAAAGCGTCGATGGACGAGTCCGGCGCAGGCTTTGCCTGCTCGCGCGCGATGTCATGCCGCTTCTTCCAGTAGGCGTCCTCGGCGGGATTGCGGCGGCGCGCGGCGTTGAGCGCGGCGACCCGCTCGCGCTGCGCGTCGGCAAAGACGCTCCAGCCGGCGTCATCAAAAGCGGGTGCGGTCTTTCCGTCGAGCGCGAGCAGGACGAAAGGTCCGCCGTCCTTCGAGACGCTGACCGACAGCTCACCGAGCTCCGGGCGAATGACCTTTCCGCCAACGAATGCCTCCAGCGTGAGCACATGCGGCTGGCCGTCCGCGCGCAGCGTCGCGAGCGCCTCCTTGTGTCCGGGTGGCAGCAGCCGCACGCCGGGCACGAGCTGCGCCTTTGACTGATCGGGCACGGGCTCGGCGTCGCCGCTCTTGCGCTTGAGATGCGGTGTGAGGGCGAGCTGCTGGCCGTCGAGCGCGAGCCGCGCGCCGGTGAGCGAGCGCAGCAGCAGCCGGTACTCGCCGGGCGGCAGCGCGATCACGCCCGCCGCGCGGACGAGGAAGGGCCGCGAGCGGTCCACCTTCACGCCGCGCTCATTGTACTTTGTGGTCAGCGCGGAAAACGCGAACGCCGGCTCGGTGTATTCGTCGGTCTTCGTCGAGGGAGGCGTCGCCCACGAGGCGTCCTCGCCGCCAACGTCTTTCGCCGGCCCGCTGTCATTGCCGCCGGCGGTTTCGCCAAACTCGGGCGCAGCCTGCCCCGCGTGCTCGAAAATCTCGACCCGCGCCGCGCCACGCGGCAGCTCCGCCGCGGCGATGACCGGCGGCGGGACGGCGTCCGCAGCTTCGGCGGGCGTCTTCTTTTCCACCGGCACCTTCGCCGCGATCTTCAAATCCTGCGCCAGTCCCGTGCGGCGAAACCGCGCGGCGATCTGCGCGTCGGTGAACGCCGTCCGATGGAGCGCGATGCTGTCGAGCGCGCCGCGAAAGCTGGAGTTTGGCGAGCCGCCCATCGAGGAGCCGATCCACACCTCATCGTCATCCACCACCGGGCCGAGATCCGTCTGCCCGCCCATGTCCCAAGCGCCCTCGACCGGCTGGCCGTCCAGCCAGCCGCGCGCGCTCCCGCCTTTCCCAAAAGTGTAACTCACCGCGATGTGATGCCACTCCGCGCCCGGCGCGAAGCCCGCCGTCGAAGTCCAGCGATGCCAGTCCGCGTCGCCGGAGTCGGACCGGTTGCGCGCATCGCGGAAAAGAAGGCTCACGCACGCCAGCCCGTCCTGCCCGCGCAGGCGGAGAGCCCAGTTCTGATTATGCGCCGCCGCGCCGGGATTCTGCGTGCGCCCTTTGCCGATGATGTAGGTCTGCTGCCCGTCGGCGAGCGCCGCGCACTGCACCCACGCCTCGATCGTGATCGTGTCGCCAAGATCAAAGTCGAACGCACTCTTTACGCCCGGATCCTTCATGCGGATCGAGCCGCCCTTTCCGGAGAAAGACGCCGCGAGATTCGTCGCCGAGAAATCCGGGAAGAGCAGAGGCCGCGGCCCGACGGCGTCAAATTTCACCGCGCCATGCACCGCGGCGTCGGCGGGTGCGTTTTCAAAATCCCACGCTGCGACGGGGCGGACATCCGCCGCGGAAAGCGCGAGCGGCAGGGTGAGGAGACAGGCGATGAGAAGTCGGGAGGAGTTCATCTGCGAGCAATAGTAACCCTGTCCGGCCCGCCGGCGTAGCAGGTTCTCGGCTTCCCCGTAAAACTCTCCACCGACTGCGAATCGGCATGTGAAGGCGGAGGGCCGGGCGCGGGAGCGCCCCATCGGCGCGCTGGTGCGCTTGGCTCCGCTGGACTCATCGCGGAGCCAAGCGCTCCCGCGCGCCCCGCCCGGCGCTCCTGCGCCGGAACCCGTGAGATCCCCGCGGCGTGGAGGGCACCGCGCCGTCCGTGCCCAGGACCAATGCATCGACGGCGCGATGCCCTCCACCGCGCATCCGGAAACTTCCTTTGACAAACGCTCTACCTGTCCTTCACCGCCGGGAGCGGCTTGTTGCTTTTCAGGATCTCCTCCTCGGAGGTGAGGGTCTTCGGCTTGCCGCTGAAAATAACGCGGCTGGGCCTCTCACCGAGCGCCTGCGTGAGCGCCTTGGCGTGCGTGGAGACGACTTTGAGGTTGTCCAAAACGACGCTCAGCTCCTGCATCCGCGCGCCGAGATTGCGGTCGGTGCGGGTGATGAGCTGGTTGGCGCTGCCGATGGTTTGCTCGGTCTGGACCAGCAGTTTTTTCAGCGCGAGCAGGTCGTCTTTGATCGGTCCATCCGCCTCGGCGATCAGCTTGTCGAGCCGCTTCAGCGCCTGATCCGCGGAGTCGGAGGTGGCTTTCAGGCCCTCGATGAGCTTCGAGACTTTCGGCAGCGCGTCGCCGATGCCGTTTTTGAAAGTGTCGATGGCTTCGTTGGTTTTCTTCAAAAGCGGCGGCACGCCTTGCAGGGCTTCCTCGGCGGTCTTTAGCATCGGCCCGGCGGAGGCGAGGAGCGCATCGAGACCAGCGGAGCCCTGGCCCTGGAGCACTTCCCCGGCGGCGAGCCGCGGGCCGTCTGGGGCGCCGGCGGAAAGCGCGACGAATTTGTCGCTCAGCAGCGTGTCGGAGGCGATGGAGACGCGCACGTCGGCTGGCAGCGGCGGGACCTCGTCGCGGAGCGTGGCGGTGACGCGGACGGCATTGCGCCGGCGCTCCTCGGGCTGCGCCGCCTGGCGCTCGTCGAAAGTGAGCAGCCGGATCGCGCTGACGCTGCCGGCCGGGGCGCCGGCATAGCGAACCTCCGAGTGCAGGTGGACGCCTGTCACGTCGGCAAAGTCGATCTCGACGGTGCGTCCGCGTTTCCCCCGCGGCCAGCCGGCGAGGGCAAAGGCGAGCGCGACGAGGAGCACGAGGCTGAAGGCGATGACCACGAAGGCGATGAGGAAATCCGTGAGGTTCTTTTTCATGTGAACGCGTTGTGCTTGGTGCGCGGACGGCCGAGCAGCCGGGTGACGTAGTCGTCTTTCGAGAGCTTGAACGGCACCGGGCCGTCGGGCTCGCCATTGATGAACTGCTGCACCTCGCCATTCGGGTCGGCGCGGATCTCAGCGGGCGTGCCGGTGGCGATGATCTTCCCCTGATTCGGCCCGGTGCCGAGCATGATCATGCGCGTGCCGATGCGAAAGGCGCTGGTCATGTCGTGCGTCACGACAACTGCGGTGACGCCCAGTTTGCGCGTCATCTCCTTTGTCAGAATATCGACGACGCTGACCATGATCGGGTCGAGGCCGGCGGTCGGCTCGTCGCTGAAAAGCAACTCGGGATCGAGCGCCAGCGCCCGCGCGAGGCCCACGCGCTTCTTCATGCCGCCGCTGATCTCGGCGGGCTTCAGGTGCTCGAAGCCGGTGAGGCCGACCATCTCCAGCTTCATCTTCACCATGAGATCGACGATCGCCGGATCGAGCCTGCCGTGCTCGACGATGGGGAGCGCCACGTTTTCGCCCACGGTCAGCGACTGGAGCAGCGCGCCGCTTTGAAAGAGCATGCCGAACCGGCGGCGGACGCGCGCAAGCTGCCGCTCGTCCATCGCGGTGATCTCCTCGCCGAAGAGTTTGATCGAGCCGCTCGTGGGTTTCATCGAGCCGATGACGTGGCGGAGCAGCGTCGATTTCCCGCAGCCGGAGCCGCCCATGATGATCATCGTGTCGCCTTTCATCACCTTGAAGGAGATGCCATCGAGCACCTTTCGTCCGTGGAAATGGCGGACGAGATCGGTGACTTCGATCACCGGGGTGGAATCGGCGGGAGCGCTCATGTGAAAAAGAAAAGCGCCGTAAGAATGGCATTGGCGATCAGGACGATGAGCAGCGACCAGACGACGGAGCCGGTGGTCGCCTGGCCCACGCCCTCCGCGCCGCCCTCCACGCGCAGTCCCATGTGGCAGGCGATGGTGATGATGAGCCACGCGAAGACGACGCTCTTGAACAGGCCGGAGTAAAAGTCCCACGTCTCAGCGCGCGTGACCGAGCGGTGGATGTAGGCCGCGGTTTCAAAATCGAGGGCGAAGTGGCAGATCGACCAGCCGCCGACCATGCCGACGTAATCGCCGAAGACCGTGAGCACCGGGAGCATGACGAGCATGGCGAGGAAGCGCGGGACGACGAGGAAGCGGACGGGGTTGATCGCCATGACCTCCAGCGCCTCGATCTCCTCGGAGACCTTCATGGTGCCCAGTTCCGCGGTGACCGCCGAGCCGCTGCGACCGATCACGATGACGGCGACGATGAGCGGGCCGAGTTCGCGCAGCAGCGCGAGCGTGACGAGGTCGGGCACGAAGGCGAGCCCGCCCATTTTGCGCAGCGCGCCCGCGCCCTGCATGGCCATCGTGAGGCCGATGCTGAAGGACGTGAGCGCCGCCATCGGCAGCGCGCGGACGCCGATGAGGACCATCTGGTGAAAGACCTCGCCGATCTTGAAAGGCTGGCCGCGAAACGGCGCGAGGAACGTCCAGTAAAGAATCTGGCCGGTCAGCGCGAAGTAGGCTTTCACGCGCCGGGAGTGGCGGGGAGCGCGGCCCTCGCGTCCGCGAGAGTCGGGTAGATCGGGAGAAATTCGCTGAGCCGCACGAGGTCGAAAATCGTCCGCACGCGCTCGCTGACATTCACGAGCGCGACGCCCCCGCCGAAGTCCTGCGCCTTTCGCACGTACTCGATGAGCGTGGCGAGCCCGGAGGAATCGACGTAGCTCACGCCCTTGAAATCGAGGACGAGCAACGGCCGGCGCGCCTTTGCCTGCGCGTGCAGGACCTCCCTCAGCTCCGGGGAACGCGCGAGGTCGATCTCGCCGTCGATGGCGACAATGTGCAGACCGTCTTGGGAGAACTCCCGCGTTTGCATGACGCCGGAGGATTAGCAGCGGTCATCCGGCGGCGGAAGGGGAAAGTGCGGTCAGACGTCCGCGGACACCGCCACCGGCGGCGGCTCGACCCACTTGCCGTGCTCGCGGATCAAGTCCTGGAGCCGGTCCACGGCTTCGGTCTCGGGGATGTTGAACTTCACGGGCGTCTTGCCGACGTAGAGGTTCACCTTGCCGGGTGCGCCGCCGACGTAGCCGAAATCGGCGTCCGCCATTTCGCCGGGGCCGTTCACGATGCAGCCCATGATGGCGATCTTCACGCCTTTCAGGTGCGCGGTGGCGGCTTTGATTTTGGCGGTCGTGGTTTGCAGGTTGAAGAGCGTGCGGCCGCAGCTCGGGCAGGCCACGTAGTCGGTCTTGAAAATGCGGGTGCCGGCGGCCTGGAGGACGTTGTAGGACAGGCGCATCGCCTGTCCGGGTGCGTGTTCGCCTTGCACGAGGATGGCGTCGCCGATGCCGTCGCAAAGCAGCGCGCCGATATTCGTGGCGGCGGTGAGAAGTGTGGGGAGAAAGTCGGCGTGTGGGTCTGCGGAGGGCGAGAGCGTGTCCTTCAGGAGGATCGGGTGGCGCGGATCGAGGCGCGCGGCGAGCAGACGGAAGGCGGCGATGACCGGGATGTCGATCCCGTCGCGGACGGTGACGAACTGCGGGGCGATGCTGGCATTGATCTGCGTGAATGCGCCGCCATCCCGCGGGTCGATCTCGGCGATCTGCGCGGACTCGTAGATGATTTCGGGCTGGTAGTCGCCCATCGACTTCACCTTGTGCGCGATCTTGTCGAAAGCCTCCTGGCGGATGACGACGCGAACAAGTTCCTCGCCGCCGAGGGCGAAGCCGCCGCGCTCGATGCGACCGGTCGCGCGGCGGGCGTAGGAAAACGGATGGTAGCTGAGCGCGACGTCCGAGGTTTGATCCTCCTCGCCGGGCTCCCTCGCCGTCGCGCTGGCGACGAGCGCCCTGGCCACTGGAATCTCATGCACGCTGTCCTCGGTGAGCGAGACGCGGACGGTGTCGCCAACGCCGTCATGGAGCAGCGAGCCGATGCCGATGGCGCTCTTGATGCGGCCGTCCTCGCCGTCGCCGGCTTCGGTGACTCCGAGATGGATGGGGTAATTCCAATCCGGCCCTTCCTCCGCGAGCCGCGCGGCGAGCAGCCGGTAGGCTTCGATCATCACCTTCGGGTTGCTCGATTTCATCGAGAAGACGAACTCGTGGTAGCCGAGGTCGCGGGCGATGCGGGCAAACTCCAGCGCGCTCTCGACCATACCGAGCGGCGTGTCGCCGTAGCGGTTCATGATGCGGTCGCTGAGCGAACCGTGGTTCGTGCCGATGCGCATGGCGACGCCGCGCGCCTTGCACAGCTCGACGAGCGGCGTGAAGCGCTCGCGGATCCGCTCCAGCTCGGCGGCGTACTGTTCGTCCGTGTATTCGAGGATCTTGAACTTCTTCGAGTCGGCGTAGTTGCCGGGATTGATGCGGACTTTCTCGACCCACTTCGCCGCCTCCATCGCGGCATCGGGCTTGAAATGGA
Source organism: Chthoniobacter sp. (assembly GCA_031411535.1). Lineage (GTDB taxonomy): Bacteria > Verrucomicrobiota > Verrucomicrobiia > Chthoniobacterales > Chthoniobacteraceae > Chthoniobacter. The sequence goes on along the minus strand of JANOBH010000540.1, from coordinate 2,346 downwards.
TGTCGGCGACGACCGGCACATTGCATCCCTGCGCGCGCAGGCCGGCGACGATGTGCTGGAGGTTCGCGGCGTCTTTCACCGTCGGCGCTGTGATGCGGACGATCTCGCAGCCGACCGCCGCGAGGTCGAGCGTCTGCTGGATGCTCGCCGCCGTGTCCATCGTGTCGCAGGTGATCATCGACTGGACGCGGATCGGATTCGATCCGCCGACGCCGATGCAGCCGATGCGCACCTCGCGGGTGGCGCGGCGCTGGTAGCTGAATGGAGACCCGCAGTACTTCATTTTGCCGGCGCGGCCTTTTCCTCGGTCTTCGGCGCGTCCTTGGGCCTGCGGCCAAAGAAATCGCCCACGTCGAAGAAGGTGACGTAGAGCATGAAGCCGATGAGGGCCACGGCGCAGGCGGTCTGCACGATTTCGAGGACGCGGACGCTGACCGGCTTGCGGCGGATGCCTTCGATGATGGCGAGCATGATGTGGCCGCCGTCGAGGACGGGAAACGGGAGCATGTTGAGCAGGCCAAGGTTCACATTGATGAGCACGCTCAGGCCGAGCGCGAGGCGCCATGCGTCCTCCGCCTCGAAGACGGTGTAGTAGAGCTTCATGATGCCGACCGGGCCGCTGAAGTGGGACGCCTTCACGTCGGACTTCGGCGAGGCCAGCGCGCCGACCATGCGGAAGATGGTGGTCGCGCTTTCGCTCACCTGCTGCCACGGCGTCGGGTAGGAAAGCGTGGTGCGGCCCCAGCCGATGCCGAGGTCGAAGCTGGGCTTCTCGTCGCCTGGCTTGAGCTCCGGGACATTCAGCGTGAGCGGGACGAGCACTTTGTTCCGCTCGACTGTGACCCGCATCGGTCGGCCGGCGTGCGCGACGACGAGCGGCTCGAGCTGCTCCAGTTCTCCGACGGGCTGGCCGTCCACTGCCGTGATGAGGTCGCCGACCTTGAACCCGGCCTGATCGGCGGGCGACTTCGGTTCGACAAAGCCGACGCCCGGCTTGATGAGCGGCCCGATCTGCACCTCGCGGAGAGCGGGGCGATGCCAGCCGGCCTGCGCAGGCTTCAACCAGCCGCACTCGATGGTTTGCTCGACGCCATCGCGCGTGATCCGGAATGCGATCTTCTCGCCTTCGCTGCGAATGATCGCCCACTTCACGCTGTTCGTGCCGCTGACGAAATGCGTGACGTTTTTTCCGTCCACGGAGAGCACCTTGTCGCCGGGCTTCAGCCCGGCCTTGTCCGCGGGGCCGTCCTTCGCGACGTAGCCGATGGTCGTGGTATCGATCTCATTCTGCGGCTTGCCGACGATCCACACGGCGGTGGCCATGGCAAAGGCGAGGCCGATGCTGAAGACGGGGCCGGCGAGGGCGACGATGATCTTGCTCAGCGGCGAGATCGGCTGGAGCGCCTCGCGCGGGATGTCGCTGTCGCCCTCGATGGCCTCCATCGGCGCGAGCTGCGGCAGTTTCACGAAACCGCCCGCGGGGATCGAGCCGAGCGAATACCAGACGCCGCCGATGCGCTTGCGCCAGATCGGCTTGCCGAACCAGATGCCGAATTCCTCGATATAAAGCCCGCGCCAGCGCGCGGCGAGAAAGTGCCCGAGTTCGTGGACGATGATGAGCAGATTGAAGATCGCGAGGACTTCGAATGCGATGAAGAGGAAGTGGAGCGTTTTGGCGAGCATGAGGGATTTTCTAGGCGAGCAGTTCCGTGGCGCGGGTGCGCGCCCAAGAATCGGCGGAGAGGATAGCATCCAAGTCCGCTCCCGCAATTGAGCGGTGCTCGGACATGACGCGCGCGACGGTTTCCCAGATGGCGGGAAACGTGCAGCGGCGCTGGAGAAAGGCGGCGACGGCGACTTCGTTTGCGGCGTTCAGGACGGCGGGGAGTGTGCCGCCGGTTTCGCCGGCTTCGCGGGCTAGGCTGAGGGCGGGAAAGTCGGCGATCCGCGGGGCCTCGAAGTCGAGCCGGGCTAGCTTGGCGAAGTCGAGCGGTGGGAGCGAATTCGGCACGCGCTCGGGCCAGGTGACGGCGTACTGGATCGGGAAGCACATGTCGGTCGTCGAGAGCTGCGCGAGCACGGAGCTGTCGATGAATTCGACCATGGAATGCACGATGGACTGCGGGTGGACGATGACTTCGACGCGCGCCATTTCCACGTCGAAGAGCCAGCGCGCCTCGATCATTTCGAGGCCTTTGTTGAAGAGGGTCGCGGAGTCGATGGTGATCTTCGCGCCCATCGTCCAAGTGGGATGCTTGAGCGCCTGCTCGACGGTGACATGCGCGAGTTGTTCGGCGGGCATTTGCCGAAAGGGACCGCCGCTGGCGGTGAGGATGAGGCGGCGGA
>JANOBH010000539.1:0-2411 GCA_031411535.1 Chthoniobacter sp. | reverse complement strand
AGGCGAGAAGCCCGAGCAGTTCTTCGGCGTGGAGGAGGACATCGCGGCAGTCGGCGAATTCGTCCGCCTTTTCACCACGCGCGAGCAGCGCTGGGCCTCGCCGAAGTATCTCCTCGGCGAAAGCTACGGCGTCCTCCGCGTGGCCGGGCTCGCGGACTACCTCCAGGGCAAGCACGGCCTTTTCTGCGAGGGCATCGTGCTCATGTCGGGCATCGTCAATTTCCAGACGCTCACCGCCGCCATCGCCAACGACCTACCCTACGTCCTCTTCCTGCCCACGCTCACCGCCTCGGCGCATTACCATAAAAAGCTCGCGCCCGACTTGCAGGCGGACCTCGTGAAAGCGATCGCGGAGTCCCGGGCCTTCGCGCAGGGCGACTATGCCACGGCGCTGCACCGCGGCGCGGCGCTCACGGCGGAGGAGCGCACTCGGCTCGCGGAGAAACTCGCGCGTTTCACCGGGCTGAGCGCGGAGAAAATCGAGGAGCAGGATCTGCGGATCGATGCCTCCTTTTTCCGCGAGATGCTCCTGCGCAAGGAAGGCAAAATCCTTGGCCGCTTCGACGCCCGCGTGACGGGCGAGGACGGCGACCGCAGCGAGCTGCGCCCGGAGTTCGACCCGTCGTTCTCGAATATCGTCGGCGGCTTCTCCTCCGCCGTGAACGCCTACGTCCGCGGCGAGCTGGGCTACGAGAGCGACCACCCCTACCACGTCCTGAACGGCCTCCCGAAATGGACCAGCCCCGAGGGCCGCTACTCCTCCACCGAGCAGCGCCTCGCCGAGGCGATGAAGACGAACCCGCGCCTGCGCGTGCTCGTGCTCGCCTCCTACCGCGACCTCGCGTGCCCCGAGGATGCGCTCGCCTTCAGCCTCTCGCATCTCACGCTGCCGAAAAAGGTGAGGTCGAACATTTCCACCGAGCGCTACGAGAGCGGCCACATGATGTATCTCTACCGCCCCGACGCCGAGAAGCTGCGCGCGGATCTCCTGCGCTTTTTGAAATAGCGCGCGTCTCCCCTCGGAGCCAAGCGCTCCAGCGCGCCGGGATCAGCGCTCCCGCGCGTGTCCCCTCAGCGAAGGTTCGCGCGCAAGAGCGCGCAGGAGCGCTTGGCTCCGAGGGCTGCTACGCCGCCACGGCCGTCGGCGCCATGATGGCGTCCTTCATCCCGTGCAGCAGCTTCTTGTCGGGCGGGCAGATGGTGGCGAGCGCGCCGCGGAGTTCGGCCTGGCCTTCGATCACGAAGTAATACGGGCACAGCCGCACGCGTCCGCGCATGACGGCGATCTGGCCGGTCGCCGGATCGAGATACGGCTGCTCCACGAGCCGGCCTTTGTGAAAGCGCTGGAGGATGTGCGGGTGCGTGCCGGCCTCGGCCAGGGCGGCGTCGATGGCGGCGTGCCATTCCGGGTGCGACGCATCGGAGCCGAGCACCACGCTGCGGCTGCCCCACGCCGTTTCGTGAAAGCCGCTGATCTTCAGGATCAGCTCGCGCTGCTTCTGCGAGAAGGCTTTCAACTCCTCCCACGAGTGAATCTCCAGCCCCGGGATGACGGCGTGCTGCGGCAGCGGCGTGGGGTCCATGATCCATGTGTACGGGATGACCTTTTGCAGCTCCAGAAAGTGCCGCTCGCTCAGCTCGCGCCGCCAGTATTCGCGGAGCGGGCGCATCCAGAAGAGGGCGAACCAGAGCTTCTCCTCGAGATAGGGCTTGAAAGGCGGCGTGATGCGCGCGGCTCCGCTGGCTACGGCGTCGAAGATCGCCGGGGCGGTGGGGATGTTGGGGAGGTCGAAGTGCTCGAAAAACCGATAGAGGCTCAGCCCGGAGGGCTGATGGATATTAGCCGGGGGTAACACCCCCGGAACCGCCCCCCCCGCGGCATCCGCCCCGGCAGGGGCGGCGGAGGTTCCGGCACCCCTGCCGGGGTGCGCGCATTCTTCGGGCGAACGACCGGCGGTGTTACCGCCGGCTAATTTCTGGCAGCCCTCCGGGCTGAAAGTCTCCGCCGCGGCGACCGTGATCGCGCCGGCGCTGAGGCGGGCGAGGTATTGCATCTCGGGCCGGTATGTCGCGGCCTCTTTCGAGATGATCACCGTCGCCGGGCCACTGCCGAGGATGGAGCGGAAACCCTCCAGCATCCCGCTCGCGCCGCCGAGGATGTCGTGGGTGCCCAAGCTGGCGTAGGTGGCATTCAGCCAATGGGTGAGGCCGATGCCGCCGGGGACGCTGTCGAGCTCGGCGATGGTGAAGCCGTCTTCGGTCAGGACGACGTCGGGGCGGATGACGAGGGGGAGGTCGGCGCGGGTTTCTTTGCGGCGGGCGTAGGCGATGAGTTCGGGCGGTTTGCCGCGGTCGAGGTAGTCGGCGATCCACGCGGGCTGCTTGCCGGAGACGGAGCGGTGGTAAAGCTC
>JANOBH010000538.1:0-11944 GCA_031411535.1 Chthoniobacter sp. | reverse complement strand
CGCGCTCGCGGACACGATGGAGAATTTCGTCCGCGACCAGCCGCTCTACGACGTGGAGGCGGAGCTGAAGGAAACGCTCGCGGAGAAGGCGCAGGAAATCCGGGACTCCACGGCGGCGAACGAGGAGCAGATGAAGGCGCTCGCGGGAGAGCAGCCGCCTGCGAATCAAGGCAAGGAGCCGGGCGGGAAGCAGCCGCCCGCCGGCCGACAGCCGCCGAGCCAGAAGATGCTCGACGCTTTCAAGCAAGCCTCCGACGAGCAGCTCGCGCGTCTCGGCGAGACGGAGCGCGCGACGGAGGAGGAGGTGCTCCAGCCGCTCGAAGACATGAGCCTGCTGCACGAGATCGTGAAGGACATCAACCGCTTCAAGGACCTCTACGCGGCGCAGCAGGAGATGGCGAAGCAGTCGAAAGCCTACGACCGCGCCGGCCCGCTGAGCCGCGAGGATCAGCTCGCGCTGAAGGATCTCGCGGCGGCGCAGAAGCAGATCGGCGACGAACTGGACGCGGTGGAGCAGAAGCTGTGGGAGGACGGCAAGGCGGCGATGGAGAAGTTTCCGAAAGCGGGGCAGAGCGCGCAGAATATCGCGCAGGCGATGGGCGATCTGCGGCTGCAGACGCTGGCGAACAAGGCGACGGGCGAGATGCTGGCGGGAAACGGGGACAAAGGCTCGCAGCTCGCGGAAACGCTACGCGGCGAGATGGAGAAGCTCTTTTCCCAATGCAAAAGCGGCGAGGGCGAGATGAGCAGCGAACTCGACCAGTATATGAGCATCCAGGCGGGGATGCCGGGGCGGCAGAACTTCAAGCAGATGATGGAGTCGAAGAAGTTTGGGAACGGGCGCGGCTTCAAGCCGGGCCAAGGGCAGATGGGCAATGGCGGGCGCGACGGGCAGGCTGTCTATACCGGACCGAATGCGAACGTGATGGGCAACGAGTCGCGCGTGTCCGACTCGAACAACGCGAAGCTCAACGGCAACGGTCGCAACCAGGCGACGCCCGACGGCGCGACCGCGCCGGTGGCGCTGGACAAGGCGGACGTGGTCAACGGGGTGAACGCGGTGAACCGCGAATCCGGCGCGGTGCAGGGCGAGACGATGATCGAGCAATACAGCGACATCGTGGAAAAATATTTCAAGGCGATCACGAAACCGGCGAAGAAGCCGTAGCGACATGCGTATGAAAACGACCATCGGTGAACCAACTCCCCAACGTGTCATCCTGAGCGGAGCGGAGGCGGAAAGGCGGGCGCAGCGCAGTCGAAGGACCCCGGCGGTTCGTTCATGCGTGGTACGTTTTCGGCCCGCCGGGGTCCTTCTACTGCGTTCCCGCCCCCCTTCGCCCGCCGGGAACTCCGCTCAGGATGACAGCCGGGCGCGCACGCTTTCTTCCGCCGCCTCCGCCCGCGTTACAGTCAGCGATCCTTCGACTGCGCTTCGCAAAGCCTCCGCTTCGCTCAGGATGACGGGCGTTTGGGGCGCTGTCGCGCGGAGCGGCGCGGCGCTTTTGTTGATCGCGTGGCTTTCGCTCGCGACGGGCCACGGCACGGGTGCGGGCGGGGTGACGCCGGAGCAGAAGCAGAAGCAGATGGAGGAAAAGGTGGCCAGCGCGGCGAATGCGCCGAAGGCCGATCTGACGAAGCTGCAGTGCGGGAATCTCGTCTATGCGGGGACGAAGAGTTCGATCTGCTTCGCGGACAAATTCCTGTCGGACGTGGCGGCGACGACGAACCTGAATGTGGGGAAAAACTTCGTCCCGGTGCGGCTCGACGCGGACAACGTCTTCGACTTCCCGTTTTGCGTCTGGTCGGGGGAGGAGAACTTTTCGCTGACAAAAAAGGAGCGCGACAACCTGCGGAAATACCTGCTCAACGGCGGATTCATCCTTTCGAGCCCCGGCTGCTCGGACCCGAACTGGGACAAGGCGCTACGCAAGGAGCTGCAACTGATTTTTCCCGAACACAAGATGGTGAAGCTGCCGATGTCGCACCCCGTTTTCTCGACGGTGAACCAGATCGCGCGGCTGACGGACAAGCAGGGCAAGGTGGCTTACGTGGAGGGGATGGAGGTCAATGGGCGGCTGGTGATGGTGTACTCGAAAGACGGGCTGAACGATGTCTCGAACGCCAAGGGCTGCTGCTGCTGCGGGGGGAACATGATCGTCGAGGCGGTGCTCGTGAACGTGAACGTCTTCACCTACGCGCTGCTGTATTGAGCGGCCGATGAAACGCTGGGTCGTCGTATTGCTGGCGGTGGCCGCGCTGGGGATCGGGGGTGCTCTCGCGCTGCGAAAGAAGGCGGTGCCGCAGGTGCAGCCGCTGACGGTGCTTTTCACCTGCGATGTGAGCGGGCGGCTGGTGCCGTGCGGATGCTTCACCGGACAGCTCGGCGGCCTCACGCGCATCGCCACGCTTTTCGGGAAAGACGACGCGCCCGGCGAGCTGCGCGTGGATGTGGGCGATGCCATCGCGGGCGGCGCGGATTACGAGCGGATCCAGTACCGCTACATCCAGCAGGCGTTCGCGAAAATGCGCTACGCTGCGCTGAATGTGGGCCACCGCGAGGCGGCGCTCTCCGCGGCTCAGCTCCGGGAGATCAAGGCGCGCACGCCGGTGCCGATGGTGAGCGCGAACCTGCTCGACGCGGCGACGGGCGCGCCGATTTTCGACACGCACAAGATCGTGCGGCGCGGCGCGTGGCGGATCGCGCTGGTGGGCGTGCTCGATACGCCGGGCGACGCGCTCGGCGAGGGGCTCGCGGTGGAGCCGATGGATGTCGCATTGGCCAAGCTGCTGCCGAAGCTGCGAGGGCAGGCGGACTTCATCGTGCTGCTGGCCTTTGCCGATGAGGCGGCGATGAGCGCGCTGGCGCGGCAGTTTTACGAACTGGACGCGATCCTCGGCGGCAGGGTGGCGCAGCCTTCGCAGAAGATGGTGCAGGAAAACCGGAGCGTGATCCTGGCGACGACGAATGAGGCGCGCGCGGTCGGCACGCTGAATGTGCGCCTTCTTTCACCCGGCAAAATGGAGACGGTGAAAGGCGAGGTCGCGCTCGTGAGCGACAGGATCCCGCAGGACGAGGAAATCGCGGCGCTCGCCGTGGCGTATCGCGAGGAAGTGCGGACAGCGAAGCTGGCGATCGACGATCCGGCGAAGCTGGCGGAGGACATGGTGCCGGGCGTGAAGGCGACGGCGACCTACGCGGGGACGGAGAGCTGCGCGGCGTGTCATCCGAAGGCGATGGCAGCGTGGAAGGGCAGCGGGCACGCGCGGGCTTTCGACACGCTGCTCGCGCGGAAGGCGGATGCCGATCCGAACTGCATCGCGTGCCACACGGTGGGCTTTGGGACGGTGTCGGGATACCGGCGGGAATTCGGCGACCGGAAGCTCGTGGATGTGGGCTGCGAGAGCTGCCACGGGCCTGGGAGCCAGCATGTGGAGCAGCGGCGGGCGGGCGTGGAGGTGACGGCGCGGTTTCATCCGGTCGGCGCGGGCGACTGCCGGAAATGCCATCACGGGGAGTTCAGCCGCCCGTTTGACTACGACAAATTCTGGCCGGCGGTGGCGCACGGAAAAGAGGCGTGGATGAAAGTGAAATAGCGCTGCGCTGATCGGGAGGTGGGGATTCAGATTACGATTAAGATTAAAAATCGGGGGAGGCGCTGGTAACGAGTCGCGGCATGTCATCCGTCACGAACTCTGCTCCCACCAAAGGACGCGGGCGCGTGGAGTGGCTGGATCTTTTTCGCGGGGCGGCGGTGCTGGCGATGATCGAGACGCATGTGGTGAATACATTCCTCGCGCTGCCGCTGCGCGACGCGGCTTGGTTTGGCTGGCTGAACTGGTTCAACGGGCTGATCGCGCCTTCGTTCCTCTTCATCGCGGGATACGCGCAGGGCATGAGCTGGCGGCCCGGCGCGGCGAGGCCGGGCGCGTTTGGGCGAAAGGCGAAACGCCTGCTGTGGGTGGCGGCGCTGGGGTATGCGCTGCACTTTCCCTTTGCGGATCTCGCGCTGCGCCGCTGGGCGGATGCGCTGCGGATGGGCTCGCAGGTGGATGTGCTGCAGTGCCTCGCGGTGACGCTGCTGGGCGTGCTCGGCGTGCAGGTGCTGGCGGATTATCTGCCGGAAGCCCGGCGGCGCGCGGCGGGGCTGGCGACGGTGGCTCTGCTCGGTTTCGCAATCGTCGCGCTGGCTCCGCTCTCCGCGGGCTGGAGCGGGGTGCCGGTGCCGCTGGCGGCGTTCGTGAATGATCGCACGGGCTCGCTGTTTCCGCTGTTTCCGTGGGCTGCATTCGTGTCCTGCGGCGTTGTGGCGGGTGCGTTTGCGGCGCGCTCTGCGGGCTGGCTGCTGGTGGCGGCTGGCGGTGTGAAAGGGTGCGCGCTCCTGCTGGGCGACGGGACGTTTTCCGCGCTGAGCCCGGCATTTTTCTGCGAGCGGCTGGCGGGGGTGCTGGCGCTGGCGGCGCTCTGCCAGTGGATCGCGCGGGTGTGGACGCCGCGTGGAGTGCTTTTCGCGGGACGCGAGTCGCTGGTGATCTACGCGGCGCATCTGCTGATGATCGAGTGGGCGGCGCAGGCGGGTGTGCCGCGCGGGGGATTCGGGCTGCCGGGCATCGCGCTGCCTTTCGTGGCGGTGCTCGCCGCGGCGTTCGCGGTCGCTTTCGCAAAGACGAGATGGAGTGCGCGGACGTCTGCCGGGGCAGATTCGCCCGCGGCTTGATAGTACAAGCAGGAGACTGGGATGAATCTTGCCGGACATTCGCGCAGCTCCCGTGTCATCTTCCGAAAGAATCCGTCCGGTCCAACCGTTTCCCCATTCAAACCCATGAAGACCCTGATCCTGATCACCTGCCTTTCCGTTTCTGCCACTGTCCCGCTGCCCGCATCGGATGCCGAACCGGTTCATGCCGCCGTCACTGCGGCGCAGCGCCCGGACGATCTTTCCCGCTTGCAGGACGAATATGCCCGGCGGCGCGCCGATGCGCTTCGGCCAGTGGCGGCATGGTATCGCGCCCAGCTGGAAGTCCTCCAAAGACAATCTGCCGGGGAGAATTCCGAGGACCGGACCGCAATCACGGAGGCGCTTGCTGCCGTCCGTGAAACTTTCTGGCACGAGGATCAGCCGGAACTGAAACAGGCGCTCATGGCAACGGACTGGCTATGGCGCAGCTCCGAGGACGCAGACGGGGTCAGCATGACGTTCCACGCTGATGGCACGGTGGAGCACGTGGGGATGGACGGAAAATGGCGGATCACCGGCCCATGCGAGGTCACAATCGAAACCGCAGATCACGCGCGATTTGTCCTGCGCTTCAATGCTTCTTTGAGCGCGTATGAGGCTGACACGAGCAATGTCTCCGGTCACCGGGTTGCGCCTCCACGGTAGAATCGCTTTTCTTCTCGGCACGGCTCGGCGGGGCGCGGATATTTCCGGCACTCATGGACTTTCTCGATGAACTGACGCGCCACATCCTGCCCGGCGACGGGGCGATGGGCACGGCGCTGATGGAAGCGGGCGCGATGGCCGACGTGAGCCTGGAGGAACTGTGCGTGAGCCGGCCGGAAGCGGTGCGGGCGGTGCATGACGGGGCGATCGCCGCGGGAGCGCGGCTGATTCGCACGAACAGCTTTGGAGCGAATGCGGTGCGGCTGGCGCGGCACGGGCACGGGCAGCGCGTGAGCGAGATCAACTGGTCCGCGGCGCAGCTCGCGAAGGATGCGGCGCGCGGCAGCGGCGCGCATGTGGCGGGGAGCGTGGGGCCGCTGGGAATCACGGAGGCGGAGGCGGAGGCGCAGGGCATCGACCGGCAGGAGGTTTTCACCGAGCAGATCGGCGCGCTGCTGGATGGCGGGGCGCGGGTGATTTTTCTGGAGACGTTCCTCGATCTCGATGAGCTGCTGCTCGCGCTGCATGTGAAGCACTCGCTGCATCACTGTGCGGTCATCGCGTCGCTGGCGTGCCCGGACGGCGGGCTGCTGCGGGACGGCACGACGCTCGCGGAGGCATTTGCGAAACTGCGCGCGGCGGATGCGGACGTGGCGGGGCTCAACTGCGTGAACGGCCCGGCGGCGGCTGTGCGGCTGCTGGAGGGCCTCGCGGAGGACGGCCCTCTGGCGGTGTTTCCAAGCGCGGGGCCGCCGGCACAGAGCGGCGGGCGGACGGTCTGGCCGGCGACGCCGGAGGATTTTGCCGCCGCCGTCGGACCGCTGGCGAAGCGCGGTGTCCGCCTGATCGGCGGCTGCTGCGGCACCCGCCCCGCCCACATCGCCGCCATCGCGGAGGCGCTCACTGCTTTCGTGAAAGAAACAGAAGCGCAGGCTGGCGAGGGCACGCGATAGGACGAGGCCGCTCCGCATGTCGAAAGTCAAACGCGCCATTTACCTCCAGTTCGCCGGGTGCTTGCTCACGGTGATCGCGCTCGCATGGGTGTGGCGGCACTATCCGGTGGTCCACTACATTGGGGCGCTCCAGCAACGGATCGGCGCGATGGAGACGTGGGGTGCGGCGCTTTATCCCCTGCTCTACGCCGGGTGCAATGTGCTGCTGCTACCGGGCGGAGTGCTCGCGATCGGGAGCGGGCTCTTTTTTGGCCTTTGGTGGGGCTTTGCCATCAATGTCGTCGGCAACGTCGGCGGTGCGGCAGTGTCCTTTTTCCTCAGCCGGAAACTCGGGCGCGGGTGGGTGGCGCGAAAATTTCTGCGGCGCCGGAAATGGGCCGCGCTGGACGAGGCCATCGCGCGGGACGGATGGAAGATCATCTTTCTGAGCCAGGTGCATCCGCTCTTTCCGTCGAGCCTGCTGAACTATCTCTACGGCGTGACCCGCATCCGCTTTCGCACCTGCATGCTGTGGATCGCGCTGGGGCAGATGCCGGGCCTTTTTCTCTACGCCTATCTCGGCACGCTGGCGCAGCACGGGCTCCGCATCTGGCAGGGGAAAAGCCACCCGCAGACGTGGGAGTATTTCACCTGGATCGGCGGCCTGGTCCTGACTCTCGCCGTGACGACCGCACTCGCCCGGCTCGCCCTGCGCCTGCTCGCTGAGGCCGGGCAGACGGGGCAATCCGACACCGCGCTCCACACCCGCGCGGAATTGCCCGAAGCCGCGCCGGTCGAAACTACCGCGCGCTGAGACGCTTCCGGCACGTTGCCGTGCGCATTTTTTGACAGCCTAGGGTCGCGTGCTACGTTTCCGTCGCTTTCGCGAAGAAGTGGCCGCGAATCCCCAAAAATGCTCACCAAACCTGTCAGACCGGCGCTTTATTTGGACTACGGTGCCGACGCCCAGTATTGCGGCAGCGGTGACCTCGACATATCGGAGCGCGGCATGTGCTTCCATTCGCGATGGCATTTCGACATCGGCACCCAGATCTCCGTCGGCCTCACGCACATGCACCCGCGGCTGGGGCTGTGCCGGATGTCACTGGAGGGCATCGTCGTCTGGTGCGAACGGCGGCCCGGCAAAGGCTACGAAAGCACCCTCCTTTTCCTCGAACTCCCGGATGAGCTAAGACCAAGCCTCCGGGAGTTTTCGCATACCATCGCAGGGGGCTGAGCGGCGGGAGGTGGAAAAGCGGGGGGCCGGACGTTGGAGGATGCCGCGACGCAGAGTCGGAAAAAGAAAACCCGGCGTCCGCACACGCGGAGCCGGGTTTTTTGAAAAGCGGAAAGCGGGACGCCTTAGGCCAGCTTGGCGAGCGCCTTGTTGGCCAGGCTCTTGTGGCGGTTGGCCGAGTTTTTGTGGACGCGACCGTTTTTCACAGCCTTGTCGATCGAGGAGATGAACTCCGCAGCCGCGCTGGCCGCCTTGGTCTTGTCGGCGCCCTTCAGGGCATCGCGCATACCTTTGAGCTGGTTCTTCACGCCGGTCAGGGCGCGGCGATTGACGGCGGTGCGGCGGGTCGTTTGACGGGCGCGTTTGGCGGCGGATTTGGTATTGGCCATGTCTGGGTGTTTTTCTTGGAAAAGGGCCGACAGAGTAGCGGCGGGAAGCCCTCTGTCAAGCGATGGACTGCGACCGTCAGAATACGGGCGGGCGCCGTCCGTGCCGCTGCGCTCCCAAGCGAAATCCGATTGATTCTCGGCTTGATTCGCCGCCGTGCCTCGCTACTTTCCGCCCCTCTTTGCCAGGGTAGCTCAGTGGTAGAGCAGGGGACTCATAAGCCCTTGGTCGGGAGTTCAATTCTCCCCCCTGGCACTTTCGACCACTGCGCAGCCGGGCGCGGCGGCACAGATCATCGGCATGCGAAGCGCCACGGCATGGCGGAGTTCGCGCTGGGAGATCGGTTTGCTCAGGACCACATCCACGCCGTCCGGCGTCTGCCCGCGCGGGACGCTCGGATCGCTGAAGCCCGTGAGGAGGATGACGGGGAAGTCCGCGGTGGTGGCCTTGATAAAGCGGCCAAGCTGCACGCCGCTCATGCCTGGCATTCCCTGATCGGTGAGGATCAGATCGAAGGGGCTCGCCTTGAAGGTGCGCACCGCCTCGTGGGCGCTCGATGCGGTGGTGACCTGATGGCCGTCGGCCATCAGATACTTGCTCACCACGTCGCGGGTGATGGGATCGTCATCCACGGCGAGGATGCGCAGCGTGCGCTCGGGACGCTCCTCCAGACCCACCACCGGTTTGGAGCACGCGGTCTTGCCAGGCAGCCGGATCTTCATCGTCGTCCCCCGGCCCGGTTCGCTTTCGATGACGAGTTCGCCCTCATGCCGCTTGATGATGCCGAAGACCATCGACAGCCCGAGCCCGGTGCCGCCCTCCCCTTTCGTGGAAAAGAACGGCTCCATGCAGCGCGTGCGCGTCTCCTCGCTCATGCCGGTGCCGGTGTCGCTCACCGAGACGACGACATCGTCGTCGTCCCGCTCCGTGCGCAGCAGGATCGTCCCGCCGGCGGGCATCGCGTCCACCGCGTTAAAAATCAGGTTCGTAAAAAGCTCGCGCAGTTCAGCCGGATTGCCGGCCACGGGCGGGAGCTTGGCGAGATCCATATCGACGATGATCGAGCGCCCGGTCGCCAGCGCCTGGTCCTTCCACTTTGGCTGCGTGAGCGGGATGATCTCCTCGATGACATCATTGAGATCGACCGAGACGAAGACCTCGCCCTCCTCGCGCGGGCGGTAGAAATCCCGCAGCCGGCTGACGACGTGGGCGGCATCGCGCCCGGCCGTGTTCATCGTCTTCAGATACTGCAGGACCGTGGGCCGGTCATCGAGCGAGGCAGGGTCGGCCATGAGCAGCTCCGTGTAGCCGATCACGGACATGAGCGCGTTATTGAAATCATGCACGACTCCACCGGCCATGAGGCTGAAGGCGCGGAGGCGCTCCTGCTGGACGATATGGCGCTGAGTATCGTTCAGCTTCGTCAATGCCGTCGCCAGACCGTGCGTCCGCTCGACGATCTTGCGCTCCAGCATCTCATTCTGCCTTTGCAGCTCCAGATGCAGAAAGCGCGTCTGCAAAAGATTCCGGATGCGCATGATCATCTCGGAAAGGTCGAACGGCTTCTGCAGCAGGTCGCTCGCGCCGGCGGCGAGGGCCTTGCGCTTGGTCGGAGACGTGTCGTCCGCCGTGAGGACGAGGATCGGCAGGCAGGCCTCCCTCGGGATGATCTCGCTCAGCGCCTGCATGACCTGAAAGCCATCCAAGTGTGGCATGTGCAGGTCCAGCACGATGAGGTCGGGCTGAAACGCCCCGCACTGCGCCACCGTCTCCCGCGGATCGGTGATGCCCCGGACATTCACGTACCCGATCTCCTCGAGCATGCACGTGAGCATCACAATATTCGCCTCCCGATCATCCACGATCAGGATGCGAGCCTGCTTGAGACCAGCCTCAGTCATCGCATGACGCCAGAGCCGCTCAGGCCGCCAGTGCTGGCTTGCCGAGGAGCATTGCAGCGACGCAGCGGATCAGAACGTCCGGCTCAACCGGCTTGGCCAGCATGTTTTCGCCGCCCATTTTCACCACCTCCGTGGCCGCCGCTGTCTGTCGCGCCAGGGACGTGAAAAAGATGATCGGGGTATCGCGGAGCGAGGGATCGGCGCGGAACTGTGCGGCGACGTCGCCGCCGTCAAAGCCAGGCATATCGACATCGAGCAGGACGAGTTGCGGGCGAAAATCGCGCGCGGCAGCGAGGGCGTGGCGTGAACGGTTTTCCACGCGGACTTCGTGCCGGTCGGTCCTTTCGAGAATGAGCCGCACGAGCTTTGAGAGGTGGACATCGTCGTCAACGATGAGGATTCGGGACTTTTCCATATGAGGTCGGGACTAAAGCACGCGGCGTGCGCGACCCGGACCGATAAAGTCGGCCGCAGGCAGGCCGGCTTCCGGAGGCTTTCCGCACGCATTTTCACCGCAGAAAAAACGGGCGCGTCCGTGCATCCTGCGAATGGCGGCGCACCTGCACCCCTCGCACGGCGCGAACCGTGCTAATCACGTTTTGAAAAACGACGGAACCCGTAGTTCCGCCGAGTCATGACGACATGCAAAGCTGCCTGACCGAACACTCTCATTTTCTCATTTTTGCCGGAGCCTGCACCGCGGCCTTTGGCGCGCAGTGCTGGGGCCTGCGGAAAGTGAAAGGCGCCCGGCTGCCCTGGCTGATCTGGATTCTGGCGGCCGTGCTCCTCGCGGTGACATGGCAGATCGCCGAGAGCGCGGGGACACGCGAGCGACGGAATATCCAGAGCATCACCGAGGGTTTCGCGCGGCTGTATGCGGATGCGATGGAAAAGCGCGGGCACGCCACCGTGCCGAATGACGTCGCCCCAGACGATCCGAGGTACCTCAGCCTGATCGAGACCGAGAAAGGCTGGCTGGCGATGAATCCCGCGGTGAATGACATCTACACGATGCGCAAGACGCCCGACGGGAAGAACCGCTTCATCGTCGATTCCGAAACGGACTACAACCGGAACGGCCTATACGACGAGCAGCGCGAACAGCGCACGCCCGTCGGAGAGGTCTATGAAACGACGCCCCCGGGGCTCGAGACCGCCTTCCGAGGGCAGCCGCACTTCGATTTCGTTCCCGTCACCGACCGCTGGGGCACCTGGGTCAGCGCCTATGTGCCGCTCCGGGATTCCGATGGACGCGTGGAGGGTGCGCTGGGAGTGGACTTCGACGCGCACAAACTCGCCGCCGCCATCGCCACGGCAAAGCTCGGCGTCATCGGACTCATGGCGCTGGTGCAGCTCGCCCTGCTCGGATCGAGCAGCCTGACCCCGGTGCTGCACGCCCGCATCGCCGAGCGGAAGGAAGCCGAGGAATCCCTCCGCCGCGCGCATGAGGATCTCGAGGCCCGCGTCATCGAGCGCACCGCCGAGCTGACCATCGCCAACTCCGAGCTCCAGTCGGAAATCGCCAAGCGCCGGAAGGCCCAGCAGGCCCTCGGAGAGATGAACGCCCAGATCGGCATCGTGTCCCATACCGCAGGCATGGCCGAAGTCGCCAACAGCGTCCTCCACAACGTGGGCAACGTCCTCAACAGCGTGAACGTCTCCATCTCCCTCCTCGCCGAGCGGCTCCACGCCAGCCCGCTCGCGGATCTCCCAAACGTCGCAGGCCTCTTCCGCACCCATGCGGACGACCTCCCCGCGTTTCTCACCGGCGACCCGGTCGGCCGGCAGGTGCCCGGTTTCATCAGCCTGCTCGCCGGGCACTGGACGACCGAGCACCGCGAACTCGGCCGCGAAGTCGAGCGCCTGCAAGGCAGCGTCCGCCACATTCGCGAAATCGTCGGCCGGCAGCAGGACCTCGGTCGCACCTCCGGCATCTTCGAGGAGGTGCATGTCCCGCAGCTGATCGACGACGCCCTCGTGATCCGCGGCGATGCCTTGGAAAAATGCCGCGTCACCGTGCATCGGGATCTCGCCGACACACCGCCGGTGCTGTGCGACCGCGTGAAGCTCATGCAGATCCTCGTGAACCTCATCGCCAATGCC
>JANOBH010000537.1:0-3557 GCA_031411535.1 Chthoniobacter sp. | reverse complement strand
ACTCGACGCCTACCGAGATTCGGCGCTGTGTCTGTAGTCCTTACTAGTGGTCGTCCGAGATGCGGCCCTCTCGCTCTCAACCGAACTCGTCGCCGAGCGCGACGCCGCCCTCACCCGCTCCACCGAACTCGCCGCCGAGCGCGACGCCGCCCTCACCCGCTCCACCGAACTCATTGCCGAGCGCGACGCCGCCCTCACCCGCTCCGCCGAATTCGCCGCCGAGCGCGACACCGCCCTCACTCGCTCCACCGAACTCACCGCCGAGCGCGACGCCGCCCTCACCCGCTCCGCCGAACTCACCGCCGCCAGCGCGAACGCGGCGAAGCTCATCGCAGATTCCGACGCTGCCATCGCTCTTGCCGCAGAACTCACCGCCGAACGCGATGCCGCCGTCGGCTGCATGACAGCCGTCACCAGCGAACGCGATGCGGCGCTCGCTCGCGTCGCGGAGATCACCGCCGAGCGCGACGCCTCGGTGGCCTGCGCCGCGGAACTCCTGAAATCCCACAAGGAAGCGCCGGCGCTCCAGAATCCGCCCGACAAGGCCGAGTGGGAATCGCACATCACCGCCCGCTTCGAAACCGACATCGCCGGCTACAGGAACCGCATCCAGGACCTGATGCACGAGCGCGACGCCCTGCGCCAGGAACTCGGGAAACCCGCGCCAAAACCCGCCGAAGAGCCATCGGCCAAAAGCGACGCGCCAGGCGAGGCAGCGAGTCTCACCGAGACCGACGCCTACTCCGCGCTCTTTCCCCAGAGCCTGCGCATTCAGCGTCTGCGATTTCAGCGCATCGCCGCCGCGGTGATCTTCAGCCTCCTCGGCATCGGCATCGTCAGCCAGGTCAGCATCAGCACGACGCCGGCGACGGAAACGGAGACAGGTCGCCACCATAAAGCCGCACCCGTCATCCCGGTAGATTCCGCAATTCCGCCCGTCACCGGTCCGCCCGTCGCGGACGAGGAGTTCACGCTCGAAACACCGGCTGACGAATCGACGATCACGCTCCTCCCGGGCCAGCCTCTCCTCCGAGATCCCGGCACGCAGCCCTAAGGGCATTTGCCGGAAATCATTTCCCGCTCCGCCGGTGTAGCGTGGGCTCTACGAGCCGAAAGAATGCGCTCATAGAGCGCACACTACACCGCCATAGGCGGAAACTTCCTTTGGCAACCGCTCCAGGATCCCTCGGAGCCTAGCGCTCCTGCGCGCTGCCCGCCGCTCCCGCGCCAGGCTCATCGAACCCGCCAGAACAGTTTCACCGACTTATTCACGCGCTCGACCGGCTGAATCTCCTGGCGGCATTGACGTCGCTAACGCAAGTCATCCGCCGCTGCCTACTCCACCAGGGCGCACCGTGCGCCGCTGCGGTGGCTCCCGGCAGCGTTCTCGATCAGGAATTTCACCCGCACCGTGCCGCTCGCGGCATCGGTCACGGGGCTGATGAATTCGATGGTCGCGGCGACCTTCTCGCGGTCGTCGATGAGCAGCGTGACCGGCGCGCCTGCCTTGAGCTGGCAGGCTTTGGCGGGCGGCAGGAAAAGATTGGCCGTGAGCTTGTCGATCTGCACCACGGTAAGCACATGCGACTCCGCGGCGGAGACGGCCTCGCTCGGATCTCGCTTGATCGTGGTGACCACGCCATCCACCGCGCTGCGCATGAGGCGTGTCTCGATCATCGCCTCAAACTTCCGCACCTGCGCCTCCTTGATCGTGAGGTCGGTGCGCGCCTTCTCGGTCTCCTCGGGCGTGGCGCGGCTGGCCGCGGCGAGCTCATCGAGCCGCTGCTTGCGCGTGGCCTGGAGGCCCGCTTCGGCTTTCGCGATGTCCAGCTCCGCCTGGATCGTGGCGGTGTCGAGCTTTGCGAGGATCTGCCCTTTTTTCACGACGGCTCCCTCCTCGACGAACATCTCTGCGATGACGCCTGGCTCCGCCGCGGAGACGGTGATGATGCGGTACGGCTCGGTGTAGCCGAGAGTCTCGCCGCCGCGAGCGGACGTAAGAGCCATGAGGAGCGCCGCGGCCTGCGCGGGAAAGACAAAGCGGCCGCGGTTAGCGCGTGGGACCAAAATGGTTTCCTGATTTTTGTTCATTGGAATTTGTTTCGGATTTCGAGTTTCGGATTTCGGATTTTCCTCAAAGCGCGTGCTTCAGCTCATCGAGCCACTCGTCGTACTTCGCATGCTGCCGGCGCCCCTCGCGGTCGGCGGCTTCGACCCGGCGCTGGACGCTGAGGAAGTGGGCCGCTGCCGTGGCGGGGAGTTCGTCGGCGAAAGTCTTCGCGAGCCGCGCGGCCAGCTTCGGAGCGTGGCTCTGGAGGAGGTCGTCTTCGAGGGAGAGGAAAAACTGCGCGCTGCCGGGCTGTCCCTGGCGTGCGGCGCGGCCGATGAGCTGGCGGTCGATGCGCGCGCTGTCGTGGCGTTCGAGGCCGATCACGTGCAGTCCGCCGGCGCGTTCGCTTTCGGCGGCGAGCGGGATGTGCGCGCCGCGGCCGGCCATGTTCGTCGCGATGGTGACGGTGCCCGGTGCGCCGGCTTGCGCGATGATTTCGGCTTCGCCTGCGTCCTGCTTGGCATTGAGGAGGCGCGCGGGAAAATTCACCAAGGACAGCAGTGCGGCGAGTTCTTCGCTGTTTGCCACGGTGCGCGTGCCGACGAGGACGGGCTGGCCTTTCCGTTGCCGCTCCGCGATGTCCCCGACGACTGCGGCGAGCTTGGATTTGCGATCCATGAAGACGCGGTCGGGCAGTTCGGTGCGGCGGCAGGGTTTGTTCAGCGGGATGACCCGGACGCCGAGGTCGTAGGCCTCGCGGAGTTCGGCGGCGGCTTCGGATGCGGTGCCCGTCATGCCGCAGTCGTGTTCGTAGATCCGGTAGTAGGCCGGGCGCGTGATCGTCGCCTCGCTGGCATTTTCCTCGGTGATCTCCGTGGCGGCTGCGGTCTCGACGGCCTGGTGCAGGCCTTCGCGCCACGTGCGATCCGGGCAGGGGCGGCCGGTGAATTCATCCACGATGATCACTTTCCCGTCGGCGACGATATAGTGGACGTCGCGCTGAAGGCGGTGCCGCGCGTGGAGCGCCTGCTCGACGTAATGCGTCCACACGCGGCGCAGGTGCGGGAGCGTTTCGTCGGTGAGCGCGGAGTACACGCGACCCCGGCCCGAGTCGGTGAGGGTGAGGCGCGCGCCGGCGGACTGCGCTTCGAAATCCTCGCCGGCGCGGAGCGTGGCCGCGAGGCGGTCGGCGAGAAGGTAGGGAGCGGGCTCGGGGCAGGGGCGGCTTTCGCCGAGCGAAATGATGAGCGGGCTGCGGGCTTCATCGATGAGGATGCTGTCGGCCTCGTCGATGATCGCGAAGGCGTGTCCGCGCTGGACGGTGTCGGGTTTTGGGCGTGGGGTGCCGACGAGGATTTCGTGAAAGGCGGGATGCCGCGCGGAGCCGGCATCGCGGATCGCGAGCTGATCGCGGAGGTAGTCGAAGCCGAATTCCGTGCCGACGCCGTACGTCACATCGGCGGCGTACGCGGCGCGTTTCGCGGGTTTGCCGGCGCGTTCTTCGAGC
>JANOBH010000536.1:0-2636 GCA_031411535.1 Chthoniobacter sp. | reverse complement strand
GTTGAACGCAAAAGTTGAGGACGTGTTCTGTCAACGATGGGATTTGGAAGCCACGAGCGTACGCATCCGGAGGCTTTTCCCATTTCAATGTCTCCTTAAAACCGCGCTCTCGCCATTCAGTTCGCATTCCGATTGCTCTTTTGAGCAACGCTTGAGGCACGCCGCCCGTAGGCTCTGACAACACCTCTTCTAGCACTCTTGCCCGGTTGCGACCCGGACTGTAAGGGAAGCCAAGGGAACGAGTGAGTTCCATGTAAAAAATCGCCCGACACATGGTTTCTCCCGAATTGCGCGCAAAGCCGGGGAATTGGCGATATCCACGGTTCTGCGATAGTTCCTCGCGAGTAAATTCATCCAGAGCAGCGGGAATCAGCGCAGGCTGTTCGGATGCACGATCAAAGAGAAACTTGTCGTTCAAATCGTCTTGCTCTGCGCGGCGCCAATCAGCTCCTGGAATCGCGGCAGGGCCGTCCATCATGAAAATTCCACTAAAGCACTGAGCGACCCGCTCGGTTGCAACGTCGCGTATCGAGCAAGCGTGGCCTTCGCCATCACGTCCGTCGAGTTGATCCAAATAGACTCCGCTGAAAATGCCGGGCGTTGCAGCCGCCAACCGCGCGAGCTGCGAGTGCTGTTCGATCCCCAACGAGTCGCAAAGCACTTTTTCGTAAAGGATGAAACATTCGATACCGCTTGCGAAGCTCTGCGCCTCTGCATGGTTCAATTCGAGCTGTGTGTTTCTCGGAACCCGCTCCCAATCTCCGGCTACCTGTAAGAGAGAACCCAAATCAGTGAAAATGCACTTCTCGCGCTGAATTTGGCTGGGCAGCAAGACATCGCGGCTCACAACCGGGTGCCAAGTATTTTCTGAGGATTCAGACATTGGGACGGAATTTCATCCTCGTTGCGAAGTTGAGGACTTGGCAACGCCGTATTTGCGCGCGGAAGCTGAGCTTCGTGGTGCGGGGCGGGACGGCCTGGAGCCAGTGCGGCGGCGCGTCAACCCGGCCACCCGTTCATGCGTCTGCCGGTTGCCGGAATGGGTTGATGACTTCCAGACCGGCGACGTGGGTAAAACCGGCTGCATTCCGCGTGACCAGCGGCAGGCGGTGGAGCAGGGCCGTGGCGGCGATGATCGAGTCGGCCAGGCTCATCTTTTTCTGCCGTCGCAAGTCGATGGCGCGGGCGGCGATGCGGTCATCGAGCGGCAATTCCGGCAGCGCGCCGACGAGCAACTCCAGGCGCGCGCACCGCGTTTCATCGAGCAGATTCCAGCGGGGAAAGCCGAGCACTTCGATGCGGCTCACGGTCGCGAGGCACGCGGCGGCATCCTCCACCCACCGGCTCAGAAATGCGCCCTCGGGCTCCGCGGCGTAGATGAGGATGTCGAGTCGAGGAGCATCGCCGTGGTGGGGGAACTGCCCGCGGCATCAATCCCGGCCCGGCAACGGGCGATCTTCCCGCTGCTCGCGCTGCCAGGCTGCGGGATCGGGGATGACGTCCTTCAATCCGCCGAGCGCGCGCAGTGCGGCGAGGGCTTCCCTGCGCTGGCCGAGCATCTCCGGGGTCGCAAGCCTGGGGATGGACTCCATTTCATCCGCCGCCTCCAGCTTCGCCTCAACTCGCACCCTGCGGTGCCGCAATTCCTCCGGCAATGGCAGATGCAGGCTGCCATCGGCGTGCGGTTCGAGAATGGCGGTAATGGTGCTCATGGGTTGGAGGCTAATGGTCTTCACGCTCGTTGCCAAGTTGAGGACTTGGCAACGCTGCATTTGCCGGGGGAAGCCGCGCTTCGTGGAGAGGGACGGGACGCCTGGAGCCAGTGCGGCGACATGTGAACGCCTCTCCATTGGCGCTCTCACGCATCGGCGCGGCGGATGGAAAACACTTTGATGTGCCGGTCCGCAAGGTCTTCCCAATAGTAGATGGCGAATCCGCAGTGGACGTGGACATCAAGCGAACGGCCCGTGGAGGAGTCGGGTTCCTGAAAGTCCGCGAAGCGCGTGGGGAAGGACTGAATCTCGCCGAGCCTCCGGCGCAACGCGACTTGATCCCGGCGCGGGAGGGTGGCGATGAACTCGACGACCTCAATGTCGAGCAGCAGCCGGAAATTCATTCCGCAAGCTCATCGGGGCGAAAGCCCATCCGGCGGTCGAATTCCTCGATCGGCACCCAGCGGCTCGGATCGTCGAGTTTCGCGGCAAATTCGCCGGGCAGCCGACCGCTTTTCCGATCCTGCAGGACGACCGCATACGCGATCAAGCGGCGGAGTTGCGTGTCATCCCAAGTGGCGATCTCGTGCTGCACAGCATCTAAGCTCATGGCATTCAGCGTAGCCGCCGGGGGCGTTGCAGCAAGGATGCAGAGCAGGATTCAGCTTAGCTTCGTCGCCAAATTGGGGACTTTGCCCGCAACCAGCCGCCGCACGCGTAGGGTATCCCAGAGCATGCGGAGGCTGTCGCGGACGATGCGGACCTTGCTTTCGGGGGAGTTGCTCCACTCGACGGGCAGGTCGGCGATCTGGCAGCCGAGACGTTCGGCGAGGAGCAGCACTTCCACGTCGAAGGCGAAGCCGTCGAGCGTCTGGCGGGAGAAAATGTCCCGCGCGACCTCGCGGCGAAAGGCTTTGAAGCCGC
>JANOBH010000535.1:0-1800 GCA_031411535.1 Chthoniobacter sp. | reverse complement strand
TGAAGTAATTGCCCGTGTGTCCGCGCTCGCGCTCGCTGTAGGCGGCGGTGGACATCTTCGTGAAAAACTCCGCGGCCTCGCGGTCGCCAAGCAGGTCGAAGAGCACGGCGGCGGCGGCGCACTTGCCGTTGTCCTCGTGCGCGGGGAACGGCAGGTGGTCGCCGTAGGGCACCGCGCCTTTGTTCACAAACCAGCGGAGAAATCCGGCGGCCTTGGCGATGGCGCGATCCACGTCCGGCTCCTTCACACCGGCCTCGCGGGCGAGCACCATGCCGATGGTGAGGCTGAGGCCCGGCTGGTTCATCGCGCCGTAACCGCTGAGGTTCCCACCTGCCTCGGCGAAGCGATGTCCCCAAGTGCCGACGCCGCTTTGTCCGCGCGCGGTTTCGAGGGCGAGACGCTTGAGGCCGGGCATCACAGATTGGTCGCCGGTGGCGATGACGTATTCGCCGAGGAACGTCATCAGGTAGCCGTAATACCACGACAGGTATCCGGTGGTCGTGAAGTCCGCCGCCCACTTCGCCTCGCGCTGAATGAGCGGCAGATGCTCCTTGTTCCCGCTGGCCAGCAGCCCCAGCGCATTGAGCGAACGCGGAATCCCATCCAGCCCGCGCGTGTAATTCGCCTCGCCCATCCGCCGGGCGAGCGAGGCGCTGCCGAGTTCGAGGATGCGCTTTGACTTCGCGCAATCATACGGCGCGGTCGCGCTGAAAGTGCCGAGCACCGGCAGCTTCAATTCCACCGCCTCCGACTTCCCCGCGCGCCAGCGCAGCAGCCGCAACTTGCCGCCGCCCTTCTCCGACTCCGCCGCCGCGATGGCACCGGCGAGCTGGTGACGGGCATCGTCGGCGAAGTTTTTGCCGTCCACGCCGAGGATGACATCGCCCTTCTCCAGCGCCGCCTCCGCCGGCGAGCCTTTCGCCACCGCCGTCACCAGAATCTGCCGCGTCAGCCGCGAATGACCGCTGGCCGTGTGATACCACCCGCGCGCCCCCGTCGGCCCGAGCGTCCAGTCGTGTTTCGCATCCGCCGGCTTGGCGTCGCCTTTGGTGAAGTCGGGCGGAGCCGCGTCGTTCTTGCCCGCAGCGAAAGCAGAGCCCGGCGCGGCGAGGATGGCTGCGAGGGCGAGCGTAAGGAATGAGGTTTTCATCGGAAGTCGTTTAGCGTTTTTGCGGTTTCATCATCTGGAGCGTGGCTTCGGCAAAAGCCCGGCCCATAAGTGCGAAAGTCTTCGCGCAGCCGAGGTAGTGGTAGCCCGCATTGGACGCGCCGCGTTGCCACAGCGCGACTTCGGCGGGCGAAATGAGGTCAGCCTCAAAATTCTTCATGTGCTCGCGCTTCTGCTCGTCGGTCATCTTGCCGTCCGCGTTGGCGTGGTCCTTGTGCTTCGAGTCGAGGAAGTGGCGCATCTGGCGCACCTTCTCGCGCTTCTTATCAATCGCCTCGAGTTCCTCCGACCAGAACGGCGCGGTCTCCACGGCGACGACATTGCCTGCAAACTCCGGCAGCGCCGCCGGAGCCGCCATCGCCTTGCGAAACTCCTGCGTATCCACACCCCCATCGGGGCCGCCCACACCCATCACGCCGATTACGAACGGCATCTTCGGCGCGCCGACATCGCGCCGCACGTCGCGGATAAAGTGCGCCATCCACTCGCTGTAGAGGTCGAAACGGCCCGGCTTGCCGTGCGCCGGATACACATGGCCATCCACCATGTCGTTAAAACCCTGCAGCCAGACAAAACCGGCCAGCTCGTAGCCCTGCGCCGCGTCATAGCCGGGCACCACGCGCTTCGGGTCG
>JANOBH010000534.1:0-2401 GCA_031411535.1 Chthoniobacter sp. | reverse complement strand
CGCGTCGGTTTTTTCGAAGGCCTGGGACTTCTCTTTGATCGTCCAATTCGTCCAACGGTAGAGGTGCTCGACCACGCGGATTTCGGCGGGCTGTTTCTTGCGGTTGCGCAGTTTGATCTCGAAGGACTCGCTGGCCGTGTGGTTGGCCTGATTGACTTTGAAGTCGGTGCGCTTGCGCTCGCCGACGAGGTCGAAGCTGTCGCCGACGTAGAGCCGGACGAGCTCGTCCTTGGGTGTGTGGTCGATGTTGTTTTCTCCGACGAACTCGAGCTGGCGGTCCTCGTCCTGCGCGTAAAAACGCACGCGCCCTTTCGGCAGCGGGATGCCGAGGCGGTTGGCCTCGCTGTTTTTGAACTCGCGATAGACGGCGATTTTCTTGCTGCTCGTCACACCGTAGTCCGGGTCCTCGCCGACGTTGTTGCCGAGGTGCCAGTCATTGTCCTTCATGATCGGGTCATAGATGAAAAGGCGCGCGGCCTGCACGCCGGTGGCGCGGATGAATTCGACCTGCTTGGTCTCCTTGTCGCGCAGCGTGGCCGGGCGCGCGAGGGTGTAGAGGTGGAATTCGTCGAAGGCCTTTTCGGTGACGACCGGCGCATCGGCCGCCTCAAGTGCCAGGCCGGCCATCGCGCTGACGGGGGAGGCCGGAGAAGGGGGCTGCACCTTGTTCACATTCCCGGCGATGAGCTTGATCTTCGCGTTCGCAAAGGTCGCGCCGCATTCGTTTTTCATGGTGATCCAGCCGACGAGGTCGATCACGTTATTCGCGTCGGGCGCGACGATGTTGTAGCTGGCCTCCCAGGTGAGGCCGGCGGTGATGTAGGCGAGTTCGGCGTCGAGTTTCGCGGCGGCGGGCGCGTTCAGTTTCCATGAAAGCGCGGGCTTGAGCTGCGTGTCGTCGCCGAGCGCGGGAAAGCGCGGCTCGCCGGGGAGGGAGAACTGCAATTTGCCGTCCACCTCGATGATCGGCTGCACGCTTTCGCCGCCGGGCACGTAGCCGCTGCGGATGACCTTTCCGGCGATCGTCGCGTCGGGTTTCTGCGGCTCCTGGCGGATGAAGTTCAGCGTCTTTCCCTCGAAAAGGGAGAGCAGCAACTCCTGCGAGACGGGGTCGTTGCGGTAGTTCTGCTCCAGGATTTGCAGCACCACGTTGCCGGTCGGGTCGCGCAGGATCACGGAATCGGGCTCGACCTGCGCGGTGACGCCGGCGAAACGCGCGTCATTGACGCCGGCCTTCAGTTCCAGCGGCACGGTGTCGCGGATGACGGCGAAGCCTTGGTTGTAGATCGTGAGCGCGGGGTCGGCGGCGCGGACGGGAAGCGCGGCGAGGAGCGCGATGGCGGCGAGGTGGGTGGCGGTGTTCATGGTGGGTGGGTGGATGGTCGGGTGGAAAGGGGATGCGGTTGCAGGGGACCCGTTGGGGTCCCGCGGCAGGCGGCAGGTGGTTCAGGGGAAGCTGGCAGCTTCCCCTACAGTCGCGCGGAGTTTGCCCTACCAGGTGTAGCGGACCTTGTAGGTCACGACCTTTTCCTCGTCGGGCTTGAGCTGGACTCTGAATTCGATCGTCTGAGCGTCGGTTTTCTCAAACTCCATGCTCTTCTCTTTCACGGTCCATGTGTTCCAGCGGTAGAGGTGCTCGACGACGCGGATCTCGACCGGCTCTTTCTTCCGGTTGCGGACTTTGATCTCGAAAGTTTCCTCCGCCCAGTGGTCGGCATTGACGACCTTGAAGTCGGTGCGTTTCCGCTCGCCGACGAGGTCAAAGCTGTTGCCGATGAAGAGCCGGACGAGTTCATTTTTTGCCGTGTGGTCGTTGTTGTTTTCGCCGACGAATTCGAGCTGGCGGTCCTCGTCCTGGGAGTAAAAGCGGACGCGGCCTTTGGGCAGCGGGATGCCGAGATTGTTGGCCTCGGAGTTCCTGAACTCGCGATAGACGTTCACCTTTTTGTTGGACTGGGTGCCGTAGCCGGGGTTTTCGCCGATGTTCATCCCCACCCGCCAGCCGGCGATTGCCGCGCCGTCGTAGATGTAGAGGCGCTCGGCTTTCACCCCGGTGGCGCGGACGAACTCGACCTGCTTTGTCTCCTTGTCGCGGAGCGTGGCGGGGTTCGCGAGGGTGTAGAGGTGGAATTCGTCGAAGGCTTTTTCGGTGACGACGGGCGCGGCGGCGGCGTCCATGGCGAAGGCGGCCTTGGCCATCGTGCGCATCGCGGCGGGATGGGGCTGGACCTTGTTCACGTCGCCGGCCATGAGCTTGATTTTCGCGTTTTGAAAGGCGGTGCCGCTGTCGTTTTTCATCGTGATCCAGCCGACGAAATCCACGAGGTCGCCTTTCTCCGGCGCGACGAGATTGTAGCTGGCCTGCCACTCAAAGCCCTGGGTGACGTAGGCGACCTCGGCG
>JANOBH010000533.1:0-2574 GCA_031411535.1 Chthoniobacter sp. | reverse complement strand
AAAGCGTTTCTGAAGCGTCTTCAGATCTTCCTGGTGGTTCTTCCCGTCTGTCGCGGCCTTTTCGAATGAGGCAGCCTGCGCCCGCAGTGCGACGATCTGAGCCTCAAGCGTCAGCGCATTCTCCGTAGAGAGCTGGCGGATGCTGTCGCGGTCGCGAATGATGTGGTCGATTTGCTTCTGCGCCGCCTGCACGGAGGTCCGCGCGGCGTCGCGCTCGGCGCTGACCGCGGCAAGCTGCCGCTGGGTCTCGGCCTGCCCGACCGCTGCCGCTTCGCCCAGCGACTGGACGGCGGCGAGCTGCTGATTCACCACGTCGAGCTCCTGCCGGAGAGCGTCCGCGCTTTGCCCCGAATCACGCGCCTGCGCCTCGAGTGCGGCGACCTTTTCACGGGCCTCCGCGAGTGTCTGCAAGGTCTCCTCCCCCTGCCTGTCGCTAAACTCCTGAAATTGCGCGTGCAGTTCCTCGATCTCCTTGGCCAGTCCCTGCACGCGGGCACGTGCGGCGTCGCGCTCCTGCGAGAGGCTGAGCATCTGTTCGCGCGCCTCGGCGAGCGCGGCGGCGTGCTCGCCTTCGGCCTGGGTGACGGCGCTTTTTTCCTCCGCGAGATCGAGCAGCTTCCTGCGCTGGGCGTCGAGCTCCTGCGTGAGTTCCTCGACCTGCTTCGCTGTGGCGTCCCGATCGGAAGCTGTCGCCTGGAGCTGGCGGCGGTATTCGGCGGCCTCGGCGGCGGCCTGCTTCGCGGCCTTCTCGGCAAGCTCGCGGTGGTATTCGAGATCGGCGGCCTGATCCTCTGCACGGCGCACTTTGTCCGCCGCCTCGAGGAGCTGCGCATGCGCGCCGTCGCGGGCCTGGCGGATGGCGAGAAGCTGTTTCTGGGTTTCGCCGATCAGCCGGGACTGCTCGTCGGCAGCCCGGCAGTTGGCTTCAAGTTTTCGGGCCGCTTCTTCGCGCTGCCGGATCGCGTCGTCGCGCTGGCGCTGCGCATCACTTCGGTCGCGCACCGAGCCTTCCAGTTTCCTCGTCGCCTCGGCGAGCGCCTTGCCGCGCCGTTCGCTTTCGTCCATCGCGGAGTCGCGTTCCTTGATGAGCGATGTCACCTCCACAAAGTGGGAGCGCAGCTCGCGCTCGTTCTCCCGCAGGGAGTGCATCTCCTGCTCTGCGCGGGCGAGCTGCAGTGCCAGCCCATCCCTTTCCTGCTCGGCCGCCCGCATCTCCAAGCGGGCATCACGCGCGGTCTGCTGGAGCTGGTCGATGAGCGTCCGGATTTCCAAGGTCGGATCGGCCGGCCCACCGATCGCTGTCACGGGGAGATGGGTGATCGGCAGGGGCACGCGGCGGTCGTTCTGCGGGTGAAATTCCGTGTAGTCGGAGAGCTTGGATTGCGGTTGGGGCATACGGGGCTCGAAACGGGGTGTTTCCGCGCGCTTCGTGAGCATCCGTAAAAGCAGCGGTCATGCCCTTTCCGCCTGTGCGGTGGCGGTTTCCGACAGATTCACTGGGAAACCGCTCCGCCCCCTCCGAATGCACCGAAGTCCATCTCAGCGCCGAGAATTAGATTCTCACTTTTATAGTATATGCCGCTGTGCAGTGACCGCCAGCCGCCCTACCTGACCCCCGCGACCTGAAATCCCTCCTCCTCCAAAACGGCGCGAATCTTCGCCGCCTGGTCGCCTTGAATCTCGATCGTACGCTCCCTCACCGTGCCGCCGCAACCGCACGCGGCGCGCACCTTTTTCGCCACGGCTTCAATCACCGACACCGGCAGGTGCGTGCCGAAATCGTGGATCACGATCACGGTCTTTCCGCCGCGATGCGCCGTCTCCCGCCGCAGGACCACGCGGCCCATTTTCCAAATCGCGCCCGGCTTTTCCGCTGCCGCTGCAGGCTCAGGCCCGGCGGGAAGATTCGCAACGTCCAGTCCGGCGAATGCGGCGTTCAGGCCGGGACGCGCGGAGGCGGCGGCGTTCGTGTCGATGCGTTTCTTTTCCTGGCGGGCCATGCGCGCCGAGCAAACGCGATGAGCCGCGCGTTTTCAAACGCCAACTCGCGCGCACGAAGCTCCCGCTTGTCCTGCGGCCGGCGGCGCGCAAAGTGGTCGGATACATGGGCATCATCGGCGCAATTCTCCTCACGCTTTTTCTCGGCGACTTTCTGTGGTGGTGGCGCGCGGATCGCGTGCTGCGGCGCATGCGCTGCGGCGGGCCGTGGCGGATCCCGCTCGGCGTCTTCATGGCGGCGCAGGCGATCGGCCTCGGGTTGGTGCTGCTGGACCGCCGCTTCGACCTCGGCCTCGATGCGGTGCTCACGCATCACTGGCTCACGTTCGTCTATCTTTGGCACTGCCTGCTGCTGTTCCCGATGCTCCTCCTCTGGATTCCTTACGCGCTCGCCCGCGCGCTCGTCACCGGCGTCCGCCGGGTGCTCGAAAACCGCGCCGGTTCAGCGGCAGAGCCGGCAGCCATCGGCCCGCATCATCTGACGCGGCGCGATTTCGCCCGCCTGCTCGGCACCGCGCTGCCCGCGCTCACCACAGTCGGCGCGGCGGCCATCGCGCTGTGGCAGATCGAGCGCTT
>JANOBH010000532.1:0-4389 GCA_031411535.1 Chthoniobacter sp. | reverse complement strand
GGCGGGAATGCGCTGCTGAACGGGCTGCTGGCGCAGGTCTTCGGCTCGGGACTGAGTTTTCGGCAGACCTCGCTGGCGATCCTGATGAGTTTCACGATCGCGGCTCTGGTGCTTGCGGCGCTGAGTCCGGTGGCGTTTTTCCTCTGCCTCAACGTACCCGCACAGGACTCCGATGCCCATGGGATCGGACACAGCATCACGCTGCTGGGTGCGGTGATCTTCATCGCGTATGCGGGCGTGGTCGCCAACCGCAGGCTGCTGCCGCTGCTGAAGCGCTGCTGTGCGACTCCACCGGCAGCGCAGCGCGTGTTCTGGTGCTGGCTGGCTGGCAATCTTTTCCTCGGCGCACAGCTCTCCTGGGTGCTGCGTCCCTTCTTCGGGCTGCCAGGGCAGCCGATCCATTTCCTCGCCGACGATCCGCTGCGCGGAAATTTCTACGAAGCAGTCTTCTTCGCCGTCCGGCGTCTCATTCACTGAATCCAAACATTATGAACCAACCGACCGATCCATCGAATCCACAATCCCCCTCCGCGGAAGGCGTGGGAGTCCCGCCGCTGCCGGCACCGCCATCGCTGCCGCCTGACGCCGGGCTGGGCGCGATCCTCGATACGCTGCTGAAGCGGCCCGTGGTTTTGATTCGCGAGCTGTGCGACGGGCCGGGCTCGCGTCATTGGCTGCTCCTCGCTTTCGTCGCAGCCCTGGCGTTCGCGCTTTACGGGCTGGTCATCGGTTCATTCTCCGGCGGTGCGCAATGGATGGCCGCGCCGCTGAAGGTCAGCGCCGGCGGGCTGGTCAGCGCGCTGATCTGCCTCCCGAGTCTCTACATCTTTGCGTGTCTCACAGGTGCCGAGGTGTCAGCCCGCGGGCTCGCGGGCGTTCTCTTTGCCATGCTCACGCTGACCGGCCTGCTGCTGCTCGGCTTTGCGCCGGTCGCGTGGGTTTTCTCGCAGTCCACCGATTCAGCGGCGTTCATCGGCACGCTGCACCTTGTCTTCTGGATCATCGCCACAGGGTTTGGTCTCCGCCTCTTCAGCCACATGACGAAAGTGCTCCGGGTCGCGGACCGCGTGCATCTCAAGGTGTGGACGGTCATCTTTGTCCTCGTCTGCCTGCAGATGACTACCGCACTGCGCCCGATCATCGGCACGTCCGAGCACTGGCTACCGACGGAAAAGCGGTTCTTCCTCTCGTATTGGATTGAGAACGCCTTCAGCGCCACGCTTCCCGCGCCGCCGCAATGAACCCGCTCAAAGGGTGTACCGAAAACTCTCCTCGCGGTGTCATCCTGAGCGGAGTTCCGTTTGGCTTTGCAAACGGAACGCAGTCGAAGGACCCCGCCATTTCAGGGGCAGTGTCGCACGGAATCGCCGGGGTCCTTCGACTGCGCTCCGCAAAGCCTGCGCTCCGCTCAGGATGACAGGCGTTTTTTGAGCGCCGGCACGCGCGCTCAGGGCGCCTGCGTGGTCTTCGGCCAGTTGAGGATGTCCAGGTCGGGCGTGGGTTCCACTTTGTCGGGCCAGGTGAAGTGGCAGTCCTCGCAGTAGTACTCCTGCGCGATGACGCCGGTCGCTGCGAGCGCTGCGGGGAGCGCGCCCATGATCGTGCGGCGGGAAAACTGCGGGAACTCGATCTTTGACGAACCGCACTCCGGGCAGTGGACGGCGTCGGCGAGCGCGCCTTCGGTCTCGTGCCATTCCTTGAGCAGTGCGTGCGCGGCGTCCGCCTCGTGGGAGTGCACGCGCACCCGCATGTGGGCGCGCGGGTGGAGATTGAAAAGCTTCCACTTTTGCTCGTGGGACTCGTCGTAGATCTCGGCGGTGTAGCCGGCGTCGCGGAGGCGCTGGGCGATTTTTTCCGCGGGCGGGCGTTCGTTGAAAGTGGCGACCGTGATGTTCTGTTCCATAGGTTTTGAATGCTCTTCGATTCTCCTGACCGTGGCGTCCGTAAGAGAAAGGTGATTCCTCTTCCGCATCGGGGCAAGGATTTCATGCGTGAAGATCCCGGAACAAAACGGAGAGGATTCTCTCGTCTAAACTTTCGCGCCCGCTTTGATTATCCCCGCTGTGCGCGCACCGCGCATTTTTCACCCACCACCCCGACCCGAACATGAAAGCCCGCAACCTCCAAACATCCCGCCGTTCATTCCTCAAAGGCATCGCCGTGACGAGCGGCGGCCTCATCATCCCGCGCGTCTTTTGGGCGCAGGACAGCGGGGAGGCGCCGGGCCGGAAGCTCGGCATCGCCGCGGTGGGCTGCGGAGGAAAGGGCGAGTCGGACCTGAGCGGGGCGGCCAAGGGCAACGACGTGGTGGCGCTCTGCGACGTGGACGCGAAGACGCTGGCGAAGGCCGCGGCAAAGTATCCGGGCGCGAAGACGTTCACCGATTTCCGCAAGATGCTGGACGAGGTGAAGGAGATCGACGCCGTGACCATCTCGACGCCCGATCACGCGCACTATCCGGCGGCCATGCACGCCATCGCGCTCGGCAAGCATGTGTGCGTGCAAAAGCCGCTCGTGAACACGCTTTGGGAAGGCCGCGAACTTCACAAGGCGGCGACGAAGAAGGGGATCATCTCGCAGATGGGAAACCAGGGGCACACCTTTGACGACAACCGGAAGGTGAAGGAGTGGATCGCCGCGGGTGCCATCGGCAAGGTGAAGGAAGTCCACGTCTGGACGAACCGGCCGATCTGGCCGCAGGGGAAGTCGGCGGTCTTCAAGCCCGGCACCGTGCCGGAGACTCTCGACTGGCCGCAGTGGCTGGCGCAGACGCCCGACCACGATTACTCGCCGGACATCCATCCCTTCAAATGGCGCGGCTTCCTCGAGTGGGGCGCGGGCGCCTTTGGCGACATGGGCTGCCATCTCATCGACGCGCCGTCGTGGGCGCTCGATCTCGGTGTGCCGCGGTTCGTCACCGCCACGCAGGTCGATGACCTCACGGATATCGCCTGGCCGACCGGCGCGGTCGTGAAGATGGAGTTTCCGAAAGTGGCCGGGCACGGCGACATCACGCTCACCTGGTACGAGGGGAAAAAGCCGGATGGCGCGCCGTATCTGCCGGCTTTCCCGGAGGTGGTCGATCTCGCGGAGGCGTTTGCGCACAAGGACGCGGCGAAGGCCGGAAAGGCACCCGACGGCGGCTGGTTCATCGTCGGCACCGAGGGCGTGATCGTGAACAAAGGCGACCAGGCGCGCGATCCGCAGATCTGGCCGAAGCAGCGGCGCGACGACTTTCACGCAAGCCCGCCTGCGCCCACGCTCCCGCGCAGCCCGAAGGCGGGCAACCCGCAGGAGGAGTGGACGCTGGCGATCAAGAACGGGAAGGCTTTCCCGTTCATGTCACAGTTCGACTACTCGGTGCCGCTCACCGAGCTGACCCTCATCGGCGGCCTCGCCATGCGCGTCGCGGGCAAGCGTGTCGAGTGGGACTCGCAGAAGCTCGAAGTCGTCGGCATGCCCGAGGCGGCGCGCTTCATCAAGCGCGAGAAGTACCGCGCGGGCTGGGACTACTCGAGCGACAAGATCTAGCGCCGCGCCGCGACCGACGAGAAAATGTCCCACGCCTCCAATGTCCTCGGCGGGCCGCTCCAGCCCTGCAGCTTTGAGCCGCTGACCGGCTTCTACCGCGACGGCTGCTGCCATACCGGGCCGGGCGATCACGGGCTGCACACCGTCTGCGTGCAGGCGACCGCGGAGTTCCTGCGGTATTCGCGGCTGGCGGGGAATGACCTCTCCACGCCCGTGCCGGAGTACGGCTTTCCGGGTCTGAAGGCGGGCGACCAGTGGTGCCTCTGCGTCACCCGCTGGCAGGACGCGCTGGAGGCGGACGCCGCGCCGCGCGTAGTGCTCGCGGCCACGCATATTTCCGCGCTGGAGTTCGTCGAACTCGAAGATCTGAAACGGCACGCGCTCGACTGGCCGGCGCAGACCTGACGCGCTGCGCGGCCGCCCTTTTCCCGCGCTTCACACGAGGATCAACTCGATGCCGAGGCGCTCGATCGCGGCGCGGGCTTCGGCGGGGAGATCGGTGTCGGTGATGATCGTGTCGATCTCGGTGAGCGGCGTCACTTTGATGAAGGCGGCGTGCGACCATTTGCTGGAGTCGGTGAGCAGGATGACCTGACGCGCGGCGCGGATCATCGCGCGCTTGGCTTGCGCGATCTCGCTCGTGGAATCCGTGAGGCCGTGATCGAGGTCGACGGCCTGCGTGCCGAGGAAGAGCTTCTGCACGACGAGTTCGGCGAGGTTGTGCTCCGCGAGCGGGCCGACGGTGCTGGAGGATTCGCGGTGGAAATTTCCACCGAGCACGATGAGCCGCGCATCGCCCGTGGTGCCGATTTCGAGTGCGACGTTGAGCGCGTTCGTCACGACGGTGAGCGGCGTGAC
>JANOBH010000531.1:0-8694 GCA_031411535.1 Chthoniobacter sp. | reverse complement strand
TCACCCCCGGTGCTGCGCACGCGCGCCTTGAGCGGGAATGGCGTCGTGACCGGAAACGCCGCCGTGTAGGCCGTGCCCTGGATCGCGCCGCCGACCGCGCGCGGATCGGTGCCGTCGGTCGTGTAGTAGATCGTGCCGCTGCCGTTCGGATTCGAGAGCGCGACTCCCGTGGCAGCGCCGCCAAAGGGCGTCATCCCCGGCCCCTGTGTCACCGGCCAGAGGCCGAGGTTGCGCGCCTGCGCCAGAAAGGTCGCGTCGCGATTCGCCCAGTTGTCCCAGTTTCCGCTGTTGAAATTTCCGCCGAAAACCGCCTGCGCGAGCGGCTCCACCCTGCTGCGAAGCGCATTCCAGCGGGCGTTACGGCTCGCCAGCGTCATGCAGCCGCCGTTGTAAAAATGCCGCTGCAGCCGGTCGGCGAACAGCATTTTGAACTCCGCATTCTGATACGCCCGGCGGAAGACGAGCGCCGCCACCGTGCCCTCCGAACTGATCGCGCTCGCGCTCGACGCGTGCAGTTCATTCTCGAAAGTGTTGTGCGTATTCGGCTGGCCGAACATCCCCATCGCGCCCTCCGCATCCCACATCGACCAGCGCCACTTCGCACCCGGCGCGCGCTCGCGGCAGAAGGTGTAGTTGTTCCCCGGCCAGTCCTGCGTCGCACCCCAGCCGTTCACGATCACGTAGTCCGCCACATTGGCCATGTCCCAGTAGGCCGCGCCGGTCTGGTAGTTCGCCAGCGAGGTGAAATCGTTGTTCCGGAAAAACGTGTCCATTTGCCCATAGGCCACGCTGTCCCCGTTTTCCCACGAGCCGATGTAGTTCACGTCCCACGCATTGCCGCTGCCGTAGAAGCTTTGTAAAAACGACTCCCGCGGGCGCTCGCACGGATTGAAGTAACTCTTGAACTGCCCGTTGATGAACAGCGTGGCGATGGTCCCCTGCGGCGACGGTGCGCCCATGCCGGCGAAACTTTCGCGCATCCACTCGTCGATGATGAACGGGTTGTAGGGATCGTTTTTCCCCGCGCGCAGCCGGATCGTGTCCCACTCATTGACCGCGCTCGTCGGGAAAAAGCCGTTCACCTTCAGCTTCGAGATCCCGAAGTCGCTGCGGAAAAACAGATTCACCTGCGGCTTGTTGTGCGCGCCGGAGTTCCACTGGCTTGTTGCGACATTTCCGAGCTGATACTGCGGGCGCGACCACGGCGAGCCGGCGAAGCGCATCCCGACCGTCGAACGCTCGACGATCACGTTGCCTGGGTTGACGAGTTCCATCGACGCGGGCCGCTCAAAGGCGTCGCCGTCGGAGAGGCAGAAATTGTAGTCAAAGCGCGCGTCGCCCGCCACCCACGAACCCGAAGGCCAGCTCCCGCCCGACTGCGCGAAGACGCCGTTGCCATTGTAAAACGTCTCCGCCGCCGGCCCGCTGAAAAAGAACGCGGGCACGGTGGTCAGCCGCGGATCGAGGCCCGTCACGTAGTTGCGCGTGCGCACCGGACTCGGCAACCGGCCCGCCGCAAAAGCGCGCGCGCGCACCGTGCCCGCACCCGGCGGCGTCAGCGTGCCAGGCGGCAGTGTCGCGGGCGGCGAGAGATAGCGCCCTTCGATGACATTGACGCCCGCAGGCAGCCCCGGCCCGCTCCAGCCGACTGCCAGATTGTCGCCGCCGCCGCCTTCGCTTTGCAGCGCCTCGATGTAGTACTGCTGCCCCGCCGTGAGTGTGATGAGCACCGACTGCTGCGTGGTAAACTTCGTCCACTCCCGCGGCGCCGCCCAGCTTGTGAGGTAGCCGATTCGGACCTTGTTCGCGGGCGAGCTGGTGGTGCTCAGCCAAAGCTCTCCGCCGTCATCGGTCGCGATCCAGAACTGATACTGCCCCGTCTGCGGCGGCGTCAGCGTGGCGCGCACACGGTGGGTATAGTAGTCACCCATGTTCGTCGGCGTTTCAAAAAGCGTGATCAACTGCGAGGAGGTCGGCGTCGTGTTCTGGTTGAAGCTCGCGGGCGCCACGTAGGTCCCCGAACTCCACTGGAAAAACTCGCGCAGGACCGTCCCCGCGCCCGGCCCTTGCGATGCCTGCACGGTCGGATCAAAGGGCCCCGTGTAGAGCGTGCTCGTCTCGGTCGGGTCGCTGCCATCGAGCGTGTAGCGGATCGCCGCGCCGGCCGTGGTCGTCGAAAGCGCCACCGTCACCGGGGCGGAGTGAAAGCCGGTCGCCTTGTCGAAATTCACCTCGTTGGTGACGTTATTCGCCGTGCCGGCGGTATTCGCCGCGCCGGGCGTGGCGAGATCGAGATAGCGGTACACACCGCTCCCGGCGTCCACGCCCCACGAGTGGAAGGAATCCTGTTCGGGGACATTCGTCAGCTCGCTGCGGATCGCTCCGCCCGCATCGCGCAGCGCGAGATACTCGCCCTTCGAGTTGAGTGAGAAATTCGTATGCAGCAGCCCGCCCGGCGGAGGTGCGGTCACATTCCGCCCGCTGCATGCGACCACGAGGTAGCCGTTCGCCGGGACGCTCGTGCCCGCGGGGAATATCCACTTCGCGGGCGTCGCCAGATTGTCCGTGAGCATCCAGCCGCCGATGTCCGTCGCCGAGGCGCCCGCGTTTCTCAGCTCGATCCAGTCGAGAAACTCCGGCGCCAGCAGTGCCGTCACCGCGGGCGCGGGCGTCGCGAATTCGCTCGTCGCGATCCGGTAGCGCCACTGCGAACCAAGCGCGACCCACGTCAGCGTGCTGCCGCCGCTCACGCCGGAAAAACGCACATCGAGCAGCAGGTCCGAGCTGCCGAGCGTCGTGTTGTGGAGCTGCGCGGAAATGACATTGCGCCCCACGCGCAGGAGGTTTTTCACCACCGGCACGGACACGACCGCCGCCGGATTGTTGCCGTTGCTTTCAAACTGCCCGCCGTGGTTGGTCGCCGCCGTATTGTACGGCACGAAGGCGCCCGCGACTCCGCCAACGCTGCCGCGCGAGATCTCGTAGCCATTGAGATAAAGCACGTAGCCGTCATCCCAGTCCACCGTCAGCGAAGTGCCCGCCAGCGCGTCGTACTGCTCCTGCGTGAGCGTGAACTCGCGGCGCATGTAAATGCTCCACGCCACGTTCTGCATCTGCGCGACGAGATTCGTGCCGAGCTGCGGGCGGTATTCCGCGCCCGGCGCCGCCGTGTCGTAGCCGAGCGCGCCATTTGCAAGCGTCCACGAGGCATCGGCATAGTCATTCTGCGTCCAGTCGGGCCCGAGCGGGAGCGCCGCGCCAAAGTCCGAGCCGTCATACAGCCCGCCCGCCGGCTCGTGCGTGCCGGGGAAGTAATTCCACACGTCGGCCGAGGCCACGAGCGTCGCACCGCCATTGATCCGCAGCGTCGCGTCGCAGCGGAGCTGGCCGTTTGCCAAGTCGCTGTTGTGGACCTGGATCGCCAGCACGTTCGTGCCCGTCAGCAATTTCGTATTCGCCGCGCCGAGCGCGATCGTTTCGGCGCCCGCCGCCGTCTTCACATTGAAAGCCTCCTGCGTGTGCCACGCGAAAGTCCCCGCCGCGCCCGAATCGCGCCGCGCGATCTCCTGACCGTTGAGATACGCCACAAAGCCGTCGTCATAGTCGATCAGCAGCTCCAGCGGCAGCGTGCTTCCCGCATTCGCCCCGGAGACCGTGAACTCCCGCCGCAGATAAACGACCGGCGTCTTCCCCAGCATGGGCGTCTGGAGATTCGTCGTCTGTGTGTAGCCAAAGCCAAACGGCCCCGCGCCGCTCTGCCACCACGAAGGCATCACGTAACCCGCCTCATGCCAGCGCGGCAGCGCCCCGAGCTTCGGCAGCGCGCCCGCCGGATACTGCAGCCGCCGGTCGGACTGCACGGAGCTGACCTCATTGATGAAGACATTCTGCGCCGCGACCGTCCCCAGCAGAAAAGCCAGGCACGCAGCGATCACGGGAAAAGTTCGGCGGGACATGCCCCACCTTGCCCGCATCCCCCTGCCGCGCAACGCCCAACCGCCGAGGGAACTCCGTGTCACCGCATCGGCCACAGCCACGCGGCCAGCATGGTGAAGACAAGGCCGGCAGCCCCCTGGATGGACATCATCGGCGAGATGGTGCGCAGCGTTTCGCTTTCCCGCAGGCCGGAAAGGCGGGTGATGATCCAGAAGCCGGCGTCGTTCATCCACGGGAAGGGCTTCGACCCGCACCCGATGGCGAGCGCGAAATAGACCGGGTGAATCGTTGCCCCGCCCGCGAGCAGCGCCTTGGCGATCGGCGCGGCGGTGATCATCGCCACGGTCGCCGAGCCCTGCGCGGTGCGGACGAGCGCCGTCACGAAAAAGACAGCCGGCAGCGCGAGGTGATGGACGCCCTGGAAATATCCCGCGAGCTGCCCGGCAATGCCCGTCTGCTGGAGCACGCCGCCAAACGCGCCGCCCGCCGCGATGATGAGCAGGATCACCGCGCCTTCGCCGACCGCGCTCTTCACCGCGCGCGCGCCGTCGCCCTTCCGCCCGGCCAGCGGGGCGAGCGCGGCCAGCGCACCGAGCATCAGCGCCATGTCTTTGTCGCCGATGGTTTTCACGAGCCACGCGATCCAGCCGCCCGCGTTTTGCAGCCCGGTGGAAAACGCGGCGTCGAGACCGATGAGCGCGATTGGCAGCACCACCGGGAGCATCGCGAGCCACAACGGCGGCAGCACGCGATCCGGCGCAGCCGCAGCCGTGTCCTCCACGGGGACTTCGAGCGTGTGGTGGCGGTTCGACCAGTTCGCAAAGCCGACGCCGACAAGCGCCGCGCCGAGGCCGATCGCGCTGCCCATCCCGATCATCAGCCCGAGCGGAACGCCGAGATCGCCCGCGACGAAAAGCGGGCCGGGCGTCGGCGGGACCAGCGAGTGCGAGATCGTGCCGCCCGCGACCGTACACATCACGAGCAGCAGGTAGTCCCGGCCCGTTTTGCGCGCGAGCGCTTTGAAAAGCGGCGCGAGCAGATACATCACCGTGTCGAGCATCACGGGGATGCAGAGGACGAAGGACGCGGTGAAAAACGCCCAGTGCGCACGGGCCGCGCCGAACCACCGCAGCAGCGTCGCGGCGATCCGCTCCGCCGCGCCGGAGAGCAGCATGGCCTCGCCGATGATCGTGGCCATCGCGATGAGAATGCCGAGGTTCGCGCACGTCCGGCCAAACTCCTCCGCCACGCGCGCCGCCGCCGGTTTCATGACGAATTTCGCCGCCGCCTTCTCCGTCATCTCCGCCTTCGCCACGCGCCCTTCCGCATGGCTGCGCAGCGCGTCAGCCGGCGTCAGCAGCGCGACCGCGAACGCCCCGAGCACCAGCGCCAGAAACGCATGCAGCCGCAGCCAAAGGATGCCGCCCACCACGATGAGCATCCCGCAGCAGAGCAGCACGAGCGGGCTCATGCGCGGGGAATGTGGCAAGGGGAAAGCACCCGCGCAGGAAAGGCGAAGCGCGCGGAAATGAAAACCGGAAACTGGACCGCGCGACGCCGCAAACCGCGGAACGCGGCCCAAAAACCGGCCGTCATCCTTCGCTGCGTCCGGGTCGCAGACTCCCGGACTCCGCTCAGGATGACGGGCCTGGTTGTGGACCGCTACGCCAGCTCCTCCGCCGGATACGTCCAGATTTCGCTCAGCGTCGGGTGGTAGTGCGGCACGCGTGCGAGGTCGCCAGCGGTCGCGCAGAAGTGCATGGCCACGGTGATCTCGTGGATCAGCTCCGACGCCTCCGGCCCGACGCACGCCGCGCCGAGGATGCGCCGCGTGTCGCGCGCGACGATCAGTTTCACAAAGCCGTCCGTCTCGCCGCGCACCATCGCCTTGCCGCAGTCGGCGAAAAGATACTTCGCAGTGTCGAATGCGGTCCCCTGCTCCGCGCACTCGCGTTCGGTGAGGCCGACGCTCGCGACTTGCGGGTGCGTGAAAACGGCGAACAGCTTCAGCGCGTAGTCGATCGATTCCAGCTCGCCGCCGAGCCTGCCGAGCACGCGCGCGGCGTTGCGCGCGGCGAGTTCGCCCTGCTGGATGGCGATGTGCACGACCTCGTGCGGCCCGCACACGTCGCCCGCGGCGAAAAAATGCGCCGCGCCGCACTGCTGCTGCGCATTCGCGGCGATGTGCGTCTTGCCGACCGCGACTCCGGCGCGGTCCAGCGCGAGGCCGTCGAGGTTCGGCTTCCGGCCGAGCGCGCAGAGGATTTCATCCGCCTCGACCGACTCCTCCCGGCCCTCGTGGGTGAAAGCCACGCGCTTCTTTCCGCCCTCGCGCCGCACCTCGCGGAGCGCCGTGTCGCGGAAGATGCGGACGCCGCGTTTCTCCATCGCCTCCACGAGCGCCTCCGCCACGTCGGCGTCGGTCTCTTTCAGCACCTGCGCGCTGCGCTGGATCACGGTCACGCACGAGCCGACTCCCGCGTAGAAACTCGCAAGTTCCAGTGCGATCGCGCCACCGCCGAGGACGATGACCGACTCCGGGATGCGGGCCGCATCGAGGACGTGATCGCTCGTCAAAAAGCCCGTCTCCGCGAGCCCGGGAATCGGTGGCGCAGTGATGACCGAGCCCGTGGCGATGAGAAACGCGCGACCCTCCAGCCGCCGCAACCCGCCATCGCGCAGCCGCACCTCGACGTGTTGCGTATCGCCAAAGCTCGCGCTCCCGCGGATGAATTCGAAGCGCCCGTCCTCCAACTGCCCGCGCCGGTAATCCGCAAACTCGCCGATCAGCCGCCGCTTCCGCGCACGGAGCGCCGCGCCATCCGCGCCGAGGTATTCCGCGCGCAGGCCGAATTCCCCCGCCGCGCGGATCGCCTCCGCGCGGTGCCCGCTTTCGAGCAGCGTCTTGCTCGGCATGCAGCCGCGCAGGATGCACAGCCCGCCCACATCCGTCCCGCCCTCGATGACCGCGACGCGCAACCCCAATCCTGCCGCCGTGCTCGCGCCCGCATAGCCCGCGCTGCCGCCGCCGATGACGATAAAGTCGTAGGAGTTGTCCATGCCGTGAGGTTTGAACATTCCGAAAATCTTTTGCAAGAAACGCCCTGCCGCAGCCGTATCCGCCGCATGAAATCATGGCGTCAGCTTTGTCTCGCGGGGATCTGCTGCGCGGTGCTAGCCGGGCTCGTTTTTAAAATGAGCCGGGCGGATGCCGTGCGGGCAGCGGGACCGATGACGTGCGAGTTTTAC
Organism: Chthoniobacter sp.; assembly: GCA_031411535.1. Taxonomy (GTDB): domain Bacteria; phylum Verrucomicrobiota; class Verrucomicrobiia; order Chthoniobacterales; family Chthoniobacteraceae; genus Chthoniobacter. Next base: position 1,509 of record JANOBH010000531.1, on the reverse strand, counting down.
GTCTGGCAGCGGACATGGGCCGCACCGGTCAGCGAAGCGGTGACGGCGGTGCCGGAATGGGTGGGCGGGCTGGCTCCGCTGGGTGCTGAGGTGGCATGGCGGCGGGATGGTCCGCCGGAAGTTGCGTGGCCGGATTTGGACTTTGCGGCGATTCGGCGCGCGGGCCGCCGCACTGGCGCGGTGCTGCGAGTCGGGCCGCGCGAGCCGTCGCTCGCGGCGGCGATTACCGTGTGCGGAATCGCGCGCGAGCTGGTGGCGCGATTTCGGGAGGGCGGCATCGAGCCGTCCGAACTCCAGGTGGATTTCGACTGCGCGGAATCGCAGCTCGACGGGTATCGCTCGTGGCTCGATGCGCTGCGTCTGGCCGTGGCACCCGTGCCGGTACGGCCGACGGCGCTGCCGAGCTGGCTGGAGCATCGCGCCTTTGCCGCGCTCGCACGCGAAAGTGGCGGCTACATTTTGCAAGTCCACGCCACCGAGCGTCCGCGCGCGGATGCGCCGGAGACGGCGCTGTGCGAGGCGGCGCGCGCGAGGGCGTGGGTGGAACGCGCCGGGCAAATTGGCGTTCCGTTTCGCGTGGCGCTGCCGACTTACACCTACCTCGTGGCGTTCGCGCCGGATGGGAAAGTGCTCGGCATCGAGGCCGAGGGCGAGGCGCGCGCGTGGCCGCGTGGCACGGTCGTGCGTGCATTCCGGCCCGATGCCGCCCAGTTCGCCGGGCTGATGAATAGCTGGCTGAAAGACCGCCCGGCCTGCCTCACCGGCGTGCTGTGGTACCGCCTGCCGGTCGCCACCGACACGCTGAACTGGCGCTGGCCGACGCTCGCGGCGGTGACGGCTGGCCGGGCACCGCGCCGCGAGTTGCGCGTCGAAAAGTCGGGCGCGTCGCCTGTGGACATCGCGCTCGTGAATGCGGGCGAGGCCGAGGAGCCCCTGCCGGCGGAGGTCGTGGTGACCGGCGGCGAAACCGGGGCGGACGCGGATGGCGTGGGCGGCTATCACGCCGAGACACGCGGCCGCGAGGTCGTTTTCCGCCGCATGCCTGGACTGGAATCGGCGCGGCTCGCTCCTGGCGCGCGGCATCCGCTGGGCTGGCTGCGCACGGCCTCCGAAGCCGACATCCATGTTCGCTAGCCATCGTCTCCGCCGCGCCGTCGCCGCGCTCGCCGCGGCCTGCATGCTGCACTCCAGCGCGCCGCCGGGCGTGGCGTGCGGGCCATGGTTTCCGCGCCAGTTTCTCGCGCAGGGCGGGACGGCTTTGCTCGAAACGCCGTGCTTTTTCGCCGAGCTCGAACTCAGGGAAATTGCGCGCGATTTTCCCGTGCCGTTTCGCGCCGTACGCGACGAGTTCCCCTACCGGCGCATGCTGGAGCGCGATGCGACGGACTTCGACGCGGCGATCCGCGCCGGCGCGATCCGCCCGCCCGACCCGGAGGCTGCGCGCCTGGCCCACCGGCGGATGCGCGAGGTCATCCGGCAGTACGCCGGGCTGACGAAAACCGAGCGCGC
>JANOBH010000530.1:0-4877 GCA_031411535.1 Chthoniobacter sp. | reverse complement strand
ATTGACGATGACGGGCACGAGCTTTCCAAGGGGCATTTCAAGCCCATCAACTCGGAGCGGTTCGTCAATGACTGTCACGAATACATTTTCCATCTCACTCCCACGGGAAGCACGCCCATTGACCGGCGCGCCGTAGGCGTAGAATACAAGCACAAGAGCAATATCGCGCGCTGGGGTCACACGAAGGGGATGGACAAGCGGTGCCGAGGCAATACGTGGTTCATCCCCTACGAAACCATCCAGTGCCGCGACAAGGAGCGCCCGCACCCAGCAACCTTTCCGATTGCCCTGCCAGAGCAATGCATCCGACTGCACGGATGCCGTCCCGGCTTGGTGGTAATGGACCCATTTCTAGGAATCGGGAGTGCATGGGTGGCGGCGATCCGTTGCGAAGTAGGGCGATTCGTCGGATTCGATTTGGATCAATCATACGTCGATCTCGCACGCGAACACGCGGCGGATCCGTCGATTGTTTGGCCAGGCGATTCAAATTAGGACACTACCCGGATTTGCGCCCGCTTGCGCTCCGCGCGAGGCGCAGCCATGCTCCCCGCGCCATGACGATGACCGGCTACTCCTCCGACGAAGACCATCAGCCGCTCACACATTTCCGCGGCTACCCGATCCATACGGCCACGCTTCTGGTCATCATCCACGTCGCGACGATGATCGGGACCACCCTCCTCCAGGCCACCCATTCGGGCGCGCTGCTCCAGGCGCTTTCGTTTTCGAGCGACGATGTCATCCACCGCCTCTTCGTCTGGCAGTATGTCACCTACGCCTTTGTGAACGTCCCGAGCATCTGGTTCGCGATCGAGATGGTGATGCTCTTCCATTTCGGGCGCGAGGTGGAGAAGTTCATCGGGCGCCGGGCGTTTCAGCTCATGTATCTGCTGCTGCTCGTGGTGACGCCGCTCGTGCTCAGCGCCGTCGGCTTTTTTCAGCCAACGGTTTTCGCCGGGTCCGGCAGCCTGCACTTCGCAATCTTCGTCGCCTTTGCCACGATCTATCCGGGCGCGGCGCTCTTTTTCAATGTGCAGGCAAAGTGGGTCGCAATCATCCTCACGGCCATCTACTCACTCCAGTATCTGGGCGCGAACTACTGGCCCGGTCTGCTCGCGCTGTGGGCGAATGTCGGCCTCGCGTGGGCATTCATCCGGCACGAGCGCGGGCATTTCTCGCTGCCGGATCTGCGGCTTTGGAAGCGCAAGCCGCGGTTCGAGGTGGTGCGCTCGGCCCCGGCTGCTCGGATTACGCGGGAAAGCGATTCCGCCAGCGACATGGATGCGCTGCTCGACAAGATCGCGAAGTCCGGCATCGCGAGCCTCACGGCGAAGGAGCGCGCGCGGCTGGAGGCGGGGCGCGAGGAGCTGCTGAAAAAAGACCGGCGGTGAGCGGGCTCGCGCTGAGCGTGGTCATCCCGTGCTGGCGGGATGCGGAGGCGCTGGGCCGCGTGCTGGCGGCCGTGCGACCGCTCGCGGGTGTGGATGAGGTCATCGTCGCCGACGCCACCGAGACGGACGAGTGCCGCGCGCTCGCACGCTCGGCGGGCTGCCTCGTGGCGCACTGCCCGGCCCCCAGCCGCGGCGCGCAGATGAATGCGGGCGCCGCGCTTGCCCGCGGCGACGTGCTGCTTTTCCACCACGCCGACAGCGATCTCACCGCCGCCCATATCAGGAACCTCCACGCCGCGATGCTCCAGCCGGCGCTCGCGGGCGGCGGCTTTTACCGGCACTTCGACGCGCGCCATCCGCATCTGCGCTGGCTGGAGAAATGGGGCCGACGCCTCAATGACTGGGGCGGCACGATCTTCGGCGACCAGTCCGTCTTTGTCCGGCGCGCGCATTTTGAAAAGATCGGCGGCTTCGCCGACATCCCGCTCATGGAGGACGTCGAGTTTTCCAGCCGCCTCCGCCGCTCCGGCCCCACGCGCCTGCTCGATCCGCCGATGCAGTCCTCCGCCCGCCGCTTCACCCGCCGGGGCCCGTGGCGCACCACGCTCACGAATGGCGCGCTGCTCGCGCTCTACCACTGCGGCGTCTCCCCCGCCCGCCTCCACCGCATCTACTACTCGGCGCGCTGAGGCGGCGGGAAAAAATCAGCTTCCCGCCTTGCCACAGCCGCGCGCGCGCGTTCCCCTCTCCGGTATGAGCGAAGAGCCCGAGTCGCCGCCTCCCCACGCACCACCCCCGCCGAAAGAGCCGCACCGCTTCGACCCGAGCTACGTCAATGCGATGTCGCATTTCTACCGCGGCGAACTCGGGCGCATCATGGCCTGGCGCGCGCGGCTCGACCCGACCACGAACTGGGCGATCACCACGACGTCCACGATTTTCACCGTCGCGTTTTCCATCGAGCGCGTGCCGCACATCATCTTCTTTTTCAATCTCGCCATCGTCTGGATCATGCTCTGGATCGAGGCGCGGCGGTACCGCTTCTATGATGCCTTCCGCGCGCGTGTGCGGATGCTGGAGGCGCATTTTCTCGTCCCGATCGTGGCGCAAAACACGAAGCTCCTCCAGGGCGAGTGGCAGAAGCTGGTGTGCGAGGACTTGCTGCTGCCGTCGTTCAAGATCAGCGCATTCGAGGCCGTGGGCCGCCGGTTGAAACGCAATTACGTTTTCATCTTCGTCATCATCCTCGTCGCGTGGGTCACAAAGATTTTCCTCCACGCCAATCCGCCCATCGACTCGTTCAGTTCGTTCTATCGCGCGATGCACGTCGGTACGAGCATCCCGAGCTGGCTGGTGGCCGCGGTTTTCGTCAGCACCTTCGTGAGTATCATCGGCATCACCATTTACATCAGCAGAAAGACGACCGGCGAAATCTCGGAGTTCGGCGCGCACCGGACGCTTTGGCGGATTTAGGGAGCGCTCTTCGGGCCGGCTCGTAATCTTAATCTGATTCCTAATCGTAATCCTCCCTGCCCGGCTCGAGTAAGATCACGATTAGGATTAAGATTACGAAACAGACCGCCATGCCATCTGCCGCCGAACCCACACCCTCCCTCACACCGCCTGATCCCAACAATCCCGGCATCGACCAGCTCATCGAGATCGTCGCCAAACTCCGCGGGCCCGGCGGCTGTCCGTGGGACCGCGAGCAGACGCACGCCACGCTGCGCGCCGGACTGCTGGAGGAGGCGCACGAAGTCGTGGCCGCAATCGACAACCGTGACGACGCCAACCTCCGCGAGGAACTCGGCGACCTCCTGCTCCAGTCCGTCTTTCACGCGCAGCTCGCCGCCGAGGAGGGCCGCTTCACCTTCGACGACGTGGCGCGCGAAATCTCCACGAAGCTCGTCCGCCGCCACCCGCACGTCTTTGCCGCCGACCACTGCGCGGACAGCGCCGCCGTGCTCCAGCGCTGGGAGGAAATCAAACGCGCGGAAAAGGGCGGTGCGCCCGCGAGCGCGCTGGACGGCATCCCCGGCGGCCTGCCCGCGCTCATGCACGCGCAGAAGACGCAGAAGAAAGCCGCCCGCCTCGGCTTCGACTGGCCGGACGCCACGCCCGTCTTCGACAAGCTCCACGAGGAAATCTCCGAGCTGCGCGCCGAGCTTTCCACCGGCGAATCGGCGGAGCGCGAATCGAAGATCGAGGATGAGCTGGGCGACCTGCTTTTCACCGTCGTGAATCTCACCCGCAAACTCCACCTCGACGCCGAGACCGCGCTGCACCGCAGCACGCGGAAATTCTCGACCCGCTTCCGCGCCGTCGAGCAGCTCGCCGCCGCCCGCGGCGTGGACTTGGAAAAGCTCTCGCTCGCCGAGCTCGACCAGCTCTGGGACGAGGTGAAGGCGGCCAAGTAGCGCCTCGGAGGCAAGGGCTCCCGCCCGTCCCAGACTTCCGCGCGCTACGCGAGATCGAAGAGCAGCGCCTCCGCGCCCTCGGTCGTCTGGAGCCGGATGGCGCTTTCGCTTTCCACCGCCGCGCCGTCGCCGGCGGTGAGCGTCTCGCCATTCACCGAGAGGCTGCCGCGCATCACCTGCACCCACGCCGCCCGGCCCGGCGCGATCGGGTGCGAAACCTCGCCGCTCGCGTCGAGCTTCACCAGATAGAGCAGCGCATCCTGATGGATCGCCGCCGAGCCGTCGCGCCCGTCCGGCGAGGCGAGCAGGGTGCGCGTCCCGTTTTCCACCGCGCCCGGCGACCACTCGGCATAGCGCGGCGTGTGCCCTTTCCTGTCGGGCGTGATCCAGATCTGGAGCAGATGCACCGGCTCCGTGCGCGACGGATTGAACTCGCTGTGCGTGATCCCCGTGCCGGCGCTCATCGCCTGGAGCTGGCCGACCGTGATCTCGCGCCCGTTCCCCATGCTGTCCTTGTGCGCCAGCCGGCCCGCGAGGATGTAGGTCAGGATTTCCATGTCGCGATGCGGGTGCGTGCCAAAGCCCATGCCGGGCGCAACGCGATCCTCATTGATGACGCGCAGCGTGCGAAAGCTCATGTGCGCCGGGTCGTGGTAGTCGGCGAAGGAGAAGGTGTGAAAAGTATCGAGCCAGCCGTGGTCGGCATGCCCGCGTTCGGCGGAAGGGCGCAGCGTGATCATGGCGGAGAGGTTAGCGCGGCTTTGGCAAAGCGGAAGCCAGCGCCGCATACGCAAACGAAAACGCCGCCGGAAAGCCGGCGGCGCAGTCGATAATTCTGAAAACGAAAATGCTCAGTAGGCCGCCTGTGCGCCTTTGAGATTCTTCTTCTGAATCCAAGGCATGAGCGAGCGGAGCTTGGCGCCGGTCTTTTCGATCGGGTGCTTTTCTCCGGCCTTGAGGAGGGCGTTGTACTTCTTGTAGCCGCCTTTGTATTCGTTGACCCAGTCCTTCGCGAACTTGCCGTTCTGGATGTCCTTGAGCGCGGCTTTCATGCGCTTCTTGACGC
>JANOBH010000529.1:0-2446 GCA_031411535.1 Chthoniobacter sp. | reverse complement strand
GGCGGTGAAAGACCGGAAGAACTCGCCCGAAGTAAGCAAGCAGTACCAGGCCCACATCCTCGGCGGCATTAAGTGGGCGCTGGGCCTCGCGCCCGGCAGCGCCGAGCCGAACCCCGAGGTGAAGTAAATTCGGTTACTCCTTATCCTATGAAACTCCTCGCCTCCTTCGCCTTCCTCCTCCTCGCCGTCACCGCGCTTGCCGATGACGCGGGCTTCAAGCCGCTCTTCAACGGCAAAGACCTCACCGGCTGGCATCTTCGGCGCGAGGGCGCGGAGAGCAGTTGGACCGTCGCCGACGGCGTGCTGAAAAACACCGTCGAGCCCGGCAAGCACGGCGTCGATCTCGTCAGCGACGCGAAGTTTTGGAACTTCACGGTGAAGTACGAGTACATGGTTCCAGACGGCTCGAACTCGGGCTTCTACCTGCGCGGCCGCCACGAGATCCAGATCCTCGGCGACTTCGCGAGCGGCAAGACGGCGAAGACTGGCAATGGCGCGATCTACAATCAGACGGCACCGAGTGAATTCGCCAGCAAGCCCGCGGGCGAGTGGCAGACGGTCGAGGCCACGATCATCGGCAACAAGATCACGGTGATCCTCAACGGAAAGAAGATTCACGACAACGTGGAGTGCGACCGCGCCACGGGGAGCGAACTCGACTCGAAGGTGAAGGAGCCCGGTTCGTTCTTTCTCCAAGGCGACCACGGCACGGTGAGCTTCCGCAATATCTTGGTGAAGGAGCTGGCCAAGGAGTAGCGCGGGCGGCGGAGTTTTTTTGAAAGGGCGCGCTTCGAAAACGGAGCGCGCCTTTCATTTTTGGCCGGCGGGAGAGTGGGCGAGATTCGTCTGGCAAGGCGGGGGTGGGCCGCTCTACTGGGTGACGCCGTGTCTGTCCGCCTTTTCTGCCGCTGTCTTTCTCTCGCCGCGTGTGCGTTCGCGCTGGCGGCGATGGGTGCCGGCTGCGAGCGCGCATCCGAGGGCGGAAGCACAGCCGGGCCGGCAGCCGAGGAGAAGACTGCCGGACACGGTGATGCGGAGGCTCCCGCAGCGGTGCGGGAATTGGGCGCCGTGCTCGAGAAGGCGCTCAAGGCGTACAATGCCGGGAATCAGGCGGCGCTTTTCGCGGACTTCGCGAGCACGGCGACACCCGCGCCGGGCGATCGGATTTTCACGGAGCTTTTCGAAGGCTACTACAAGGCCGAGTTCGGCAGGATCATGGCGCTGCGGCTGAGTCCGCGGGAGTCCTTTCCCGACCCGGATTTCGGGATGCTCGTGTACGACGCCACCTGCGAGCTTTGGCCGTTTGCGAAGGTCAGCGCGAATTTCGTCCGCGAAAACGGCACGCCGAAGATCGTGCAGTTACGCATGGAAAAGGTGGAGGTGGCGGAGAAGTGAGCCGTCAGCGCTGCGGCGGGCGCAGCCACTGGTCGGCGTAGTCGAGCCACACTTTCCAGTCCTCGCGGGTCATGGAGTGTTTGCCGGGGCGGATGTAGTAGCCGAGCCGGCTGGCAAGCAGCTTGCCCGTCTCCGGCATTTCCGCGGCACCGAGGCCGTCGCCTGCGATGAGCTTGTACACGGGATCGGCGGCGCGCAGCATTTCGAACTGCCCGCGCGGATTCGCCCACTGATCCTCCGTCGCGCACGAGAGCAGCACGGGCCGCGGTGCGCACAGAGCGATGAGGCAGTGCTGATCGAAAGGCAGCCTGTCGGGCGTGTCGTTGAAGGCTTTGAAGTTTTCGCAGAACCAGTGCGGGAACCCCGTGTTGATGCGCTTCACGGTTTCGTGAATGAGCTTGCCGTCCGGCGGATTGAGCAACTCAGGCGGGAGGCGCGATGGCGCGGTGCCGCCGCAGCCCGCCTGGCTTGGGATGGCGAGCGCGAAGCGTTCATCGAATGCCGCCGCGACGAGTGCGGTCTTGCCATTGCGCGAGTGGCCCACGACTGCGACGCGCTTCGGATCGATCTCGGGCACGGTCTGCACGTAGTCGAGCATCCGGGAGAATCCCCACGCCCACAGCATGATCGTGGCGGTCGCGTCGCCTGCGGCGGGATCCTGGCTTTCCTGCACCCATTTCTTCAACTGCTCGGGCCCGGTTTCGCGGTTGTCCTGGAGGACATCGCCGCTGAAGAACGTGGCGACGGCGTAGCCGCGTCCGATGGCCTGGTCGAGCGCCCACACGTCCGTTTCCCGACCGCGTCCTGCTGCGCTCGCGGTGTTCGGCGGCGTGTCGGGGAAATTCTTGGGCACCCACGACGGCATCTGGATCTGCGGGTCATCGAGGAGCGCGTAGTTGCCGCTGAAATTCATGCCGAGAAAGCACGCGGCAGGCTGGCTGCGCCCGTTCGGAAATACGACGAGCAGGTGGACCGGACGGTCGAGGCCGCAGTTCACGAGCACTTCGCGGAGCGTGGCCTTGCCGCCGAGCGCGGCCTTGTCTTCGCGGAT
>JANOBH010000528.1:0-8173 GCA_031411535.1 Chthoniobacter sp. | reverse complement strand
TGCCAGCAAAGCGGCGGATGGCAAATGATGTTTCGGCCATATCGAAAGAACCCACCGGACACCGCGTCTCCAGCCTGCGACCGGAATGCGGCACGCCTTTCACCCGGCCGGGGAAGCCGGAACCGCCCCGGGGAAAGCCCGCCCGCCGGCTCAGGCCGCGCCGTCGGCCGTGGCGAAGGACTCGCTGTGCAGATTGCCGCTTTTGCCAAAGGCCTCGGCGACGCTCGGGACGTGCGACGGCTCGCTGCTGCTGAGCACGTCGGAGTCGCCGTTCCCGTTTTTTTCGCGGGTGCTGAATTTCACGCCGACGAGCTTGGAGACGCCGTGCTCTTCCATCGTCACGCCGTAGAGCGCATCCGCGCGGGCGATGGTGCGCTTGTGGTGCGAGATGACGATGAACTGCGACTGGGCCACGAAGCGGTCGAGGATCTTGATGAAGCGGTTGATGTTCGACTCGTCGAGCGGCGCGTCCATTTCGTCCAGGACGCAAAAGGGCGACGGCTTCACCATGTAGATCGAGAAGAGCAGCGCCACCGCGGTCATCGTGCGCTCGCCGCCGGAGAGCAGGGTGATGGTCGTAAGCTGCTTGCCGGGCGGCTTGGCGATGATGTCGATGCCGCTTTCGAGCGGGTCGCTCTCGTCCGTGAGGAGAAGGTTCGCCTTCCCGCCGCCGAACAGCTCGACGAACATCTCCGCGAAATTCACGCGGATCTTTTCAAACGTCTCCGCGAAGAGCGTCTTCGTGGTGTTGTTGATCTTGGCGATGGTTTCGAGCAGCTCGGCCTTCGAGTTCGTGAGGTCGGTGTTCTGCTTTTCGAGGAAGGTGTGGCGCTCCTCGAGTTCGTCGTATTCCTGGATGGCGTCGAGGTTCACCGGCCCCATCGCATCGAGGCGCTGGTCGAGTTCGCGGACCATGGCTTCGATGCGCTCCCAGTCGATGGCGAAGGCGTCTTCGTTGGAGGGCATCGCGCTGTCGATGCCCTGTTCCGCGGCAGATTCCGCCGAGGTCTCCCTCGTGTCTTCGTCGGCACTCGGCACCGACGGCGCGGTGCCCTCCACTTCGCCTTGTGCGCCCCGCGCCTGGCGTTTCGCGTGGTCGCGAAGGGCAACGCGCAGGCCGTGGAGGTCGCGCTCAAAGGTGGCGAGGTCGATCTGATAGCGCTTCTGGATGTGCTCGGTCAGCGCCGTCAGCTTCATCTCATACTGCGTGTGCTTCACGTCGAGCCGGCTGCGCTGGTCGTGCGCCTCGGTGAGCTGGTGGCGCAGGACGCGCAGGCCATTCGCGAGCTCCTCGACGGCGGACGCCATGCCGGCGCGCTCTTCGAGCAGGGCCGCGACGGCGCTCTCACCCTCGCCGACCTGACCCCGGAGGCTTTCGAGGTTCGCCTCGATCTCGGCATTCTCCGCGAGCATCGAGTGCGCGCGCTGCTCGTAGGTGACGATGTCCTGTTTCCGCGCTGCGATCAGCTCAGTGAGTTCCTCGAGGCGCGCCTCCATCGGCTGGCGCTGGTGGTGGAGCGAAGAGTGTCGCTGGCGCTCGGTGGCGACCTTGATGCGCAGCTCGTTGAGCTCGCCGCCGATCTCGTTTTCGCGGGCGCGCAGCACTTCGAGCTGGTTCTGCGCCTCGGCGCGGCGCGTTTGGAGCTCTTCGAGCTGGCCGAGCCCGGCTGCGGTCTCCGCTTCCAGACCGCCCACGCGGTCCGCCGCCTCGCGGTGCCGCGCCTCGCTGCTCGCGCGCTCGCCTTCCATGTTCTGCTGCTTGCGCTCGGTCTCGCGCGCCTCGCGCTCCACCATCGCGAACTGCCCGCGGAGCGTGGAGACCAGGACGGTTACGTTTTGCTTTTCCTCACGCGCCTCGTCGAGCCGCGCCTGGGCCGTCTCGATCTCGGCTAGCAGTTCGTTTCGCCGCTGCGTCACGCCGGTGATCTGATGGCGGAACTGCGCCGCTTCCGTTTCGAGCGCGGCGATCTGGTTCTTCCGCTGGAGCACGGAATTCACGGCCTCGCCGCCCTGTCCGCCGTGCAGCACGCCGTGGCCGGTGAGCACCTCGCCCGCCAGCGTGACGACCGCGGAGCCGCGCATCTGCGGGAAAACGCGGAGCGCGGTTTCAAGATCGGGCACGAGGACGGTGTGATTGACCAGCCGCTCGACGAGCCGCTGCACCTCTCCCTGCGGTTTGATCTTGCGGATGAGCCAGTCGATCGCGCCCTCGGGCAGTGTGAGCGGCTCGGACTTGTGGTCGAAGTGCGTCTCCAGCTCCCGCAACGCCAGCCCGGCTTTGCCGAGTTTCTGTGCGGTGAGTGTCTTGATGACCGACTCGGCGATCATCGTGTCCTTCATCACGATCGTCTGAAGATTGGCTCCCAGCCCCGCTTCCACGGCGGTGACAAACTCGGGCGCCACCTCGATGAACTGCGCCAGCGCGCCCATGATCGCCGGCTTGAAGAAGGCGGGGTTGTCCAGCCCGCGGAGCACGGCCTGCGTGCCTTCGGAGAAACCTTCGCCGCCCTCGTTGAGCGCGCGGAGCACTTCGAGCTTCGAGTCTTTCTCGGACAGCCCGCGCTGGGCATCGCGCAGCTCGCCGTCGATCCCCGCGAGTCCGCCCTGCGCCTCGCGGAGCTGGGCCTCGCTGTCGGCAAGCTGCGCCGTGCGCGCCTCGGCGTCGGCAACTGCGCGCTCCAGCTCTGCCTGCGTGTCGCGCAGCCGGTCGGTGAACTGCGCGAACGTGAAAGTGAGCTGCTCCAGTTCGCCGGAAAGAATGCTCAGCCGCGCCTCCGCGCCGTCGCGCTGCTGCGAGACGCTGGAAATCTGCCCGCGCAGCCCGCTGATGCGGCTCTCGATGCGCGCCGCGTCATTCGCGACGGCGCTGATCGTGCGCTCGGCCTCCTGCCGCTGGCCCGTCAGTGCGGCAGTCGCGGCCTGCTTTTCCTCCATGAGCCGCAGCTCGCCCGCGAGCATCGTGGTGATCTGCTCCAGCTCGGTATCGGTATCGTGAAGCTGCGTCTCGGCGATGCGGAACTTCTCCTCCGCCCCGGCCACGTCACTGCGGTAGCGGTCCACGAGCTGCGTGAATTCCTGCGCGCGCTCCTCGTTGAAAAGGATGCGGTTCTCGTGGTTTGAAATGCGGGTCCTGAGGTCGTTCACCGACTGCCGCGCCTGGTTGAGCCGCTGCTCCATTTCCTCCAGCGCCGCGCGCTGCACCCCGACCTCGCTTTCGCGCGACTCGATCTCCTGCTCGCACTCCACCTGCCGGTCGGCGAGCCGCGCCAGCTCCTGCTTTGCGGCCACGCGCTGCTCCTCCATCGCGTCGAACTGCCGCTTGGCCGCGTGCGTTTCGAGCATCTTCAGATCGCCGATCAGCGACTGGTAGCGCCGCGCCTTTCCCGCCTGCCGCTGGAGGCTGCCGATCTGCCGCTTCACCTCTTTGACGATGTCCGCGAGCCGCAGCAGGTTCGCCTCCGTGGCCTCCAGCTTGCGCAGCGCCTCGCGCTTCTGCGCCTTGTATTTGGTGATGCCCGCCGCCTCCTCGAAAATCGCGCGCCGATCCTCGGGCCGCGACGAGAGGATCATGTCGATCTTCCCCTGCTCCATGATCGAGTAGGCCGAGCGGCCGATGCCCGTATCCATGAAAAGCTGCTGGATGTCCTTCAGCCGGCACGGCGTCCGGTTGAGCAGGTATTCGCTCCCGCCGTCCTTGAAGACGCGGCGGGTGATCGTCACATCATGCCAGTCCAGCCCGAGCTGCTCCTCGCACTCGGAAAAGGTCATCGAGACCTCGGCCATGCCCACTCCGGCACGCGAGTCCGTGCCGCTGAAAATCACGTCCGACATTTCGCCGCCGCGCAACGCCTTCGCCGACTGCTCGCCGAGCACCCACCGCATGGCGTCGAGCACGTTCGATTTGCCGCACCCGTTCGGCCCGACCACCGCGGTCACGCCGCGATGGAATTCCATCTTGGTTTTCGGGGCGAAAGACTTGAAGCCGAAGAGTTCGAGGGACTGGAGATACATCGGGTGGGAGAGGTGAAAATGCGGGTGGAAACGGGCGGACGGCGCGAAAACTACGGGTGGAGCGTTTTTGCGGCAAGCACAATATGTGGGGGTTTGATTGTGAATAACTCCACTAGATGGTGTGGTTTTCAGATTTGAAGCAGTGCGGAGCCCGCCTCTGAAAGAGATCCCGGCCCTGAGTCGGGAATCCGAAACTCGCAAGACGCGCCCCCGCCTGTGGCGGTGGTCTGCGAGCGTCGCCAATCTCGCGAACGATGGCGGCATGGAAGCACCCGCCGATTTGTCTGATTACAAGGCCACGCCCCCCTCCCGCGCATCCCATGACGACCTCCGCGCCGTTCTTTGCGGCCGCACCCCAAAGGAGCAGCTACGGCTGCACTGGGTCTTGCAGGCCCGGCTCGGGCAGCCCCGGATCCGGAGACTCTTCCGTGATCGCCGGCACTTCGGCAGCCTCCAGTTTCACGACCACCGCCTCAGGCGCAGGCGCGGTTTTCGCCACGACTGGGAGCGGCGGCTGCCAGACGCGCAGATAGTCGATGGCGAAAAAGTTCGGGAAGACGGTGTTTTCGTCCGGTTCGCCAGACGGCCCGCGCCGGGAGCTGATGCTGTTGCTGAGGAGCACATACATCGCGCTGCGCGGGACGTAGTCGGCATTGATCGTCTTGCGGACGATGCCATCGACCAGCCAGACGGCGCGGCCGGCGGTCCACTGGAGGGCGTAGGTATGCCAGACATCCTCAAATTCCGTCTCGCTGTCGCCGGTGCTGTCCCAGAGCGGTTCGTGCATGGTGCCGTGGGCGAGGCCGTGGTGCATCTTCCGCTGGCCGCCGTAATACTCGGCGATGTCAAACTCCGGCGGCCAGCTCGCATGATCCTGCGGCATCAGCCAAAAGCAGGGCCAGAGCCCTTTGCCGCCGGGGAACCTCGCGCGAATCTCAATGTAACCGTAGGTGAAATTAAACTTGCCGTGGGTTGAAACCAGTCCCTGGGAAAAATTGAAATCGCCGGGGGGATCGTCGCCTTTCACGGTCCGCCGGTCGGTGCGCAGGCGGAGCAGGCCGTCCCCGAGAATCACGTCGTCGTCGAGCGTGTAGCTGGAGTAGTATTCGTTGTGATAGCGCGGGCCGTGGGTGCCGGCGAAAGCCATGGTCGTGCTCCATTTCGCGGTATCGAGCTTCTCGGCTTGGAATTCATCGGCGAAAACCAGCTCCCACCCCTCCGGGGGCGCTGCTTTCGAGGGGAGATCGACCATCCCCACCAGGGCCGAGAGGCCGATGGCAGCGAGCGGAGAATGGGTGATTCGCATTCGCACTTGGCTGATGGAAGATACCACCACCCGCCATAAATACTAGCTTGAACCTTGCCAGCCACGAGTCGTTTCACCGGACGCCACAAAGACAGCCCGGGACAAACTTGCAACCCTGCCCAACCGGATGGCGTCCGCACGATCCCTGGCTGGCGCCGCGGATGGATTCGAGCGCCGGACTACGGTGCGAATTTCTTCGTAGCCACCATCCGGAAGCGGTAATTCGCATCCAGGGTCGTATCGGCGCTCGCCGGGGAGGCGAAGTCGGGCAGATTCCGATCCGCGGCGTCGATGTAGCGCTCGATGATCGTCGAGCCGCGGTGCTCGCTCATGACGCGGTCTTTGTCCTCGTCCCATTGCGTGGCATTGGTATTGCCCGCCTTCCGCAGCACCTGGGCGCGGACGTGGATGGTGAAGACGTTCGATTTGGTGGTCAGCCGGGAGTAGATATTCGTGTAGGGGCGCTCGCGGGTGTTGTCGCCAGTGAGGATGTTCTTTTTGGCCCAGAAGTCTCCGCTCTCGTATTCGCCGAGGAGGTCGCCCTTTCTCACCAGATGCGTCTCGCAGATCTGGGTGGCCGAGCGGAAAATCTCACCGGCTTTGAAACGGGCCTCAAACTGGGAGAGCGTCAGATCCGCGTCGATGCCGAGCCTCACCTTATCGAAGGGGGGCTGACCATTGTAAGCTTTGTCCCAATCCGTGCGGACCTGCGGATCCTTATTCCGCGTGCTGTTAGGCAAGATGCTGTTGTCGTTGGATTCGTGATCCCAGAGCTTGTAAATCTTCGAGGCCGCATTCGGGATCGCGAGAGGCTCCTCGGCCTTCAAAACCCCATGCATCGCAGTCGCCCGGCGGATGTAGCTGAAGGGGGCAATCTCGTAGTTCATATTGACCTTTCCCGCCGTGGAGAATGGCTCGCTGATCGCATAAGGCTCGGCGAACGGCATCCAGAAAAGATCCATGATCAGGTGATCGGGAGCCTTGTTGGTGGGATTCTTCGCAGTGGCGGGAGTGGCGTAGCCGGGATCTCCGGGATGGTTCTTTTGCGGGCGGAAGAGGAGCGTCTGCCAGGGTTGGTTGCGCTTCACTCCGGTGGGGAGAGATCCGAACATGCCGGCTGAGGGAACTAGGCGATTGGGCGAAAATGTAACTTCCGTGACGTTAGTATAGTCGTTCCAAGAAAAGTAATAGTAAGGCGAGTTTGTTGAACTAACGTTTCCTTCGTCGGGTTTGTTGATGTACGCACCGTCCATCCACTGGGCCACGCCGTTGTCGAAGTCGCCCCATTTGTTATACTGCTTCCCGGCTCCGGGCCGGATCGAAGGTAGGCGCGAGTAATGATACTTCACGTCGGCACTATGGGTGAGTTGATCGTCGTCAGCCGCGCCGGGAATGTCCTTCGGGTTGGTGGCGGGCGAAACGCCTCCGTTCGGTTCATTGCAAAAGCCAAAGTGGAAATGCGGACCGGAATTGTTCGAGAAGATGTGGAGGAAACGGAAATCACTTTCCCATTCCGCGTCGCGAACCTTTACAAATTCCGAGGCACCATTGTTGGGTCCGGCTTGGCCAACGTCAGTGGCGGTGGCGGCCACCAAGCGCATATCCCCGTGCTTCGGCACGACCGTGCGGACCACGTCTTCCCTTCGGAAGAGACCGCCGATTTTGAAGCCCGGCAGCCCACCACCACCGCCATTGCCGCTCACATCCCATCGCCGCTCGGTTTTGGCGTATTCGGCTCCGGGAGCGTGCGGAACATATCCGAGGTACTGATAACGGCCATAGTAGGTCTTACCGGCTGCAGAGAAGCCGCCAAACGTCCACCAATCCTCGGCCGATGTAGCTGATTGGCTGTTATTGTCCGGGGGCTCTGCATTGCGAGCAGTTTTGTTGCCCCTATATCCTTCAGTCCCTTCAGTCACGAGATCAGGAACAGGAACCTTTCCCCCAGGAAAGTTGATGTTGAAACTCTGGATCAGTTTGCTCGCGTTTGCACTGTTCCCAGAGTAAACGGTTACTCTGACGGTGCCTCCTGAGAAATCCATAGTGGTTTTGCCCGGCCCGCCCACGATAACGCGCAAACTCGGCGTCGCGACAGCGGTGACCGCTGGTGTGCTGACAAATGGATAGTTTTTTCCACCGAATCCCTGAACAGGGCCGCGAAGCCCACCCGTTCCACCATGCTCGCGGCCGTCGTTGTGATAGCCTTTACCAATCCAATTGCTCAATCCTTTGCCGGTGGATGCTGGCATCTTCAAGTCCTGCCCGTCGAGCATCCAACTCCCCTCGAACTTCACCTCGTAATACATATCTTCGGTGAGCCTGTAGAAGCCCATGCTCGGGCTGAACGGCTCAAACAGAAATGCGGCCTCTACCATTCGCTGGCCGGGACCTAGCTTTTCCCCCGGTTTCATAAGCGTGAGCACACCCTTGTCCTCCTGCTGGCTGCAAATGAAGTGAAATCCGAACTGCGAGATGCTGTGGAAGCGCCCGAATCCCTTGGTCTCTGCCGTCCCGGAGCCGATGGTGATCGGTGCGACCTGGCCATTGGAAGCATAGAACGTGGCACCGGCCTGGGTATCGCGAAGGTTCACGCAGCGGATGTAGTCGAAGATCTCGGTCAGGACCTGGTCGCGGTCATTGCCCCACTTGCTCTTCAGATCGCCGCCAAAGCCCGGAGTCTTTTGCGAGGTCAGTGTCTGGAGATAGGAGTAAAGTTCCTTGTTTCGCTGGATGCCGGTGTAATCCGCGGTCGGGCTGGTGGAATCGGAGCGCTGAAAGTAGTAAGCCTTTTGCGAGTTATTAGTCGCGCTGCCGATGGTGGCGCAAAATGCGGCAAGCTTGTCAAAGGGGGTGCGA
>JANOBH010000527.1:0-5000 GCA_031411535.1 Chthoniobacter sp. | reverse complement strand
CTGAAGCGCGGCGGCGGGCAGACGCTGCTTTCGCTCGACGCCGAGACGGCGGAAACGCGCTACGCGCTCGAACCCGCAGACCGCATGACGGCGGACCGGATATTCGAGCGTCGCTGGGCGCTCACGCTGCTGGAGCAGGTGCTGGCGCGGCTGCGGCGCGAGTTCGTTGCGGCGCGGCGGGAGAAGCTGTTCGACGAACTCAAAGAGGCGCTGACCGGCGGGAAGGTCGCGTACGCGGAAGTCGCCGTGCGGCTGAACATGAACGAAGGCGCGGTGCGCGTGGCGGTGCATCGGCTGCGGTTGCGCTACCGCGATCTGGTGCGGGCCGAAATCGCGGAAACCGTGGCGACCGAGGGCGAGGTGGATGCGGAGGTGCAGCACCTTTTCGCCGCGCTCGCGGGATGATTTCCTTGCCGCGCAATAGGCGACCCCCACCAAATAGCCCACACGATTCCATTCATGATAACCAAAACCTCTTTGCTCAAATCCGCGTTCAAGATGCGCCATCTCCTCTTGTTGAGTATCGCCCTCTCATTCAGTCCCGAGATAGCCTCCGGCAAGACCGCTGCGGATGGCACTGGCGCAGGGCCGGATGTGACGGTGACGGACAATGGCGATGAGACGGTGACGATGGCCAACGGAATCGCCTCGATCGTCATCGTGAAGAAGACCGGGCGGCTGAACTCCGTAACTTACACCTACGACAACGACGGCACCCCGAAGACGAGTGAGACGCTGAGCGGCAAAGGGCAATACTACTACGGTGGGTTCAGCCTGGGCAGCGGGGTGTATGAGTATTCGCTCGCGACCGATCCGGCCAGCAACGGCGGCAACCTCGCCGATGTGAAGCTGCTGAGCACCACGGAGAAGAATGGCGTCATGGAGATCCACTTCTCCATGCTGCGCGGGTCGCCCGGTTTTTACTCCACGGCCACGATGACGCACCGCAAGCACGACGAGCGATTCGAGGTCGGCGCGTGGGGTGTGGTCACGCGCGTCCCGCCCGTGTTCAATTGGCTGAGCGCGGACGAGAAGCGCAATTGGTTCATCGGTGTGCCGACAAAGAAGGGCGTCAGGGTGCCGGACTCACCGCACGAGATTACGGTCTGTCTCGATGGCACGCAGGCTGGAAATTACGCAGACAAATTCATTTATGGTCAGGATCATGCGAACCTGCGGGCATGGGGATGGAGCAGCGTCGGGCAGGGCGGTTTGAATATCGGACGCTGGATGATGACGACGATGGAGTTCAGCAACGGCGGACCGCTGAAGCGCGACGTGTCGGTGTATCCTTACAGCGAACTCAATAACTCGATCCTCACGGGCGAGGTCGGCATGGGCTCGGATGGTTACATGGATGATGGCGAGGTTTGGACGAAGACCTGTGGGCCTTGGTTCATGTATCTGAATCACGTCCCGGCATCGGTCACGGACGCCAAACAGGCGGCGCACATGCTTTTCAAGGATGCTCAGGCACAGTCCGACGCGGAGGCAAAGGCGTGGCCGTATGCCTGGTTCAAGAACGAGCATTACGTGCCTGCTGCGGGGCGGGGCGTCGTGAAGGGCAAGTTTGTCATTAGTGACAGCGGCAATCCCAATGCTTCGGCGGCTGGGCTATGGGTCGGTCTTCAGCGCCAGCCGCAGACTTACAAGGGCTTCTACGACTTTCAAAAATGGTCGAAAACTTATCAGTGGTGGGTGAAGACGGAGGCGGACGGCAGCTTCACCATTCCGCATGTCATCGCGGGCGAGAACTACTTGTTGTGGGCGTTCGGGCCGGGCACGTCCGGGACGTTCCTTTCGCAAAAACTGGCCGGTGGCAGCCCGCCCTTTGAGTGCAATCTCCCGGCGAAGGAATTCACCGTCGCGTTGAAAGCCGGAGAGACGAAGCAACTCGGCACGCTGCCTTGGACGCCAGTGCGCGCGGGTGCGACGGTTTTTGAATTGGGAACGCCAAATCGAAGGTCGGACGAGTTCCGTCACGGCGAGGACTACTGGGTTCCCGGCACGCCGCCGAAGCTCGGCTTTCCCACGCCGGTGTGGGGCGGGCAGATGGAGTTCCCTTTGGATTTCCCTGACGGCATGACCTACGCCGTGGGCAAGAGCCAGTGGACGAAGGACTGGAACTACGTCCTGCCAGCCATGGCGGACGCCAGCGGGGCTTACCAGCCTTGCACCGGCACGATCACATTCGAACTGGCGAAGCTGCCCGCGTCCGGAGTGCAGGCGTCGCTTTACATCGCGCTCGCTGGCAACGATGGCGACAAGGTGATCGTGCGCGTGAACGGCGCAAATCTTGGGGATGCCGCCGGAGTCAAAGGCGTGTCGCATGCGATGCTTCCCGTTGGTTTCGCGCCAGCGTATTCCGACACGAGCAGCATTCATTTCAGCGATCACGGACCTTTCTGCGACCAGCGCATCACCTTCCCGGCCGAGCTGCTGCGCGCGGGCAAAAACACCATCACGATCACGATGGATACGAGAAAGATGACTGCCTTTCTCATGGTGGATTATCTGCGGCTGGAACTGCCGGGTTATATTCCGCCCGCGCCAGAAAACGTCACCGCCTACGCCGGCAACAACCGCATTTTGATAAGCTGGTCCGTGGTTCCCGGTGCGACCAGTTACGACATCCTGCGCTCGACCAGCCGCGATTCTGGCTTCACTCCGATTGCGACCGGACATGTCGCGCAGGTGTGCGGGAGTGGTGCGAGCCGGGCGACGTTTGCCGACACGGCAGCGGTCAACGGAACGCTGTATTTTTACGCGGTGAAGTCCGTGAATCCCGACGGGCGCAGCGCCGATTCGCCGGTCAGCGCGGGCAGGAAGCCTGAATCGGGACTTGCCGCGAAAGCTCCGTCCGCGCCGGAGAATATGAAGGTCACCGGCTCCGGGCATCACAAGGTTGCGCTGAGTTGGGGCGCTGCACCGGGCGCGAACTACTACAGCGTCTGGCGCACGGCTCTTCACACCGATGGCGTCGGCGGCACGTATCCACTGGGAACGATCCTGATCGACGATGCGACGACGGACACTAGCCACACGGACAGCTCCCCGACTGACGGGAGAATCTACAGCTACCATGTGACAGCGGTGAACGCGGCCGGGAGCAGCGGTCCGTCCGGCGCAGTGACAGCGGTTCCATTGCCAGCGCCTCCCGCTACGGCACCGGTGTCGCTCACAGGCGGCTGGAAGAAATTTCGGGAAGGCACGGGCATCGTGCTGAATTGGGAACCCGTGCCCGGTGCCACGGGCTACGTCATCTACCGGTCGTCCACACCCAACCCATCGTTTTCCTGGCCGGCGGACTTTTTGACCGCGCTCTTGGAAACGACTTACTACGACAAAGGCAACACCGATAAGAATGCCAAGGTGAAAGGTCTCAACAGCGGCAGCGACTACTATTACCAAGTGACCGCAGTGAACGCCGGCGGCATCTCGCCAGCCACCACCGTCCAAGTAACGGCTCAATAAGACACCATGAGACCGATCCTCTTCTCCATTTTCCTTTTCGCCGAACTGCTCGGCTCGCTCCATGCCGCGGAGCCCATTCCCGTGTTCGCACCGGACGCGCGCATTCTCTTCCAAGGCGACTCGATCACCGATGGCAATCGCGGGCGCAGTGCCGATCCGAATCACATCCTCGGTCACGGGTATGCCTTCATCATCGCCGCGAAATACGGCGCGGCATTTGCGGCGCTGAACCTCGACTTCATGAATCGCGGCGTGTCGGGGAATACCGTGCTCGATCTCCAGAAGCGCTGGGCCAAGGACACGGTCGAGCTGAAGCCCGACGTGCTCAGCATCCTCATCGGCATCAACGACCACTCGCACGGCGTCCCGCTGGATCAATATGAGCAAGTCTATGATGCCTTGCTCGCCGAGGCTGTGGCTGCCAATCCCAAGCTGCGACTCGTCCTGTGCGAGCCGTTCACGCTGCCGGTCGGAAAGCGGAAGGAGAACTACGAGACGTGGCGGGCCGGCGTGCAGGCGCGGCAAGATGCGGTCGCGAGGCTCGCTGCCAAATACGGTGCAGCGCTGGTGCGCTTTCAGCCGGTGTTCGATGCGGCGTGCAAGGTCGCACCCGCGGAACACTGGATCTGGGATGGCGTCCATCCGACTTACTCCGGCCACCAATTGATGGCAGACGAATGGGAGCGAACCGTCCGTGCAAAATGGCCGTCGCCCTAGAGCGGTCAGAGGCGGCACGTCCTGCGGACAGAGCCGCCTCTGCACGGGGGCTCAACTGGAGCCACTACCCAATTTTCAAGACGGCCCCGGCGGGGCGGGGGCTTGCTTCGTGCAGGCGCGGGATGATCGCTATTTTGAAAACATCGGTAACAATTCTTGCGCGACGATTCTGTAGCAGGTGAACGCACCTCTTTTATGGAAACCACCCGCACTTGTCCCCAATGCCAACAGCCGCTTTCCGCGGATGCTCCCGACGGCCTCTGCCCACAATGCCTGATGAAGGCGGCCACCGGCCCGGCTCCGACCGCTGTGGGCGTCGGCTTGCCTGCCGACATCATCGACATCGGCGATCCGGCGGAGGTGGCGAAGAAGCTGCCGCAGTTCGAGATCCTCGAACTGCTCGGACGCGGCGGGATGGGCGTGGTCTATAAGGCGCGGCAGCTCCAGCTCGACCGGCTCGTCGCGCTGAAAATCCTGCCGCCGGTGGATGCGCTGTCGCCGGATTTCGTCGCGCGCTTTACCCGCGAGGCCCGCGCGCTCGCGAAGCTGAACCATCCGAATATCGTTCACGTCCACGATTTCGGTGAAACGGGCGGGCTTTACTACATCACCATGGAATACGTGGACGGCGCGAATCTGCGGCAGCTCCTCCAGGCCCAGAAATTCACTCCCGCCGAGGCGCTCGCAATCGTCCCGCGGATTTGTGATGCGCTCGAATACGCCCACCAGGAAGGCCTCGTGCATCGCGATATCAAACCCGAGAATCTGCTCATCGACAAAAAAGGCCGCGTGAAAATCGCCGACTTCGG
>JANOBH010000526.1:0-17509 GCA_031411535.1 Chthoniobacter sp. | reverse complement strand
GCGGCGATCGGCGGCGCGCTGCACGGGCGCGGCGACCAGGCGCTGGCGGGCGCGGCGATCGGCGCGGCGGGCGGCTACCTCATCGGCAAGGCGGTGCAGCACGACCGGCGCCGCGTTTACAGCGAGGGCTATTACGACGCTCGCGAAGACCGCGGCGACCGCGGCTACTACCGGGAGGAAACCCGCCGCTATCCGGTCGGGAGGTTCACGGGCCGCTCCGGTTTTGTGAGCAGCCCCTACTATCCTTACAACCGGATCGACACCCGTGGCATCCCGGCCGGGGCGCAGGTCATCGATCCGTCCTGCGACAAGATTTTCATCAATCCGTAGTCTCACGCTCGCCGACGGTTTCGGCGGGTTGCAGCGGGCCGATGCGGCGGACTTCGGGCCATTTCCACGCGGTCGCGAAAACCACCAGAATGGTGCCGATGCCGCCGCCCACCACCGAGAGCACCGGGCCGAATAGGGCGGCGGTGACGCCGGACTCGAGCGCGCCAAGTTCATTTGAGGAGCCGATGAAAATGTTGTTCACCGCCGAGACGCGGCCGCGCATCGGGTCGGGGGTGAGGAGTTGCACGAGGGTGTGGCGGACGACCACGCTGACATTGTCGCACGCGCCGGTGAAGATGAGCGCGGCGAAGGACAGCCAGAAGGTGTGCGAGAGGCCGAAGACGATCGTCCCGACGCCGAAGCCCGCGACGGCGGTGAGCATGGCTTTTCCCGCCTGACGCATGGGAGGACGGTGCGCGAGGGCGAGCGCCATGAGCACGGCGCCGATGGAAGGCGCGGCGCGGAGCCAGCCGAGGCCGACCGCGCCGACGTGGAGGATCCGATCGGCAAAGATCGGCAGCAGCGCGATGGCGCCGCCGAGCAGCACGGCAAAAAGGTCGAGCGTGATCGTGGCGAGGATGACCTTTGAGTCGCGGACGAAGTGCAGCCCGGAGAACAGGTCCTGGAGCGGGTGGGCGCGCTCCGCGCTGATCTCCTGCGGGGCGCGGATCGGGAGGACGAAAGCGAGGCACGCCAGCGCGCACACGGCGTCGATGGCGTAGGCGGCGGGCAGGCCGTAGCCGGCGATGATGAGCCCGCCGACAGCGGGGCCGACGATGCAGGTGAACTCGAAGTTGCCGCTGTTCCACATCACGGCATTGGAGAGGGCGGAGCGGGGGACGAGGTTCGGAAAGAGCGCGCCGCGCGCGGCCCAGCCAAAGGCGCGGGTCACGCCATTGACGAAGAGCAGCGCGTACATGAGCGGCAGCGCGGGCTCGAATACGACCCCGCTTTTCTCCCCGCACCACGCGGCGACGGTGTAGAGAGCGCGCACCGCGGCATCGAGCGGCGGGACGGCCGGCACGGCGAGGTGCTCGACGGCGAGGATGGTGAGGCCGATGGAGGCGAGCATCGTCACGAGCTGCATCGCGAGGATGATTTTCTTGCGGTTCCAGCGGTCGGCGGCGAGGCCGGCGGGGATCGAGAGCAGGACGATGGGCACCGCGCCCATGAGGCCGACGAGCCCGAGCGCGGTGGCGGAGTGCGTGCGCTGAAAGATCTCGTAGCCGATGGCGATCCCGAGCACCTGCCGGCCAAAGGACGAGATGAGATTGCCGATGGCGTAGCAGCGGTAGTCCGTCGAGCGAAACGCGGCGTAAGGGTCGCGCTGGGTCGCGGGCGGGTCGGCGGGCATGAAGCGGGAAGGGTTGGGGAGTGAAGGTGAAAGTGAAAGTGGAAAGTGGCTGGCGGCGGGTGGCGGCCCGCCGGGCGCGAGCACTTTCCACTTTCACTTTCCGTCGCCGCTTCCCACATTCCGGAAACGGCCAGCTTTCTTATGAAATACCGCACTTACCTCATCTTCGGAGCGCCCGGCAGTGGCAAGGGCACCCAGGGCAAAATCCTCGGCGCGATCCCGCGTTTCTTTCACTGCGCGTGCGGCGATGTCTTCCGCGAGCTCGATACGCGGACGCCGGTCGGCCAGGCCTTTCTCGAGTACTCCAGCCGGGGCGAACTCGTGCCCGACGAAATCACGGTGAAGCTTTGGATGGCCCGCATCGGCGACATGGTGGGCTCGCACATTTTCAAGCCGGACATCGATTCGCTCGTGCTCGACGGCATCCCGCGCAGCGTGAGCCAGGCGAAAATCATGCGCGACATGATCGAGGTGAAGCGCGTCTTTCACCTCTCGTGCCCCGACCGCGAGGCGCTCGTGGGGCGGTTGAAAAAACGGGCGCTGAAGGAAAACCGCTTTGACGATGCGAACGAGGAGACGATCCGCCGCCGGCTGGAGACGTATGACGCGGAATCCAAGCCGGTGCTGGAATTCTACGGACCGGAGCTGGTCACGGACATCGATGCGACGCAGACGCCGGTGAAGGTGCTGATGGATATTCTGAAGGCGGTAGGGTGAGGAAAATCCGAAATCCGAAGCTCGAAATCCGAAACAAATTCCAGGTGCGTGAATTGGTGAAAACAGACCGGGCGCGCGTCGCGGTGATTTCCGGACTTACTGACTTTTCGGATTTGTTTCGGATTTCGGATTTCGGATTTCGGATTTTCCGCTGATGCGCGCCGTCTTCATGGGCACCGGCGAGATCGGCGTGCCCGCCTTCCGCTGGCTGCTCTACTCGGCGGAGTGCGAGGTCGTGGCGGTGGTGACCCAGCCGGACAAGCCAGCGGGGCGGAAGCTGGAGCTGCGGGCGTCGGCGATCAAGCAGCTCGCGGCGGAGCGCAGCGTGCCGGTCCTCCAGCCGGTGAAAATGCGCGCGCCGGAGGCCGTGGCGGAGATCGTGGCGCTGCGGGCGGACGTGATCGTGGTCATGGCCTACGGGCAGATCCTGCCAAAGGCGGTGCTCGATGCCGCGCGGCTCGCGTGCCTGAATCTGCACGCCTCGCTGCTGCCGCGCTGGCGCGGGGCGGCGCCGATCCAGGCGGCGATCGAGGCGGGGGACGCGGCCAGCGGTGTGACGGTGATGTACATGGCCGAGGGGCTCGACACCGGCGACATCCTGCTGATGCGCGAGACTCCGATCACCGACACCGACACCGGCGGCTCGCTGCACGACCGTCTCGGCCTGATCGCCGCGGAGGCGCTCGCCGAGGCGCTGCCACTCGTCGCCGCAGGCACCGCGCCGCGCTTTCCGCAGGATGAAACGCGGGCGAACTACGCGCCGAAGCTGACGCGTGAAAACGGCCGGATCGACTGGGCGGCGACCCCGGCGGAAATCGACCGCCGCATCCGGGCGATGAATCCCTGGCCGGCCGCGCACACGTTTCTCCCGACCCCAGCCGGGCCGCGCCAGATGAAGGTTTTCGCGGGCTCACCGCAGCCGGGCGGGCCGGCGCATCCGGGCGAAGTGCTGCGCGCGGACGACTCCGGCCTGCTCGTCGCCGCAAAGGGCGGCGCGGTGTTGCTGGGCGAGATCCAGCTCGAAGGCAAACGCCGCATGGTCGCGGGCGAATTTCTCCGCGGGCACGCCATCGCGCCCGGTACTGTGCTCGGCTGAAATGGCGCGCCCTTCCGCAGCCCAGCGCCAGCTCGACGACCTCGTCACACGCCTCCGCGCCTGCACGCGGTGCCCGAAGATGCATCGCCCGGCGGTCTCCGGCGGCGCGGTCCTCAGCCGCGTGATCTCCGTCGGCCAGGCGCCGGGAACCAAGGAACCCGTGCTCGGGCGGCCCTTCGCATGGACGGCTGGGAAGACACTTTTCGGCTGGTTTCACCGCGCGTGCGGGATGACCGAGGCGGAGTTCCGCGAGACGATCTACATGGCCGCGGTGTGCCGCTGCTTCCCCGGCAAGAACGCCGCCGGCGGCGACCGCGTGCCGGACGCGGGCGAGATAGTGCAGTGCGCCGGCTGGCTGGAGGCCGAGATCGCCCTGTTGCGCCCCGCGCTCGTCCTCCCGATCGGCAAGCTCGCCATCCAGCAGTTCATCGCCTTTGACAAGCTCACCGACGTCATCGGCAAAAAGCTGCCCGTCATCTTTCGCGGCCACGCATTCGACATCGTGCCGCTCCCGCACCCGTCCGGCGCGTCGCCCTGGCATCGCATGGAACCGGGCAAGACGCTGCTCGACCGCGCGCTAAAGCTGATCGTCCGCCACCCCGCGTGGCCGCAGAATCTCTGACCCGGTTTCGCCGTGCCATCCGCTACGCGACCGCGCTCTGCCGCCACGAGTAGTCAAAGAGCCCGTCGAACTCCACGCGCTGGAGTTTCACGAGCTGCGCCACGCTTTCCTCCGCGCCGAAGCGCGCCTGCTCGCACTCGCCGGTGAAGAGGTACGGGTCCCAGTTTGCCTGCCGCGCCATGTCGGCGGAAAAATCGCTCGCGGCCCGGTGCAGCGAGGCGAAGCACGGCAGCACGCCGGCGCGCCGGAACCAGTAGCGGGCATTCTCAAAGTCGCCCTCGCGCCGGTGGACCATGCCGTGCCAGTAGGCGGCGAGGTCGCCTTTCGCATCCTGGAAAAAGGGGTGCGCCTCCTGGATCGCGTCGATGGCGTAGAACAGGCCGCCGCGCACGAGCGCGAAAGTCGCGGGGTCGCCGGCCGCCTTTCCGCCGCTCAGCTTGGCGTCATCGGCATCGCGGATGCGAAGGACCAGGTCGTAGCTGAGCGGCTCGCTGGGAGTGAGCTTCGCGAGGAGCCCGTCCTGGAGGAAAATGCGGTCGATGAAGTCAGAGTAGGTCTTCATGGCCGGGGAGCGTCGCCGGGCGGCGGAAAGGAGCCAACTATTTTCCGGCACTGGCAGGAGGGCTGCTTTCTACAGAGGAGTTATGAAGAAGAAAACTTTCTGCGCCATTCTCCTTCCCGCTATCGCAGTCGGCGGACTGTCCTTTCTGCCGGGGAAAGCCGGCTTTTCGCTCCCGTCGCCGTCGCTGAAAGAGGCCGTGGTGGTCGCCCTCACGGTGGCTGCCGCTGCGGGGAGCGCGCCCGCTCCCCATGTGGCCGCGATTCCGTCGGAGGAAGTGGACCTGTCCGCCGGTCTGCGGCAAGGCGTTCTCAAGGCCGAGTTCAAGGGCAACGGCCGCGAAAAAATGAGCGCGCTGATTTCCAATGGCGGCAAGTCCCCGCTGACCGTGCGCGTGGCTGCCGGGCAGGTGCTGGAAAACGACCGCAACTCCGTGGTCGTGGTGCGCCCCGGCCTGCTCACGCTCGCGCCGGGCAAGTCGGGTGAGCTTTCACTCCAGACCGCAGCGCTCCGCTCGGGCAACCGGATCGGGGAAACCGCCTACCGCCTTTCGCTCTCAACCGCGCCAAAGCTCGACGCGCTGCTCAGCTACGTCCGCGATCACGCGGACTTCACGCCGGTGGCCATTCAGACCGCGGTGCTCGCCGCCACGGAGAATCTGCCGCTGAGCGCCGTCGCGAAATTCAGCACGGCGGCGGGGCAGTTGCCGAGCCGCTTCGACACCAAGGCCTTCCGGGCGGACACGACCGACATCATCGCCGCGCTCCGTGCGCTCCGCGAGATCGGGCTGAAAGACGACGCCCTCGCGATGACGGTTGATCCGCAGCTCAAGATCGAGGCGATGATCGAGCCGCTCGCCCGCCCGATGGCGATGCCCTACTACGGCATCACCGCCGAGACGGAGTGGGAATACTGGAAGCACGAGCTGGCCAGCGGCGACGCCACCACGCGGCACTACGCTCTCTACGGCATCGCTCGGTACTATCCGGACATCGCGCTCGACATGCTGCCGAAATGGGCGCGCGAGGCCCGCACCAGCACCGTCTTCCGGCTCGCCGCCATCCAGGCGCTGGCCGACACCGAGCGCGCCGAGGCGCTGCCGATCCTGCGCCAGCTCTCCGAGGATCTAGGCCGCTACTCCGAGCTGGGCCGCGCCGCCACGAGCGCCGCGCAGTATCTCGACAGGCACCTGTCGAAAGTCGCGTCGAACTGAGGGCGGCGGACGCCCATCGGCGGCGCGCGTCTTCCCTATCCGACGAGATTCACCGGCCGGCCGGCGGCGAATGACGTGAGGTTTTCAATCGTCGCCTGCTGCAGACGCTCCACGGCCTCATGGCTGTTGAATGCGACATGCGGCGTGCAGACCACGTTTGGCCGCGCGAGCACGGCGTCGCCGAGCATGAGTTCCTCCAGTTCGCGGATGCGGTCGGCGTCGCGCGCCTCGTGGGCGAGCGCGTCCGAGCGCAGGTGCTCGACGATGTTTGCGGCGATGATGTTTGAAACCGGCGCACGCATCAGCCGCTCGTCCTGCAGCACGTCGAGCCCCGCGCCGCCGACGTGGCCGGAGTCGAGCGCATCGCGCAGTGCGAGCGTGTCGATGAGCGAGCCGCGCGCGGTATTGATGATGATGACGCCGGGCTGGCACTTCGCGAGACTCTCGCGGTTGAGGATGTGGTACGTGGCCGGGACGAGCGGCGCATGGAGCGAGATGATGTCCGCGCTGGCGAGCATCTCGTCGAGCGGGACAAAGGTGAAACCGAGGGCCGTGGCGATCTCCGCCGGCTGGGCCACGTCACAGGCCAGCACCCGCATTTCAAAAGCCTGCGCCAGACGGGCCACGCGCTGGCCGATGAAACCCATGCCGATGATCCCGAGCGTCTTGCCCGCCAGCTCGAAGCCGCGGGTGGTCTCGTAGGAAAAGCGCCCGCCTTTCGGCGCCAGCATGACCTCCCGCATCCTGCGGGAAAGCGCCAGTATGAGCGCGAATGTGTGCTCGGCGACCGTCGTCTCCGCGTGAAATGGGACGTGCGCCACCGCGACGCCGCGGGCCTTGCAGGCCGCGAGGTCGAGGTGATCCGTGGCCGTGGAGCGCGTGGTGATGAAGCGCAGCCGCGGGTGCGCCGCGAGGAAATCGCCGGTGAGCTTTGAGTTGATGAAAGGCGCGAGCGCCTCCGCGTCATCGCCGGCCTCCTCCAGCGTGGCGACGAAGCGGACATCGTGGTCGCCGAGGGCCTCGGCGTAGATGGCCTGCTCCCCAGGTTCGGTTTCGATGAAGTAGATGATCACGGCGCGAGTAGTCTCACACGCGGCGCGAAAAGGGAACCACCCGCCGCTTGGGCAAAGCCGCGCCGATATTGTGCCGCCTGTGCTCGCGGGATGACAAATGCCCGCCGGAATGCGAATCACAGTCCTTGTCCATGCACCCGCACGCCGGCCACGAACCTCACCAGCACGATCACGCGCCGCGCCGAAAGTGGCTGCCCCGCATGGCCACGCGCGAGGTCGATCTCCACCAGCACGAGGACGATCACGGCCACGAGGGCGAGTGGCGGGTGCAGCTCGCCGCCAGCGTCCTGTGCCTGCTCCTCGGCCTCGCCGGCTGGTGGGCCAAAGGCACGCACGAGGGCCTGTCGGTCGGCTTTTTCGGCGCCGCGTATCTCGCCGGCGCCTGGTTCACCGTGCAGGAGGTTTTGGAAAGGCTGCGCGCTGGCACAATCGACGTGCATTTCCTCATGCTCGCGGTCGCGGCGGGCGCGGCGGCGATCGGCGAGTGGGCGGAAGGCGCGGCGCTGCTCTTCCTTTTCTCCCTCTCCGGCGCCCTCGAGCACTACGCCATGGAGCGCACGCAAAAGGAGATCCGCTCGCTTTTCGACTCCGCTCCGAAATCCGCCACGGTGCTCGACCCGGCGGGCGCGGAGCAGGTCGTGCCGGTGGACGCCCTGCAGACCGGGATGCGTCTGCGCATCAAGCCGGGCGAACAGTTTCCCGTGGATGCCGAGATCACCAAAGGCGAGACCGCCGCGGACGAAAGCAACCTCACCGGCGAGGCGACGCCGGTGGAGAAGCGCGTGGGCGATCCGCTGCTCGCGGGCACGCTGAATCTGTGGGGAGTGGTCGAGGCCACCGTCTCGCGGCCCGCGCAGGAGAGCGCGCTGCAAAAGATCATCCACCTCATCCAGAACGCGCAGCGCAACAAGGCGCCCGCGCAGCGTTTCACGGACAAATTCGGCACGCGCTACACCTACGCCATCCTCAGCCTCACGCTTGCCATGTTCTTCGTCTGGTGGCTGGCGCTCGGGCACCGGCCGTTCCTTTCGGTCGAGGGAAACGTGAGCGCGTTTTACCATGCGATGACGCTCCTCGTGGTCGCTTCGCCGTGCGCGCTCGTGCTCTCGATTCCGTCGGCGATCCTTGCCGCCATCGCGTGGGGCGCGCGGCGCGGCGTCCTCTTCCGCGGCGGCGCGGCGGTCGAGCAGCTCGCCGAGGTGAAAGTGGTGGCGATGGACAAAACGGGCACGCTCACCACCGGTGACCTGCGCGTGGAGAAGGTCGAGAGCTTCCCGCCGGGCCGCGAGCGCGAGGTCGCGCAACTGGCCTACTCGCTCGACCGCCACTCGAATCATCCGCTCGCCCGCGCGGTCACGCGCTACGGCAAGCACGAGCAGATCGCGCCGCTGGAGGTCACGGACTACGAGGCCGTCACCGGCCTCGGCAGCCGCGCGCAGCATGCCGGCGAGGCGGTGCTGCTCGGGCGGCGCAAGTGGGTCGTGGACGGCCACGCGGATGCAGCCGTCGCCGCCGTGCCGGAGACGACCTTCGGCGAGTCGGAGGTGTGGGTCGCGAACCGCACCATCGTCGGCCGGCTTGTCCTCCGCGACGACCTGCGGCCCGAATCCGCCGGCATGATCGAGCAGCTCCACCGGCGCGGCCTCCGCTGCATGGTGCTGACGGGCGACAAGCAGAGCGCGGCGGATTTCCTCAAGTCCCAGCTCGGCCTCGACGACGTGCGCGCCGAGCTGAAGCCCGAGCAAAAGCTGGAGATCATCGAGGGCTTCGCAAAACGCGGCGAACTCACCGCGATGATCGGCGACGGCGTGAACGACGCGCCCAGCCTCGCCGCCGCGCACGTCGGCGTGGCCATGGGCGCGCGCGGCAGCGACGCCGCGCTGGAGCAGGCCGAGGTCGTCCTGATGAATGACCGCCTGGAAAACTTCGTCGCCGCCTACGAGCTGAGCCGCCGCGCCCGCGCCATCATCCGGCAGAATCTCGCCATCTCGCTCGGCGTCATCGCCATCCTCGTCACCCTCGCGCTGATGCAAAAGATCCCGCTCACCCTCGGCGTCGTCGGCCACGAAGGCAGCACCCTCGTCGTCGTGCTCAACAGCCTGCGCCTGCTTTTCTCCGGCGGCTCGGAAAAGAGCTAGCCGCCCGCCGGCGGTGGCATGAGCGGTCTTCGGGCACGGCATGAAAAATATCCTTTTGCCCGGCCCTGCGCCCGTCGCTACCCTGTAGCGATAGTCCACTTTCAACTGACAATCCTATGAGCACCGCCACCGCCGAACCCCGCACCGCCACCAAACTGAGCCAGCTCGAACAGCTCAAGAAACTCACCACCGTCGTCGCCGACACGGGCGACTTCGAGACGATGCGCGAGTTCACGCCACAGGACGCCACCACGAACCCCTCGCTCATCCTCCAGGCCGCGACCAAGCCCGCCTACGCCTACATCCTCGACAAAGTCCTCGCCGACCGCAAAGGCAGCGGCCTCACAGGCGCGGCGCAGGTCGAGGACGTGATCGACCACCTGCTCGTGGGTTTCGGCCTCGAAATCCTAAAGATCGTCCCCGGTCGCGTCTCCACGGAGACCGACGCGCGCCTGTCCTTCGACACCGAGGGCACGATCGCCAAGGGCCGCCACCTCATCGCGCTCTACGAGGCGCAGGGCATTTCCCGCGGGCGCATCCTGATCAAGATCGCCTCGACCTGGGAGGGCATCCGCGCCGCCGAGGTGCTGGAAAAGGAAGGCATCCACTGCAATCTGACGCTCCTCTTTTCCCTCTGCCAGGCCGTGGCCTGCGCCGAGGCCGGCGCGCAGCTCATCTCGCCTTTCGTCGGCCGCATCTACGACTGGTTCAAAGCCTCGACGAAAAAGGAATATACCGGCGCGGAAGATCCCGGCGTGGAGTCCGTGACGGCCATTTTCAACTACTACAAGCACTTCGGCCATGACACCGAAGTCATGGGTGCGAGCTTCCGCAATACCTCGCAGATCGTGGAACTCGCCGGCTGCGACCTCCTCACCATCAGCCCCGATCTCCTCGCCAAACTCGCTGCGAGCGACGAGCCGCTCACGCAGAAGCTCGACGCCTCCGCCGCCAAAACCGCGAAGATCGAGCGCCTGAAGCTGGACGAGAAAACCTTCCGCTACCTGCTCAATGACGACGCCATGGCCACGGAGAAAACCGCCGAAGGCATCCGCAAATTCGCGGCGGACATCGTGAAGCTGGAGCAGTTCATCGCCGGGAAGCTGTAAGCTCCGCCACCGGAAACAACCTCATCGAAAGGGGCGCTCACGGGAGCGCCCTTTTTGCTGCCGCCGTTCCGCTGCGCGAAATGGAGCGTGAACTTGCCGCTGGCAGATGCGGGGCGTAGCCTCGGAGCCATGAATCCCTCCCCGCTCTCCCGCCGCACGTTTCTCTCCACCGCCGCCGTGGCCGCCACCGCTGCGAGCCTTCACCAGCGCCTTTCCGCCGCCGATGAGGCGGCGGGGAAAAAGGGGCGCGTGAACCACTCCGTGTGCAAGTGGTGCTACCCGAAGGTCTCGCTCGATGACCTGTGCGTCGCGGGCAAGGAAATGGGAATCACCTCGATCGACCTCCTGCCGCCCACGGAGTTTCCAACGCTGAAAAAGCACGACCTCGTCTGCGCGATGGTCAGCGGCGCGTCCGCGAAACTGGCAGACGGCACCGCGGTCGGCGGGATCACGAAGGCGTTCAACCGCACCGAGCATCACGAGGCGCTCGTGGAGGCATACGAGCCGTTCATCAACGCGACGGCGGACGCGGGCTTCAAAAACCTCATCTGCTTCTCCGGCAACCGCGACAAGATGGACGACGAGATTGGGCTGAAGAATTGCGCCGAGGGGCTGAAGAAAATCATGCCGCTGGCGGAGAAGCGCGGGGTCATCATCTGCATGGAGCTGCTGAACAGCCGCGTGAACCACCCCGACTACATGTGCGACAAGAGCGACTGGGGCATCGCGCTGTGCAAGGCGGTCGGCTCGCCGAATTTCAAGCTGCTCTACGACATCTACCACATGCAGATCATGGAGGGGGACGTGATCGCCCACATTAAGTCGGGGAATGAATACTTCGCGCACTACCACACCGGCGGCGTGCCGGGCCGGCACGAGATCGACGAGACGCAGGAGCTGAATTACGGCCCGATCATGCGGGCGATCGTCGAGACGGGCTTCAAGGGCCACGTCGCCCAGGAGTTCATCCCCGCGAAGCCCGACGTGCTCGCATCGCTGAAACAGGCGGTCGGAATCTGCGACGTGTGAGGGGGAGGGGAATCTGAGAAACCTTCACGCCTCCGGAGCCGCGGGCACGACGACCCGAAGCTTCCGAGACGAGATCCGGAAGGTCACCGGTAGCTGCATCACGACCTCGCCATCCACCTCCACCGGCACGTCCTGCTCGCTGCGGACCAGAGCCTTTTTGGTCTGAAAGTATTCCACGTCGGACAGGCGGGTGTGTTTGCCCATGAAGACATTCGTCAGATAGCGCGCGATATCGAGGTAGCCGAGGTTTTTGAAAATGAGCACGTCGAGCTTGCCGTCGTCGATCCGCGCGTCTTTGAAAAAGGCCACGGGACCGCCGTAGTAGCGCCCGTTGCCGATGAGCACGAAGGAGCCCTCGCGCTCGATGCCGTCCGACTCGACGACGAGGCGCGGCGGCTTGCGCGCGGCGATCTGTGCGGCGGAGATCACGTAGCTGAGCGGCCCGAAGTTTTTTTTGAAATTCCAGCTCGTCTCCTGCACCACCTGCGCATCCAGCCCCACGCCGGCGAGCTGGATGAAGTAGCGGGAATTCGCGCGTCCGATATCGATTTTGCGGGTGTGCCCGGCGCGAATGACGGCCCACGCCTCGTCGAGATCGCCCGGGAGGCCGAGCTCGGCGGCGAAGACATTCATCGTGCCGACCGGCAGGATGCCGAGTGCCACATCGGAGCCGGCGATTCCGTTGACCACGTCATTGACAGTGCCGTCGCCGCCGGCCGCCACGATCGTGGTGAAACCCTCCCCGACGGCGCGCTCGGCTGCGGCCCGCGCATCGCCCGGCCCGGTGGTGGTGCGGAGCGTGCAGTGGGGGAACTTCTCGATCTGTTTCCACGTTTTTTTCGCCCGCTCGCTCCGTGCGGCAGGGTTCAGAATGACGAGGATTTCCTGCATCGGCGGGCGGGCGTTTCGACCTTTTCTTTCGGGGTTCGGGGACTACGGTGTGCGCCGTGAAAAAACTTTCCAAGGCTATTCTCCTCGCGCTCGGCGCGTTGCTGATCCTGGTCGTTTTTGGGCTCTTCTGCGTAAACCTCTATCTCCAGTCGCCGCGCACGCAGGCGCAGATCCAGGAGCAGCTCAGCCGGGCGCTGCGCATGCCGCTGAAAATCACTAACACCAGCCTCTCCCCGTGGAGCGGCGTGCGCGTCAGCGGCA
Organism: Chthoniobacter sp.; assembly: GCA_031411535.1. Taxonomy (GTDB): domain Bacteria; phylum Verrucomicrobiota; class Verrucomicrobiia; order Chthoniobacterales; family Chthoniobacteraceae; genus Chthoniobacter. The sequence continues at coordinate 5,117 of JANOBH010000526.1, read as the reverse complement.
TCACCATCCCGAATGGCGACACCAATTTTCTCGAAGCCGGCTCCTTTTCCGCGGACTACCGCATGCTCCCGCTGCTCGCAGGCCGTCTCGTCATCCCGGAGATGAGCGTGGAGCGCGCGAAAGTCGTCTGGCGTCAGGACGCTCAGGGAAAGTGGAGGCTGCCCGCGCTTGAGACGGCCCCGGTCGTGCAGGGAGAAAGCGAAACCGCCGCGCCGGCGACGAAGACCGAGGAGGGGTTCAAGGTGGTCGTCGAGCGCTTCGTCGTGAAAAACGGCGCGGTCGATCTCGTGGACAAGGACGGCCAGCACACAGCCGTCTTCACCGACGTGAACATGACCTACACCACGCTCACAGAAGAAAAGGTCGAGGGCACCGCCGTCATCGGGCGCGTCGTCTGGGCCGAGACGCTCGCGCTGGAAAATGTGCGCACACCTTTCAAATACGCTGCGGGCGAACTCTCGCTGCCTGAGCTCGCGGCGACCCTCGGCGGCGGGCCGGTGCGCGGCAGCTTCCGCGCGCAGCCCGACGCGCCGAAGTCGCCGTTCCAGACCGCCTTCACCTTTGAAGACGCAAACCTCGACAAGGTGGCTACCGCGGCAGGCTGGAAAGCCGGACAGGCCGGGGGAGTGGTGACCGGAAAGCTGGAGCTGCACGGCGACATGACCCGCGCCGAACGCGCGGAAGGCGCCGGCCAGTTTCAGCTCCGCGACGGCCAGCTCAAGCAGCTCGAATTTTTCCAAACCATCGGCCAGGCGCTCAATATCCGCGAGCTGTCCGACCTGCGCCTCAAGGACGCGAGCGGCGATTTCCGGGTCGGAAACGAGCGGGTGACATTCGACCGGCTCACGCTCTCCGCTCTGAATCTGGAACTCGGCGCGAAGGGGTACGTCCGCTTTGACAAAAGGGTCTCGCTCGAAGCCGAACTCGGCGTGGACGAGGGCCTCGTGAAACAGCTCCCGGACCTTGTGCGCGAGAGTTTTACGACGGCGGACGACGGTCGGCGGACCATCGCCTTCACCATCACCGGCACCACCGAGAAGCTCCGCACCAACCTCCTCGACCGGCTGATCGGGCAGAAGATCAACCAGCAGTTCGACAGCGTGCTCAGCAGCATTTTCGGCGGAGGAAAGAAGGACGACGACAAAAAGAAGAAGGAAGAAGAGGAGCGGAAAAAGGAGGAGAAAAAGAAGAAGAAGGAAAAGGCCGATGCAGCGAAAGCGCCAGGCACGCCCGCTTCAGTGCCCCCTGCGCCGGCCGAGGCGCCGACCACGGCCATCACGCCCGCGAAACCGTGAGGGTCATCGCCGGCACGGCGGGCGGCATCCCGCTGCACACTCCCCGCACCGACCTGCGGCCCACGATGGACGTGGTCAAAGGCGCGATCTTTTCCAGCCTCGGCGAACTCGTCGTTGGCGCGCAGGTGCTCGATCTTTTCGCCGGCAGCGGCGGACTCGGGATCGAGGCGCTGAGCCGCGGCGCTGCCGCCGTGACCTTCGTCGAGAGCGACCGCCAAGCCGCCGCCGCCATCGAGCGCAACCTCGAAAAAACCCGTCTCGCCGGTCCGGCCGCATCCGTGCATTCGATGGACGTCTTCCGCTTTCTCGACCGCCGGGGTGCTCCGCTCCGCTTTGACATCATCATCGCCGACCCGCCCTACGCCAAGGCCGAGGGCGAGCGCGACTTTGCCCCCGAGCTGCTCTGCTCCCAAACGCTCCAGCAGGCGCTCGCACCCGGCGGCATCTTCGTCCTAGAGCATCTCCCCGGCGCTAAGCTCAAGCTCGGCTCCGTCTGGGAATGCTTCCGGCAGAAACGCTACGGAGCCACAGAGGTGGCCCTGCTCCGCGCGGTGGAGCCGTCAGCCGAGCGCAACTGACGAATCGGCATTCAGTCATTCGCCATTCGTCATTGCCATGCTCCCCGCCGAAGCGCGCCGCTCCCTCTTCATCTACAATCTCCTCTTTCCGCTCGTCTTCCTAGGGCTGCTCCCGGGCTTCCTCTTGCGCATGCTCCGCCGCGGCAACTACCGCGAAAAATTCCGCCAGCGTTTCGGGGACTACACAGCAGCAGAGCGCCAGCGCTTCGCCAGCGGCGAATGGATCTGGCTCCATTCCATCAGCGTCGGTGAGACGCTCCTCGCGCTGAAACTCGCGCGCGCCTTCCGCGAACTCGCCCCCGGACAATCCATCGCGCTATCCGTGACCACCTCCACCGGATTCGCCGTCGCCCAGCCCCACGCCTGCGACTGGCTCGAAGTCATCTACAATCCGCTCGACGCTCCCTGGATCGTCCGCCGCGCCCTCGACGCCGTGCGCCCCCGGCGCCTCATCTTCATCGAAGCCATCTGGCCCAATCTCCTCGCCGAAGCCAAACGCCGCGCGCTCCCCGTCACCTTTCTCCCCCGCCTCTCCCCGCGCTCCGAATCGCGCTTCCGCCGCTTCCGTTTCCTCACGGGCCCCATCTTCCGCCTCCTCGATTCCCTCGCCGCCCCCGAACCCGAAGACCTCGACCGCTGGCGCTCCCTCGGCGTCGATCCCGCACGCGTCCACATCACCGGCAACGCGAAGTATGACTCCGCCGCCCCGTCCGGCGAGCGCACCGTCGAATTCCGCGCCCTCCTCCGCCGACTCGGCGTCAGCGACGATGCCCCCATCCTCCTCGGCGGCAGCACCTTTCCCGGCGAAGAGCGCATCCTCGCCGAAGTCTTCGTCAACCTCCGCGCCCAGTTTCCCTCCCTCCTCCTCATCCTCGTCCCCCGCCATGTCGAGCGCGCCGAATCAATCGTCCGCGAGCTCGCGCCGCTTGGGCTCCGCACCGGCTTGCGCTCCCGCCTTTCAACCAGAAACCAGAATCCAGAAACCAGCGACCAACCAGACATCCTCCTCGTCGATACCACCGGTGAACTCCGCGACTGGTACACCCTCGCCACCGTCGTCTTCATCGGCAAAAGCCTCACGGCCACCGGCGGCCAGAACCCCGTGGAGCCCGTCCTCGCCGGCAAGCCCGTCATCTTTGGCCCGCACATGGAAAACTTCGCCCCCATCGTCACGCGCTGGCTCGCCGCCGACGCTGCCCTCCAAATCCACAACCCCGCCGAACTCCGCGCCCAACTCGCCACCCTCCTCGCCGACGCCCCGCGCCGCGACACCCTCGCCGAACGCGCCCTCGCCATCGCGTCCATCCACGCCGGCGCCACCGCCCGCACCGCCGAAGTCCTGCTCTCCCCGACCTGAAATCGCCGGCCATGTGCGCCGGAGAAACTTCTTGCGCCGCCCGCCACTCCCCGGCATCTTCCGCCCTCTTTTCCGCGAGGAAATGACCCTATCGTCCAGTGGCCTAGGACACTCCCCTTTCACGGGAGTAACACGGGTTCGAATCCCGTTAGGGTCACCAGTATCCATCAGGGTTTGCGGGCGATCCGCCCTCTTTTCCGGGCTGTTTTTTAGATTTATTTGGGGGTCTGTCACGTCTCGTGTCTGAAACATCGAAGGTGCCCTTCCGCAGTGCTGGGTTTGCTCAGTGCCCATAGCTGCCCAAAGCCGTGGCTCATGTGCGCGGCGTCGATTTGCGCAGCCGGTAGGTGCCTTCGGCCCAGTCAAAGGATAAGTTACGTTTGGCGGTCGCGAGCGAAACGCCGAACTGCTCTTCGAGGTCGGCGGGGCGCAGCGGCTTCCCTTTTCGCAGTTGCGCCACGAACCATTTCTGCCGGTCCTCTGCCGTCGCTTCCCTTCTCATGCCCCGGTACCGCGACAGCGACTTCGGCGCGGACGGTGAGTGACGGCGCGAGGTGGTAGGCAGCGCCGCCCTGGCGCGTGACGATCACGTCTTCCAATCCGGTCTGCACACCGCCCGCTTTCATCAGCCCCGTCATCGACAGAGAAAGACCTCGCGAAGGTCGCGCTTGAAGCTGGCAACTCGGTGACGATGCTCCAGCAGCACTACGTTCGCGCGCCATTGGAAGAAGTCGGGCGCGAGTGGTTCTTTATTGTGCGCGAGTAGCGGAGCGCATCACTACCGACGATCCACGATTTCCTTTTCCGCGGAGACAGGATTAGGTCTTCGCGATGTCGTTGGCTTCCTACGCAGATAAATTCGCTCGGCTCAATGTTGGCCGCGTTGGAGATCACGAGCGCCCGCACAAACCAGTGCTGCTGCTGGCGCTGCTCGATCTATTTGACCAAGGAGCGATTAAAGAGAACCGGATCACGTATTCACCCGAGTTGTTGGAATTGTTCGCCGAGTATTTTGATGCGGTGCGTGCGGAGGGAGACCAACCGACGCCGATCAATCCGTTTTTCTACCTTCGAGGCGACAAGTTTTGGCACCATCATCCGCGACCGGAACAGGGGGCTGTCTTGAGTGCGCTGCAAGCCCCGCCAGGCATCAAGGCGTTTCAAGCCATCTCCGACTACGTGTTTCTCGACGATGAGTTGTTCGCGTTGCTGCACGATCGAGAAAGCAGGGCAGAACTGCGGGAAGTTCTGATCAGTCGCTACTTTGCGGCTCAGCGGGTCAGGGTTGTTGCGATTGCCGAGAAGGAGTCCGAAATCGCGGACTACCAGCGGAGAATTGATGAGGGTGACCGCATAGCGGAATGCGCCGACGTGCCGGAGGCCGTGCGCGACACGGCCTTCAGTAGAGTTGTGCGGCGGGCATACGACTATCGGTGCGCGGCCTGTGGGATGCGAGTGGTGCTTGAGGGTGGCCTCTACATCGTCGATGCGGCACATTTGATTCCGTTTGCCGAGAGCCACGACGACGATCCGCGCAATGGGATTGCGCTCTGCAAGAATCACCATTGGGCGATGGACCGAAACCTGATCGCCCCAGGGACCGACCGGATTTGGCACGTCCTGCCCTCGCTCGATGACCGCCTTGAAGGTCAACGCGAACTCATCCTGCTCAACGGTCGCTCGATCCTGTTGCCTCACGAGGCGCGGTATCATCCAAAGGATGATGCGCTTCTGTGGCGTGAGCGCGGATTGGCCCGCGCTTCTACGTCGCTCTGACAATTGTCGTGGTTCGCGATTCACCGATTTTCAGTGCGTCCGTGGAGGAATTCGGAACAGGAGCGGGAGCAAGAGCTACTGGCTCAAGAAAGGCTCGTCGCGACGCTGATC
>JANOBH010000525.1:0-10866 GCA_031411535.1 Chthoniobacter sp. | reverse complement strand
AGATTTGAGCACTTTGGAGTACAAAAGGAGGTTGTGCAATTTGAAAAAGAGAGAGGAATAGGAACACAAGCATTGTGGACGTCAAACTTGCTGGCAGTACGCGCGATTGAACTGCAAACCGGACTTCGCCAGCGCGTCGATGTTCGGCGACTTCACCTGCGGGTGGCCGTAGGTGCCGAGGTCGTTGTTCATGTCGTCCACCGAGATGAAGAGGACGTTCCGCTTTTTGTCCGCCGCTTGCAGCGGGTGGAGGCTGGCGAAAAGGAACGCGGTGGCGAGGAGGATTCTGATCATAGTCGTGGGGGGAGCACTGATGAAGGCAGCGCGGCATACGTGTGTCTAGCGGTTCCGAGAGATTGGTGCAGCGGCGAGTTGAGGAACGCTATGAGCGGCGAGGGCGGAGCCTGTGTCGGATTCGCGGACAGGTTTGGGTAAGCAAGAGGGATCAGGGGGCCCGCTGTGGAGCACCGCGTGCGACAAGGCTAAGATTTCAGATTCACGTCCGCGAAATCCCGCGGCGAGGAGCCGCGGCACGAGGAGCGCGAGCGGCTTCTTTTCGCCCGTCCGCCCGCTCAGGGATTCCCCGCCTCGTTCGCGAGGCGGATCATCACTTCGTTCCGGCGCAGGAAGGTCGGTGTCCATGGCGGATCATAGTAGGCGAAGACCGGCTCGCCCCGGCCCTGAATCGTTTGCGCGTCGAGGCACTCCTTGAGTTTTCCAATCGCCTTGGCCTCGTTCTCCGCGGAGCGCCCGCCGGGGAATCGGAGGACCGCGAACCGGGCCGCATCGATTTTCCCGAGGCTCACGCTCTCGCCCGCCGGCTTCGGCACGCCCTTCTCCACCGTCCCTTTCGGCATGATGAAACTCATCGTCCGGGCCTCTTTCGCCGTGTCGATCAGGACCGGCGAAGTCATCGCGATCTTCTCCTTTGCCTCATTGCTGCCCGTGATGAATTTGAAGAGCTGGCCGAAGCCGCCGTTCATGTCAGCGCCCTCCATCGGAGTCGTGGCCAGGGTGAGCGCGGGATAGTCGCGAATCTCAAATTTCCCGTCGGTGCGGATGACTTTGTAATCTGGAGTCTCGGTCGCCGCGCGCGAGTTGCCGACGAACCAGAAGCCGGCGAGGCCGATGAGCAGCGCGAGCGCGAGGAGGATGGTCAATTTGGAGCGTTTCATTGGTGGTGGTAGAGCTGCGGGTGACGTGCGGCGACTATTATGGTGAAGAGTTTGCGACCGTCCGTTCGATGTCCGCGAAGAGTTCGCGCGCGGAGGTTTCCGCAAACGCCCCTGTGACGTGCTCCACGATGCGGCCGCGGCGGTCGATGACGTAGATGTTTGCCACGCCCTTAGTGTAGCCGAATTCCTTCACCACCGCGCCGCCCCAATCGAGCATCACGGAGTAGGTGAGCTTTTTGCGGAAGGCCTCGCGGAACATGCCGTGGAAGGGTTTCGGGATCATCGAGACATCGGCCACGCCGTCGATATCGATGCGTTTTGCGTAGCGGTCGTGCAACGCCTGAATCCACGGCGCGAGCTGATCGGAGCCCTTGTGGTCGGCGACGGTCATCACGGTGACTTTCGCTTTCGGGAAACGGTAGCTGCGCGTCTTCGCGTCCTGGTCGGTGAGTTCGAAGTCGCTGAGCTTTTCCACCGGCGCGGCGAGTGCGGCGGCGTGGAATACAATGAAGATGATGAGCGCAAACTTCATGAGGCATGCACCGGTGAATACGAGCGGCCCTTCCACACGGCGGGGCGACGGCGCAGGGAGCGGAAGAAGGCGAACCACTGGATCGCCACGAGCACGCTGATGCCGAGCGGGTGGAGCACCGCGCCGAGCAGCGACTGCTTGAAGCGCGCGACAGCAATGAGGCGCGGGAGAAATGCGGCGAGTGTCCCGATGACGGTGAGCGGCGACGGGGCGATGGCGAACAGGCAGAGCGGAAGCACTTGTCCGCCGAGCAGGAGCAGCGTGGATGGGATGATGAGTTGTGGGGAGCCGAGGCCCTCGTGGGCGTTCTTCGCAAAGCCGTGCCAGACATCGGCGGCGCGCTGATACATGCGGCAGTGGAAGGTGTCGGTGGCGTCGAAGAGATCGGTCGCCAGACCCTCGGCGCGGAAGACCCGCGTGAGCGCGACGGCGTCGTGGATGCGGTTCGCAATGGTGGCGTGGCCGCCGATCCGCCGGTAAGGATGCCGCCGCACCGCGAGGATCTGACCACACGCGGCGGCGAAGCGCGGGTCGGTGCTCGCGCGCATCCGCTGAAGCGGGAGGAAGCCGAGCAGGACGAAATGGATGAGTGGGATGATCAGCTTTTCCATAAGCCCGCGCGTCTCCTCGCGTGGGACACCGCTGACGAGCGCCGCATCATTCTCCGTGGCGAACCTCGCAAGTCTCGCGAGTGAATCGGGGCGTGAAACGCGCACGTCGGCGTCCATGAAAATGAGGACTGGCTGCTGCGCCAGCGCGGCGAGTTGCTGGCAGGCGTGGTTCTTTCCGCACCATCCGTCGGGCAACGGCCGGGCCATTTCCAAGCGCACGCGCGGGTCGCCCGCCGCGAACTCGCGGACCACTTCCGCGGTGCGGTCGGTCGAGCCGTCGTCGAGAACGACGATTTCGAAATGGACATTCTCGCTGAGCAAAAGCGAACGCAGGGCGTCGCCGATGTTTGCCTCTTCATTGCGTGCCGGAATGAGCACGGAGCAGCGCGCGCGAGGCGACACGTCTGGCGGGAGCGGCGCGTAAAGCCGGAGATTCCGCAGGAAGAGCGCGGCGGGAACGAGGGCGAGCACGCAGCTCACGGCGGCGATCCAGGTAATCATGAGGTGACCCCCGCGTGATGTTCGGAAGTGAATCTTTCGCCGCGTATCCGAGCGCGCAGCCAGCGCCACGCGTCGTAGATGCCGCCGACGCCGGACTTGCCGCGATTCAGCGTGTGCCAGGCATTTGCGTCCCGCTGGCAGGAGCGCGCGGCGAGTTCGTCCTGCGTCGTTTCGAGCGAGTCGCTGAAGGTGCGTGTCCACTCAGCAGATGTGCGCCCGGGCTCGGAGCCGGGCACGATCGGCTCGCCGAAGGAAACGAGGATCTCGGGACGCGACTCGGTCCAGAAGGCATACTCGATCGCAAGCGGGATGAACGCGGCGGCGGGCTCCCGCGTAGCGAGCACACCGAGGCCGTCTTCGAGGCGGAGGGGGCGTTCGCGCACGTCCATGAAGCGGCCCTGCGGCGTGAGCCACACGGCGTTCCGCGACGATGCGAGCAGTGCGTGCGTGGTGCGGAGGAAGGTGCGTGCGCCACTCGGCGTGCGCGGCTCGATGCCGAAGAAGCCGAGATGCTTGAAGAAGCCATATCGCTCGAACATCTCGGCGTCGATCGGCGCAAAGGATGTGCGGTTCGGGAAATACTCGCGGGACAGGAGCAGGCAGACGAGCGGGTCCCACCAGGCGGAGTGGTTGAGATAGATGACGAGTGGGCGGGCGGAGTCGTGCGGCGGGAGGCCGCTCTTGAGGATGCGGAGCGAATGAAAATTCCGGCGCACGTATCGGCGGCTGTAGGCCGCGAAGACGCTCATCACGCCCGTTGAGACGTGCGGCTGTCCGGCACGTGGTTTTGCTCCCATCGCGGTTTTCATCCGGCCATCTCCGGTTCGCGCGGCTGCGTGGCGGGCGTGTCGCGGTCCAGTGCGTCGGCGGCGATCCAGCCGGACATGAGGACCATCGGCATTCCGGGGCCGGGATGCGCGGCGCCGCCTGCCAGATACAAGCCGCGCAAGTCGGGGCTGCGGTTGCCGGGCTTGAATGCGCCGAGGAATTTCCCATGGCTCGCGAGGCCGTAGATCGCGCCATCGAGAACGTGGTAGCGGTCGTGAATATCCTGCGGCGTGAGCGTGCGCTCGAAGACGATGCGCTCTTCGATGTCGGGCATCTGGCCGGCGCGCTTGAGCTTGTCTAGGATCAGGCGGCGATACGCGGGCAGCATCGCATTCCAATCGTGATGCGGGCGCAGATACGGCGCGTGGACGAGCACGTAGAGCGCTTCGCCACCGGCGGGCGCGGTGCATGGCTCGGTGCAGGTCGTCGCGGCGAGGTAGCACGTGGGGTCGGGCGCGGGTTCGCCCTTCTTATAGATGAAATCGAACTCCTCGTGCGGGTCGCGGCTGAAGACGAAGTCGTGATGCGCGAGGTGCTCGTAGCGTTTGTTCAGGCCGAGATAGAGCACGACGCCGGAGCACGCGGGCTCGTAGCTGCGCCGCCGCTCGAAGGCCGCGCCGACCGCACCGGCGATGAGTTCGCGATGCGTGCGGACGGAGTCGCAGTTCGACACGGCGGCGCTGAGTCCGACCTGCTCGCCCGCGTCGGTGCGGACGCCGGTCACCTCGCCGCCGTGCGACAGAATCTTCTCGATCTTCACGCCGGTGCGGAATTCCACGCCGAGCTCCCGCGCGAGCTTCTCCAGCGCGAGCGGGACGGCGCGCGTTCCGCCGACGGGATACCACACGCCTTCCTCGGTCTGCATGTGCGCGATGCCGCAGAGCACGGCGGGCGAGCCGTAGGGCGACGAGCCGACGTATTGCGTGAAATGGTCGATCATCTGCGCGACGCGCGGATCGGGCGTGAATTTGCGCACGGTGCCCGCGACCGAGCGGCCCATGCGCATAGCGAGCACATCGCCGAGCATCTTCGGATCGAACGATGCCTTCCACTCGAACATGTCGCCGATGCCGCCGATCGGTTTGTAGAAGAAGTGGCGCTGCGAGATGCCGTCGAGGCGCTCGCTGTAGTCGATGAAGTCGCGGTAGCGCTGACCGGAATACGTGCCGGGCGCGAAGGCGTCGAGGGTCTGCGCCATCGCCTCGGGATTCTGTGCGAGGTCGAGCTGCGAGCCGTCGTCGAAGAAGCAGCGCCACTGCGGATCGAGCCGCACGAGTTCGAGGTAATCCTCCATGCGAGCACCCGCCTCGGCAAAGATGCGGCGCAGCACGGACGGGATCGTGACGATGGTCGGCCCCATGTCGAAGCGGAAGCCGTCGCCGGTGAGTTGCGCGGCCTTGCCGCCGAGCCATTCGTTGCGCTCGAAGAGGATGACTTTGCGTCCGCGCGCGGCGAGCACGCAGGCTGCGGAGAGGCCGGCGAGGCCGCCGCCGATGATGCCGATGGGTTTCATAGTGGTGATGTCTTGCTGCCTTTTGCTTTGGCGATGAGTGCGCGGAAAAAATCGGGGATCGCGGCGAGGCGGCTGCGGCTGTGCGCGGCGCGGATGTAGGCGGAGAAAAGGCGGGCGTCGTCGGGAGCGGGTTCGTCGAAGTGGGGATGCAAATGACCGCGGCGGATGGCGACAACGTGAGGGAAGGTCATCTCCAGCAGGCCCTCGTCGCCGCGCGTGGTGCCGAAGCCGCTCGCCTTCACGCCGCCGAAGGGCATCCGCGGATCAGCGGTCGGGACGATGAGATCGTTGATGAGGACGAAGCCGGTTTTGAGCTGCGCGGCGAGTGCGCGGGCTTTGGCGATGTCGCGGGAGAAGATGGACGCGCCGAGGGCGAAGTCCGCGGCATTCGCGCGCCGAAGGGCGGCGTCGTCGTCGCGCACGCGCTCGATGAGCAGGCGCGGGACCCGCGCGGCGGCGAGCCGTGCGAGCAAGTCTTCGGCGATGGTTTGCACCACGATGAGGCGGCGTGGCGCGATGCAGGTCTGGCCAGCATTGAGCCGCGTGCCGAAGCGGAGGGCGCGGGCGACGAGATCGAGGTCGGCGTCGGCGAGGACGATCACGGCGTCTTCGCCGGAGAGCTCCATGACGGCGGGTGTGTTTGTCGTGGCGAGCTGAGCGAGAACGTCGCGCCCGTTTTCGGACGAGCCGGTGAAGATCACTTTGTCCACGCCGTCTGAGATCGCGTCGCGCGCGGCGGCGACGCTCTCGGGCAGGATAGTGAGCAGCGCGGGATCGAGGCCGGCTTCGATGGCGAGGCGGGAGAAGGCGATCGCGACCTCTCGCGTGCCGGGCGCGGGCTTCAGCAGCACGGCATTGCCGGCGACGAGCGCGTGGAGCGAATGAACGGCGGGGAGAAAGAGCGGGTAGTTTCCCGGTCCGATCACGAGCACCATACCGAAGGGCTGGCGCTGCACTTCAAATGTCACGCCCTGCATCCAGAATGGGCGCCGGCGTTTTCCGGCGATTCGCGGTGCGAGGACGCGTGGCGCGTCGCGCTCCAGCCAGCGGCAAGCGTCAGCGAGCGGGAGGACTTCGGAGACGAGTTTTTCGGCGAGCGGACGATCGCTCACCGATGCAGCCTCGGCGGCGAGGGTGTCCGCGCTTTCCGCGATGAGGTGGCGCAGCTCGCGGACGATGCGGAGACGTTCGCGGATCGGAGTGGCCGACCAGCGCGCCTGCGCGCACGACGATTCCCGGGTAGGGTGGGTGTCCCGCCCGCCGGTTTGGGCATCCTGCCCAAACGATCATCCCGGCGGGCGCGGACCGTCCGACAAGTCGGAAGTTCGCCCGCGCGAGACGCGCGGACCGGCGGGCGGGACGCCCACCCTACCCGAGAGTTGATCGCGCGCCGTTGCCATCACACGGCCTCCAGGTTCAAAGGCGCGAGTTGCGGCGCGGGTTCGGATTCGGATGCGGGCGCGACGCCGAGGTCGGCGAGGAGCAGGCGCGAGCTGATGCGCGCACTTTCAAAAATCACCGGCAGACCGCTGCCGGGATGCGTGCCGCCGCCGACGAGATACATGCCGTCCACGTCCTCGAAGCGGTTGTGCGGGCGCAGGTGCAGCATCTGGTCGAGGCTGTGCGCGAGGTTGAAGGTCGCGCCCTGGTGGATCTCGTATTTGGAGTCCCAGTCATCCGGCGTGATGACGCGCTCGAAGCGGATGCGGCGCTCGACATCGGTAAAGCCGGCCTTGGCCATCTGGCGCAGCATCTTCGCGCGGAAACGCTCTCGCTCGCGGGACCAATCGACATTCGCGTGCTGGTGCGTGACGGGCGCGAGCACGTAGAGCGCGCTGCTCCCGCGCGGGGCGAGCGTCGGGTCGGTGACGCTCGCATTCTGCACATAGAATGACGGGTCGTCGGAGAGGACGTGCTTGTTCTCGATCTCGTCGAGATTCCGCTCGTAGTCGGCGGCGATGTGGATGCTGTGATGCGGCAGGTCGAAGGTGCCTTCGACGCCGAGATACATCATGAAGGTCGAGCAGGAGAATCTCTTGCGCGCGATCTTGCGGTCGGTCCAGCGGCGGCGCAGGCGGTCGGGCACGAGGCGCTGCATCGCGCGGGCGAAGTCGGCGTTCATCACGATGGCGCTCGCTCGCTCCTCGCCGGATGCGGTGCGGACGCCGACGGCGCGCCGGCCCTCGAAGAGCACCTCCTCGACGGGCGAGTCCGTGCGGATTTCCACGCCGAGTCGCTCCGCGACACGCGCCATCGCGGCGGTGATCGCCGCGCAGCCGCCGAGCGGATGGAAGACGCCGTATTCGTATTCCAGAAAGGAGAGGATCGAGAACAGGCTCGGGCAGCGGAACGGCGACATGCCGAGGTATTTCGACTGAAAGGAGAACGCGAGGCGGACGCGCGGGTCGCGAAAGAAGCGGCCGAGATATGTGTCGAGTGACTGATGCGGGCGGAGCATCGGCAGCATCTTGAGGAGCCGCACGTTCACGAGGTCCTGCCAGCCGTCGAAGGGTGTCTCCAGGCACGGCTCCATGCGCGCGAGCTTCGTGCGATTTTCCTCCATGAAGCGGCGGAAGCCCGGCGCGTCGCCCGGCGCGATCGCGGCGATCTGCTGCTCCATGCGCGCTATGTCGGGCGTCGCGTGGATCGCGCCGCCCGCGCCAAACATGATGCGGTATTGCGGATCGAGTCGCACCATTTCCACCTCCGCGCGCAGCGTCGTGCCGGCGGCGGCGAAGATTTTCTCGAGGACGCGCGGATAGAGGAAAAATGTCGGACCGAGATCGAACTTGAAACCGTCCGCCTCGATCGACGACGTGCGCCCGCCGACGACGGCCATGCGCTCGAGAACTTTCACTTTCACCCCCGCCGAGGCGAGGAGGATGGCGGATGCGAGGCCGCCGGGACCCGCGCCGATGATGATGACTTTTTTGCTCATGGTGTCGGATCGCGGGTTCAAAACTTGGTCTTCACGCCGCAGGCGCGGGCGACGCACCAGCCACGCGCGGCTTCGAAGGCGACGAATGCGGACGAAGCTCCGAGAGCGATGCCGGCGGCATGCGAATGCGACCAGGTGAGCGCGGTAGCGATGCCGAGGATGAGCGCCAGGATGCCGCGGATCACGCGGCCATTGGTGTCGAGGTTTGGGCGAAGGAAGTTCATAGGATTTGGCGTGGGTTACGAATTCGTGATGCGCCGAGTGTCTAAGTTAGGTCTTATTATAGTCAAGGTAAACTTTGACAACAACGCCGTATGTCGAATGTAATTCTTGTGCTTGTTCAATCCTTGTCTATATATTGCCTCCTCAATGGCCTCTTCGTTATCCATCCAAGCCGTCGCCGAACGCACCGGGCTGAGCCCTCACGTCATTCGAGCGTGGGAGCGCCGCTACCGCGCGATCGAACCGGAGCGCTCCGCCGGGAAGCACCGGCTCTATTCCGAGGAGGAGATCGAGCGGATCGGATTGCTGCACCGCGCCGTGCGCAGCGGGCACAGCATCGGAAAGATCGCGCAACTGCCGAACGAGGAATTGCGCGCGCTGATCGCGAATCAGCCGGCCAGCATACGCGCAGCAGCCGGGCTCGGCGGCGATGATCCGGCTGCGTCTTTCCGCGATGAGTCGCTTGCCGCGGTGGGCCGTTTCGACGGTCCGGCTTTGCAGGCGATCCTGAGCCGCGCGCTGGTTACGTTCGGCCACATGGGGCTGCTGCGGCTCGTGGTCGCGCCGCTCGCGGAGGAAATCGGCGAACGCTGGCGCTCGGGCGCGCTCACGGCGGCGCACGAGCACTTTTTCACGGCCTCGGTGAAAGGTTTCCTTGGCGATGTCACCCGCCAGTTTTCAGTCCCGGTGAACGCGCCCCGCATCATCGTCACCACGCCCACCGGACAACTCCACGAACTGGGCGCGGTCATGGCCGCCGCGACCGCCGCGCATCTCGGCTGGCGCCCGATTTATCTCGGCCCGAGCCTGCCCGCGCACGAGATCGCGGGCGCTGCTTTGCGGAATGAAGCCGCGGCCGTCGCGCTCAGCATCGTCTATCCGGAGGATGATCCAAACCTCGCCCGCGAACTCGCTGAACTCGCCAGCCTGCTCCCCGCCGGCACGCGCATCCTTGCCGGAGGCCGCGCGGCGCGCGGGTATTTCGAGACGCTCATCCGCATCGGCGCGCTGTGTGCGGACACCATCGAGGAGTTTTGCAGCCAGCTCGACTCCGTGCGTCGCAACACACCGAAAAAAGCCGCGGCTGAACGACCCGGGGACCGCCGATCGAACTGACGCTATGGACACCGAAGTCGCCGCCGAAAGAGACCTCGAAGTCGAGATCGCGCTGCTCAAACAGATCGCGCAGGGCGACCGACGCAGCCTCGAAACCCTTTACGATCGCTTCTCGCGCATCCTTTTTTCCACCGCCTACCGCGTGCTGGGCAACCAGGAGGCCGCGGAGGATGTGCTGCAGGATGTCTTCATCCAGATCTGGGAAAAGGCGCCGCTCTACGATCCCGCGCGCGGCAAGCCAATGACGTGGGCCATCACGCTCACGCGGAACAAAGCGATCGATCGCCTGCGCTCCGCCGTGCGCCGCAGCCGTCTGCAGGATGACATCCAGCGCGAGTCGGCGACGTTCGAGCAGTTCGACGACCGCAGCGCTTTCGATGCGCTCGCATCCGAGGACACGGGCAGGCAGGTGCGGGGAGCGGTCCGGAAGCTCACGAAAGACCAGCGCGAAGCAATCGAACTCGCGTTCTTTTCCTCGCTCACGCAAACGGAAATCTCCGAGCGGCTCAACGAACCGCTCGGCACGATCAAAGCACGCATCCGGCGCGGGATGATGCGGCTGAAGGAAATCCTCAGCCCCGGACTGTAGCTCCGCCGGTCGCGGTGTGCGGTCGGCCAGCGCGCAGCATGTCGGCCCGCCGGCTCACGCGTGCTCTTCCTGCCGGCAGCTCCGCTTCGGTGCGCCTAAGCTGCGACGCGGTCAGTCAGTTCCCGTTCGCGGGCCACGAGCCAGAGGGGCGTGCCCTCGCCGTCGAGTAGCGGCGTGATGGCGACCTCGACCCAGTACGGCGTGCCGCACTTGTGGTAATTGAGGATCGTCTCCGTGCATTGCTGGCAGGAGCGGACGGCGTCGCGCATCCGCGCCGCGGTCTCGCGATCGGTCTTTTCGCCATGGAGGATCGGGCCGAGCTTTTTGCCGCGCAGTTCATCGAGGCCGTAGCCGCACATTTCGCTGAAGGCGGGATTCACCCATTGTACGAGGCCGTCCGGGCCGGACACCACCATGCCTTCCGGCGAGGAGTGCTGCGGCCGTCCGGCGATCGCTTCGGAGATGCGCGACTTCAGTGACGCAGACGGGGCCATTCCTCCCGCCGGCGTTGCGGCGAGGATGACGGCCGCGCCGACTTCGGCCAGTCCCGCGACGAATTCACGGGCTTCATTGTGGAATTCGAGGATGAGTTCAAACCGCGCCCTTTCCTCCTCCGTCATGGAGCCGGAGACGTAGAGCGCTGCCTGGTCTTGCAGGTATTCGGTGAGCATTTGGGAGTGATGAAAAGTGGTGAGTCTGGCGGGATACGTCGCGTGTCGCGCTTCGGATACATTTTCAGGTGCCGCGGCGCCGGTGGGGGACGATGCACCAAACCCCAAACCCGCGGCGCGGCACCCCAACCCAACCGCAAAACGGAAAGGCATTTGGGACATTCTCGGAC
>JANOBH010000524.1:0-2533 GCA_031411535.1 Chthoniobacter sp. | reverse complement strand
CTTCGGCTGGAACGGCCCCGTGTCCGCGTCCCAGCAGGTGAGGCCGGTGCTCATCTCGCTCACGGTCGAGCGCGTGCTTACCGTCCTGCGCGTGCTCCTCGTGCTCGCGCTGGCAGCAGTGCTGCTCGGCGCGCGCAAGCTCGGCGGCACAGTCTTCCGCGCGGGCGGCAAAACGGCTGCGATGCTCGCGTTTCTGCTCACGATCGCGGGCGCATCGGCGCAGACGCCGATCCCGGATGCGGCCACCCTCGACAAGCTGCGCGCGCGACTTCTCGAAACGTCCGACGCTTTCCCAAACGCCGCCGACATCCCGTCCGTCACGCTCACGCTGAACGAGCGCAAGCTCACGATCGACGCCGAGATTCACGCCGCCGCCCGCACCGCCGTGCCGCTGCCGGGCCGCCTGCCCGCTTGGTCGCCGGTCAGCGTGCTCGTGAATGACAAGCCCGAGGCCGCGCTGCGCCGCGACGACGGCTACCTCTGGCTCGTGCTGGAGCCCGGCGTGCATCGGGTGCGCGTGGAAGGCTCGCTCGCAAACGTGACCGAGTGGGAGTGGACCTTTCTCCTCAAGCCGCGGCAGGTGAAGATCGACGCGCCCGGCTGGACATTCAGCGGCGTAAAGCCCGACGGCGTCCCGGAAGCGCAGGTCTTTTTCGCGCTCAAACAGAAAGCCGCCGCCGGTGCCGCGAGCTACGACCGCCAGGAAGTGCAGTCGGTCGCGGTGATCGATCGCAATCTGGAGCTCGGCCTCATCTGGCAGGTGCGCACGACCGTCACGCGGCTCTCGCCGGTGGGAAAGGCGGTCGCGCTCCGCGTGCCGCTGCTGCCTGGCGAAAACGTCCTGTCTTCCAACGCCGTCGTGAAAGACGGCTTCATCGAGGTGCGGCTCGGCGCGCAGGAGCAGACCTTCACTTGGGAGAGCGGCCTCGCTGTCGTGTCCGCGCTCAAGCTCGCCGCGCGCGCCGACGATGCATGGGTCGAGCGCTGGCATCTCGTCGCTTCGCCGGTTTGGAATGTCTCCCTCACCGGACTCCCGCCCGTCTTCGAAGCAGACGCGCCGCAACTGATAACCAGCAATCGCACCATCATCGCGGGTGGTGGCGATTTCATCCCGACGTGGCAGCCGTGGCCGGGCGAAAGCGTGGAGCTCGCGATCAGCCGGCCCGAGGCCATCGCCGGCGCGACCGTCACCGTGAGCCGCGGCACGCACGAGATCACGCTCGGCAAGCGCCAGCGCACCTCGAAGCTCGACCTCTCGCTGCGGTGCAGCCTCGGCGAGGACTTCCTCGTCGGGCTGCCCGCCGACGCCGAGATCACCGGACTCACGCACAACGGCAAGACGATCCCCGTGCGAAAGGACGGCGGCAATCTCATCATCCCCGTGCGCCCCGGCGAGCAGACGGTGAGCATCGGATGGAAAACGAACATCGCCCTCGGCTTCCGCGCGGAGGCCGGCGAGGTGCGCCTGCCGGTGGAAAGCGCGAACGTGCAGACGGTCATCAGCGTCCCCGACGACCGCTGGGTGCTCTGGGCCGACGGCCCGCGGCGCGGACCCGCCGTGCGTTTCTGGGGCATCCTCATCTGCTCGCTCCTCGCCGCCGTAGCGCTCGGCCATGTCGCGCGTTCGCCGCTGCACACCGTCGCGTGGATGCTCCTCGTCATCGGGCTCACGCAGGTGCCGCTGCCCGCCGCGCTC
Source organism: Chthoniobacter sp. (assembly GCA_031411535.1). GTDB lineage: Bacteria > Verrucomicrobiota > Verrucomicrobiia > Chthoniobacterales > Chthoniobacteraceae > Chthoniobacter. The sequence goes on along the minus strand of JANOBH010000524.1, from coordinate 837 downwards.
GCAGTCGTCGGCTGGCTCTTTCTCCTCGGGTGGCGCGGGAGCGATGTCTTCCAGCGCCTCGGCAACCGCAGCTACAACGCGCTCCAGGTTTTCATCATCCTGCTCACCGCCACGGCGCTCGGCATCCTGCTCACCGCCGTCGGCGAAGGACTGCTCGGCAGCCCCGAGATGTTCATCTCCGGCAATGGCTCCACGAGCAGCATGCTCCGCTGGTTCCAGGCCCGGTGCGAAAATCTCCTCCCGCGTCCCGGCTGCTACTCCATCTCGATCTGGTGGTACCGCTTCTTCATGCTCGCCTGGGCGCTTTGGCTCGCCGCGTCGCTCATCCACTGGCTGCGCCGCGGCTGGCAGGCATTCAGCAGCGGCGGCTGCTTTCGCTCAAAGCCCAAGGCCGCACCGGCACCGCCGCCGCTCCCCGAGCAAGCGTGAGAACACCTTTCACAACTGAACGGACGGCTCGGCGGAGTAACGGGATGACCGATTTTTCCACCGGCATCTGAATTCCGTCATTTGGTCAAATTTCGTAATTCCGTCGTCCCTCCGAAAGTCAGGTTTTTGTGAGAGTCGAATGAGATCAGCGTCGGCTCGCGCCGCGCCCGTGCCGGGGATCAATCCCTCAGGACGGAGCCGCCGTGGACTGTCTCGAGCGCGGCATTTCTAAAGCCCGCGACCGCGCTGCCCAGATCGTAGTCGAACCCCCGGTGCCCGGAAATCTCCCGCGCCCGGCTGATCACCTCCTCACGCGTCATGGCCTGCCGGCGCGGGAGGGCGGCGAAAATTTTGGTGCCCGCCGCCGGCACGTCGAAAATGTAAACGTCCTCAAACGCCGCCCGGTAG
>JANOBH010000523.1:0-4907 GCA_031411535.1 Chthoniobacter sp. | reverse complement strand
AAGGCCAGCTCCGCGCGGGCGTCCGCGTCGCGCGGGTTGCGGCTGAGCAGCACCTCGGCGCGCGTGCGTTTGTCGGGCGTCGCAACCTTCATCAGGTAGTCGCGCTGGAGGGTAAAGCGGTCCGCCTCCGTGGCCGTCGTCATCCGCAGCCACAGCTCGCCCATTTCGTCCGTCGTCTGGAGCCCGTACTGCACGCGCTGCGGCGGGTTGTGCGGATTGCGCGGATTGTCCGCGGAGTTGTCGAAAATCCAGCGCATCGTGATTTTCGTGCCGCGCGGGAGCGGCACGGGCTCGGCGTACCGGTAGTCGCCCTGCCAGATGAAGTCCCAGTTTTTGATATGCAGCAGCCAGCTCTGCGTGCCGTCGGGGAATGTCGCCCACGCCTGCAGTTCCCGGCCGAGATAGTGCGCGTGCGGGAGCACGCCGAGCACCTGGACATCCACCGGCAGATCGTAGAACGCCGTGATCACGTAGTCCTTTGCCCCCGGCGGGATATCGATCTGCGTCGAGCGGAGCTGCATGACGAAGGGCACTTTCGCCGGCGGCCGGTCCGTGAAGTAGAGCCCGACGCGCGCCTTTATTCTCTCCGGCTTTCCGGTCGGGCGCAGATGGAGCTGAAAGACGAGGTCGGTGCCCGCTTCGAGCGGCCAGCTCAGGTCGTCGGATGCTGTCTCCACGCCCTTTCCCGGCTGCCAGCTTGAAAACTGGCCCGCGGGCGTGACGACGCCGTCGCCGGGGTTCATGCCATCGTATCCTGGCGCACCGTCCGCCCCGCCAGCGCGCCGCGCCGTGCCCTTTGTGTCGAGCAGCAGAAAGGCGTGGTGGACAACACGCGTGTCGCCGGGATGAAACTCGAACGCGCGCACGTAGCGGTTCTCCGCGAGCGGCACGGGCACGACGAAATTGCGGTACACATCCTTCCCGTCAGCCGGCAGCGTGAACGCCTCCGGCATTGTGACGATGAGATCGGGCGGGCCGAGTTGCCATCCGTCGGACCACTTCGCCTTCGCCGTCAGATCCGCCGCCGCGCCTTCGGGCGCGCCGCTTTCATGCCACTGCCGCAGCGTGGCGATCTGCGCCTCGGTGAGCCGGCGCTCGCCGAGGAATTTCCCGCGTCCGGGCTCGGGGAGCCAAGGCGGCATGAGGTGGCTGGCGGTGATTTCGGCAATCTGCCGGGCGCGCTTTTTCACGTCCGCATAGGTCGTGAAGCTGAAAGGTCCAAGCCCGCCGGGATGATGGCACTGGACGCAGTTCGCGAAGACGATCGGCGCGACATCGCGATTGAAAGTCGGCGCTGCGGGCGCCGGATCCGCCGCCCGCACGACGAGCGCGAAAAGCAGGCCGGGCAAGGCGCGGAGGACGAAAGCGGGCAGTTTCAAGAGCGCCGAAGCTCGTCGCTGCCCGCGATTGTGCCAACCGGTATTCGCCGCCCGGCAGGCAGCGCGTCGCTACGTGAGAATCTTGTGGAGCACATTTCCATGCACGTCTGTGAGCCGGAAGTCGCGGCCCTGGAAACGGTAGGTCAGGCGTTGGTGGTCGATGCCGAGCAGGTGCAGCATCGTAGCGTGGAGGTCATAGATTTCGACCACGTTCTCGACGGCGCTGTAGCCGAAGTCGTCCGTCGCACCGTAGGTCACGCCGCCCTGGATTCCCGCGCCCGCCATCCAGATCGAGAAGCCCGCGATGTGGTGGTCGCGCCCGTTTCCCTGCGACATCGGCGTGCGGCCAAACTCGCCGCCCCAGATGACCAGCGTGTCCTTGAGCATGTCGCGCGCTTTCAAATCCTGGATCAGCGCGGCGCTCGCGCGATCGACCTCCTCCGCCTTGAGCTTGATGTCGTTCTTGATGTTGCCGTGGTGGTCCCAGTCCTTGTGGTAGAGCTGGATGAAGCGCACTCCGCGCTCCGCGAGCCTGCGCGCGAGCAGGCAGTTTGCGGCAAAGGAACCGTCGCCCGGCTTGCATCCGTAGAGGTCCAGCACATGCGCGGGCTCGCCGCTCACGTCCATCAGCTCGGGCACGCTCGCCTGCATCTGGTAGGCCATCTCGTACTGTGCGATGCGAGTGCCGATCTCCGGGTCGTCCACGAGCGCATCGGTCGCGCGGTTGATCGAGTTCACGGCGTCGATGACATCGCGCTGCGCGTCGCGCGAGACGCCGGCGGGGTTCGAGAGGTAAAGCACCGGGTCGCCTTTGCTGCGGAGTTGCACGCCTTGGAAGCGGCTGGGCAGAAAGCCCGCCGACCACTGGCGCGCGGCGATCGGCTGATTCTGCCCGCCTTTTCCATGCGAGGTCAGGACGACGAAACCGGGGAGATTCTCCGCCTCGCTGCCCAGCCCGTACGTGACCCACGCGCCCATCGCGGGGCGGCCGGAGATCATCGTGCCGGTGTTCATGAAACAGTGCGCGGGATCGTGATTGATCGCCTCGGTGGTCATCGAGCGGATGATGCAGATGTCGTCGGCGATCGAGCCGATCTGCGGGAACAGCTCGGAGATTTCCGCGCCGCATTTCCCAAATTTCCGGAAGTCGTACTGCGGCCCGAAACACTTCAGCGCCTGCCCCTGGAGCTGCGCGATCTGCTTCCCCTTGGTGATGGATTCCGGCATCGCCTGTCCGTTGAGTTCGCGGAGTTTCGGCTTGAAATCGAACGTCTCCAGATGCGATGGCCCGCCGGCCATGCACAGGTAGATCACGCGCTTCGCCTTTGCGGGGAAGTGCGTGGGATGAATCAGCCCCGGCCATTTGCCCGCACTCTCCGCGCCGGCCAGCGCGGGCTGGAGCAGCGAGGCCAGCCCCAGCGCGCCCAACCCGCGCGAGGCGCGGCCGAGAAAAGCGCGGCGGGTGAGCTGCTGGGCGTGAAATTGCGTCATGTCGTGGTGGAGCATCGCCGGGAGATTACCCGCAAAGCGCCCGGATGCTTGAAAGAAAGCGCCCGCCAACTATCCCAGCCATCGCCACGTTTTACTCGACTATCGAGCGGGTGAGCGCGTGGGGGAAAAAATCCACGTCGTAAACGAGGATAACGCCAAACCGATTCGGGATCGCCATGATGAAGCCTGCAAGCGGGCAGCGGTGGAACACTGGCAAAGCAACGGGAAGAAATGCGCCTCTGCCGAACGAACCGGGGAAAACATCCCGGCGCGCATGACATCGACAGACACGGGCACCCTCGTATATCTGCCGATGGCATTCCTCCCATCGACAGCCTCCAGCGCAGCCGCGCGGACTGGAATGCCGAATCGCGCACTGGCAGCAGCCGCTGGTGCATCCCCGTGGACCGGGCGCCCGGAGTTTTGGAACGAGGGGAAAACGACCGGGATTGCAGCTTAGTGTTTACGGAGCTGCTCCTTTAGTTGTTTCGCAGCCATGGTGTAACCACCGTCGCCTCCGTCAATGAAATGGATATGCTGGCCGTCCTGAATGTCCTGAACAAAACAGGTCATTAGGGCGGTGTCTGATAGGTGGATCCCATAGCAAAGCTTTCCTTCGAGGCGCTGCGTTTCAAGATAAGTGCGAATGGCTTCGATCTGTTCGTCTGAGCAATCCAGAATCATCCGCAGCATGTCGTCGAACTTCCGGTGATCGGAGTGCTCCCGCATGGAAGCCTGGTAGCGCCCCGCGTCAAAGACCAACGGTGGCAACCGATATTTGAAGACCAGCACTGAGGCTGCAATCTCAAGCAAGCGCTTGAGGTAGGATAGGGTCCCTTTGCGTGTGTGGAATCGTGCTTCCGCCTGGATACAGTCAGCAGCGCTCCGGTAGCTCAGCGACTCGTTCCTCACAGGGTTCGTTTCGTCGAGTTGCCCGTCGTAAATTCGGTTCAACTCCGCCAGGAGTTCGTCATAAACCCTGGCCGCAGGTTCCATTTGAGAGCGGACGAGAAGCGCCATGATCCGCCCGCGTCTGCTTGGGAGCGCATTCCACCGACACGAAAGTCCCGTCAATTCCAGGTCGCCGTCCGTGGCCGCCTCGACGCAATACGCCGATGCTTCCCCTTTGATCCGTTTCTCCGCCTCACTCAACCCGCCGCCGCGAAAGATGGCGGTGCATTTACCAGCTCTCAGTTCGTGCTTGGCCACTTCTATGGCATGTCCCGTTCGGTGCACCTCGCCCACGGTGATGCGTCCCACCCGCAGCTCAATATGAAACTGATTGCGGGACAGGCGTTGCAGACGCCTTAGGCCGTCGAGGACGCGGTCAATCACATCCGGTGGAACCAGCAGCGTCGCGCCATCACCGCCGAACATACAGGGGACATCCCGGCCAAGCAGCCCGCTGACCACCGAGATCGATGCCGCGCCGATAGTGTTCACATCCTTGTAACGGCCCGCCTCAATGGCCTGGGTCGAGCCGACCACATCTGTCATCACCACAAACCATTCATCTGGCGCGCGCACAAAGTGCCGGTCGAGCGTCAACTCCTGGAAATTGGCGAAGCTCGGCAGGCAGGAGTAAAAATCGACGGATTGCACCGGGGCAATCATCGTCCGCAAAGCAACCTGCCGCGAGGAATTTGCTTCTCCCCCTCGTTCCCACGGAGTTTGGGAACGAGGGAAACGCGCGCCGGGTGAACTGCTGCGCGTGGAATTGGGTCAGGTCGTGGTGGGGCATCGCCGGGAGATTACCCGCAAAGCCCCGGATGCTTGAAAGAAAGCGCCCGCCGCATGTGGTCTTCGATTCCCCTCGTGCCCAAGCTCCTGCTTGGACACGCACCCTGTCTGCGAAGCTCCAGCTTCGACGCGCACGACTGTCACGGGCGCGCGCCGTATCCCCTCGCAGACGCGACGAAGCGGAGCTTCGCAGACAAGTGCGTTACCAAGCTAGAGCTTGGTAACGAGGGAAAACGCACGACTTGCCGCAACTCCTCCAACTCGTCCTCGTGCATGAACCGATGTGGGCGGCGCTCA
>JANOBH010000522.1:0-3182 GCA_031411535.1 Chthoniobacter sp. | reverse complement strand
CCCGGCACGCGTTACACGCTCTCGCCGTCGATGGCGGCGATCACGATTCCCGCCGGACAGGCATCCGCCACGATTACCGTCGCGCCGGCTTCGGACGCCGCGGTTCTCGGCACGCAAACGGTCACGCTGAATCTCGCCAGCGGCGCGGGCTTCGCGGTCGCGAATGCAAACGCCGCGACGGTCCAGTTGCTCGATTCGCCGGTGAATGCGTGGAAGGTGCAGAAGTTCGGCAGCGTCGCGGCGGCGCAGGCGCCCAATGCCGCGGACTCCGCGGATGCCGACGGCGACGGGATGAAAAACCTGCTCGAATATCTGCTCGTGAAAGACCCGATCCGTTCCGATGCACCGGGGCTCGTCACGGCGCGCGAAGGCGCGCTCCTCACGCTCACCTACACGCGTTTGAAAAACGCAGCCGGCGTGACATCGGGCGTGAAGTGGTCCGACGACCTCGCCACCTGGAGCGCGAGCGGCGTCACCGAGGAAATCCTCGCCGACAACGGCACGACGCAAACCGTGAAGGCGAAGGTATCCGCCGGCACCGGCACGAAGCGCTTCCTCATGCTTCAGGTTGTCCGGTAGGAAGCGCGCCAGGCGCATCCCTCCGGTGCGGCGACAATGCGCTTGTCGGCGCGCGGGCTTTGTGGACGCTGTGCGGCCCCGACTTTATGACCCCTCGAACTGGAATTCTCGCCGGCGGAAACTGGATCATCGACCATGTGAAGGTCATCGACACCTGGCCCGCGCAGGACGCGCTGGCGAACATCCTCAGCGGCTCGGACGGGACGGGCGGCTCGCCTTACAACATCCTCGTCGATCTCGCGAAAATGGGCGCGCGGATGCCGCTGGCGGGCGTGGGGCTGGTCGGCGAGGACGCGGACGGGCGCAGGATTTTGGACGACTGCGCGCATTTCCGCATCGACGCGGGTGCGATGCAGCAGACGGCCAGCGCGCCGACTTCGTACACGGATGTGATGACCGTGCAGGGCACCGGCCGGCGCACGTTCTTCCACGCGCGCGGGGCGAATGCGCTGCTGGATGCGCCTCACTTTGATTTCACGAAAACGAACGCGCGGATTTTTCATCTCGGCTACCTGCTGCTGCTCGACCGGCTCGACGGCGCGAGCGCCACGCACGGCACCGTCGCCGCCGAGGTGCTCGCCCGCGCGCAGGCTGCTGGGCTGAAGACTTCGATCGACGTGGTGAGCGAGGACAGCGACCGCTTTCCAAAGATCGTGCTGCCCGCGCTGAAGCATGTGGACGTGTGCGTGATGAATGAATTCGAGGCGGGGCGCGTGACCGGCCGGCGCACACACTCCGACGCCGGAATTGACCGCGCGGAGCTGCGCGTGGCGATGCAGGCGCTGCTGGATGCCGGCGTGCGTGAGCGGGTGGTCGTGCATTTTCCCGAGGGCGGCTGCGCGCTCGGGCGAGACGGAGTGTGGCACGAGCACGGCAGCGTCCGGCTCCCGGCGGACTACATCAAAGGTGCGGCGGGCGCGGGCGACGCCTTCACCGCCGGCACTCTGCTCGGCTGGCACGAGGGGCTCCCGGTCGAGAACTGGCTCCGCTACGGCGTCTGCGCCGCAGCCGCAAATCTCAGCGACGAAACCTGCACCGGCGGGATGAAGCCGCTCGCCGACTGTCTCGCCCTCGGCGAGCGCTTCGGCTTTCGGAGCTAAACCCACCGCGGCCCTGACGGGCGGGAAATTTTCCGCTAAGCATTGCCACTGCCTTGGATAGTGGGTATGCCAACTGCCCCCGGCGGCTCCCGCCTTTCGTCTCCCAACCCAACCCTCCGCATGAAAAAAAACCTCCGTTCACTGCTCGTCGTCGCACTTGCGATCACGCCTTCGTTCTCCGCTTTCGCGGCTGAGGCGAAGCGCGTCATCGTCGTCACCGTCACCACCGGCTTCCGCCATAGCTCGATCCCGATCGCCGAGGCGACGCTGAAGAAGCTGGGCGAGGAATCGAAGGCATTCACGGTCGTCGATTACGTGCAGCAGCCGACCGCGCAGATCGTGAAAAAGCCGGGCGCTCCAAAGAAGCCCGGTGATCTCAAGGCGGATGCCGACGACAAGGCGAAGGCGAAATATGAGGCCGACATGAAAAAATTCGCCGACGAGCAGGCGAAGTATGACGCGACGATGGCGAAGTGGTCGCCCGCGGACGAGGAGAAGGCGAAGGCTTCGCAGGCGGAATGGGATTCGCAGCTAAAGGCTGCGATGGCGAAGCTCGCCCCCGCCGCGCTAACGGCGGCGAAGATCGACGCCGTGATTTTCGCCAACACAACGGGCGACGACTTTCCGCTTCCCGATCGCGACGGCTTTTTCAAATGGATCAAGGACGGGCACGCTTTCATCGGCATGCACTCGGCTACGGACACCTTCAAGCAGTACGCGCCTTACTACGAAATGCTCCAGGGGACTTTCGCCGGTCACGGTGCGCAGGTGCCGGCGGATCTCGTGGCCGGGGACACGGCGCATCCGGCCAATGCGGGGATCGGCGGGACGTGGGATCTTTCGCAGGAGGAGATGTATCACATCAAAAATCACGACCGGGCCAAGGTGCGCGCGCTGTGGTATCTGCGCCACGATCCGAACGACAAGGCGAAGGAAGGCTACAATGCAGTGTCGTGGTGCCGGATGGATGGGAAGGGCCGCGTCTTCTACACCTCGCTCGGGCATCGCGAAGACCTCTGGTCGGATGATCCCACGCTGAAGGACCGCAAGAATTCCGTGGAGATCAGCAAGAAGTATCAGGCGCACATCCTCGGCGGCATCAAGTGGGCGCTGGGTCTGGTGCCCGGCAGCGCCGAGCCGAACCCGGACGCGAAATAATCAATCCGAGAACATTCGATGAAACTACTCACAGCATTTGCATCGCTCGCCCTGGCTGTCTCCGCACTGGCGGATGACGCGGGCTTCAAGCCGCTTTTCAATGGCAAGGATCTGACCGGCTGGCATCTCCGCCGCCCGGATGCGACGAACAGTTGGACTGTCACGGACGGTGTCCTCAAGAACACCGTCGAGAAAGGCGCGCACGGCGTCGATCTGGTCAGCGACGCGAAGTTTTGGAACTTCACGGTGAAGTACGAATACATGGTGCCGGACGGCTCGAACTCGGGCTTCTACCTGCGCGGCCGCCACGAGATCCAGATCCTCGGCGACTTCGCGAGCGGCAAG
>JANOBH010000521.1:0-32500 GCA_031411535.1 Chthoniobacter sp. | reverse complement strand
CGCGCTAAAAATAGAACGGAATCCCGAGCTTCTTGAACTCGGCCTTCTGCTCGGCGAGCCATTTGTCGCCGAGCTGATCGAAGCCGCCCTTTTCGCGGTACACGGTGAGAAAGGCGTTCACTTTCACGCGGAGGCCGTCGTTGCCTTTGCGCAGGCCGATGGCCCAGCTCTCCTGCTGGAAAGGCGCGAGGACGGCGCGCGTGGTATCGGCGTTTTTGCGCCAGTTTTTGAATGTGGACATCTGGTCGTAGATGAAGGCCTCGGCCTTTCCCTGCACGACTTCGAGGACGCAGGCGTTCTCGTCTTCGAGGACGAGCGGGCGGGCGTTTTTGAGGTCGCGCATGGCGTAAAGGTGGCCGGTGGTTCCCTTCTTCACGGCGATGCGCCGGCCCGCTTTGTCGGCGTCGGCGATGGTCTGGATGCCGCTCCCGGCGGCGACGAGCAGGCAGAGACCGGTGCGCAGGTACGGCTCGGAAAAATCCACCGACTGCGCGCGCTCGGGTGTGGCGGTCATGGAGGAGATGATGAGGTCGATGCGGCCGGTTTTCAGCGCGGGCAGGAGGCCGTCGAATTTCATGTTCTGAATCTCGACCGCCACGCCGAGGTGCTCGCCGAGCGCCCGGGCGAGATCGACGCTGACTCCGGCGGGATCGCCGCGCTCGTCGCGCATTTCAAAGGGCGGATAGGCCAGCTCCATGCCGACGAGGAGCTTCTTCTCCGCGGCCAAGAGGGGATGCGATATGACGAGGAGCAGGGCGAGAAAAAGGCGGACGGTGGTTTTCACGAGTGCGAATCTAGGCTGCGCCCGATGGCTGCCAAGCGGGGATCAACCTCTAAACCGCGAGTCATCCTGAGCGGAGCGGATGCGGAAAGGCGGGCGAAGCGCAGTCGAAGGAGCCCGCGCATTCACGGGCGGTGTCGCACGCAATCGCCGGGGTCCTTCGACTGCGTTCCGTTTGCAGAGCCAAACGGAACTCCGCTCAGGATGACCCGTGGTTTGGAAAAGATCGTCCCGTGCGACATCACACGCCTGCGTGGCCGGAGGCGGTGGAACGATGCGTCCAAAATTCATTGAATGAATCCCCGCGCATCCAGTCCCAAGTTCCGACGTCATGAAACTCAAAGCGCTCCTCCTCCTCGTCCTCACAGCCCTCCTCCCGCTGGCTGCGCCCCGCACCGCGGAGGCTCGCGCCGATGTGTCGTTCGACTATTTCTACGACGCGCTGCTGCCCTACGGCGAATGGATCGAGGTGGACGGCTATGGCTTCTGCTGGCGGCCCATCGAGGTGGATGCGGACTGGGTGCCTTATTCGGACGGATACTGGGCTTTCACGGACGCGGGCTGGACCTGGGTGGGCTACGAGGAGTTTGCGGGCATCGTCTATCACTACGGGCGCTGGGTTTTGGTCGAAACGGCCGGCTGGTGCTGGGTGCCGGACTACGAGTGGGGTCCGGCGTGGGTCTCGTGGCGGCATAGCGACGAATATGTCGGCTGGGCGCCGCTGCCTCCGCGCGCCTACTGGCAGCCGGAGATCGGCATCAGCGTCTGGGCGGACACGGCGTACGACATCGGCCCGGCGTACTACAGCTTCTGCCGCGTGCGGGATTTTGGCGCGCCCGTGCTGCGGCCGGTGATCGTGAACCGCTCGCGCAATGTGACGATCATCCGCACGACGGTGAACATCACCAACATCACCTACAACACGTACGGAGACGTGCCGGTGATCTACAATGGCGGGCTGAGCTATGCGCTGATGAGCGGCCGGAGCGAGCGGCCGATTCCGGCGCTGAAGCTCGTGCGCCACACGCAGTTCGACCGGCCGGATTTCCGGCGCGGGCCGGGCGGGTTTTCGCCGAACGCGCGCACGGTGGGCAATCAGCTCATCGTCAATGCGCCGATCGTGGCGCCGCCGGTGCAGCCGGCGTTTTTGAAAGACAAGGTGAAGCGCGTCTTCGCCGCCGACAAAGTGCGCGACGGCTGGGCCGGCGTGAAGGACGCGAAGGAGCGCACCGAGCTGCGGCAGCGTTTCCAGCGCGAGACGAAAGGCCTCACGCCCTACACCGCGCCGGCGAGAGCGGTGGCGGCGAGCGACCTGAAAGTGGTGCCCGCGCAGGCCGATCCGACTGCGGTGTCGCCGGTCTTCACGGGCAAAGGGCCGCGCGGCAAGGGCGAGCGGCAGCCGCCAGTGATTTCCGACGCGACCGTAGCGCCGGTGCAGCCGGTGAATCCTGTCGCTGAGACGACGCAGCCGGTGCGCGATGGCGGCAGACCGCGGAAGGTGGGAGACGTTTCAAACGACACCGTGCAGCCGCCCGATCCGGGCACGACGACGCGCATGGAGCGGACGAAAGACGGCGGTGCGACCGTCCCGCCAGCGGTGACGGGCAGCCCGCTGAAGCCGTTCATTTCCGCCACCGAACCCGGACAGCCGCGCAAGGGCCCCGGCCTCTCGGCGAATCCGCCGGTGGTCGTGCCTCAGGCGGTGGAAAAAGTCGCGCCCATTCCGCCGCCCACGGTAGGAGCAGTGCCGGTCGAGCCGCGCGAAGGCCGCGATCCGAAGCAGATGAACGACGGGACTGTCGGGGGATTCCGCCCGCGCGAGGAAGGGCAGCCGGCGATCCCCCGCGAGGGCCGGCCCGCAAAGCCGCCCGTCGTGAGCGCGCCGGAAGCCGATCCCGCGGCTGCCAAGGCCCAGGCGGCGGCGGCGGCCGCGGAGAATGCCGCGCAGGAGCAGGCGACCATCCGCCACCAGAAGATGGCGGAGGAAAGACAGCGCGCCGCTAAAGCCGCCGCGACCGCCGCAGAGCAGGACAAGGCCGGCCAGGAGCGCATCGCCCGCCAGCGTCAGGCTGAGGCGGAGGCGGCCATGATTCGGCAGAAGCAGGCCGAGGATGCTGCGGGAGCCGCTGAGGCAAAGGGGAAAATCCAGCAGCAGCAGCGTGCCGCTCAGGCGGAGCGCGAGAAAATGCAGGGCGACCAGGAGCGCATGGCCCGCCAGCGCGACGCGGAGGCGAGCGCCGCTGCGCAGCAAAAGCAACTCGAACTCCAGCGCCAGGCTGAGGCAGCGAAGCAGGGCGAGTCCAAGCGCCATCAGATGGAAGCCCAGCAGCAGGAGCAGATCGCCGCGCAGCGCCGGCAGGCGCAAATGGAGCAGCAGCGCGAGGCGCAGGAAGCGGCGAAGCAGCAGGCCGCCGAGCAGGCGCGGGCGCAGCAGATGGAGCAGCAGCGCGCCGCCCAGGAGGCAGCGAAGCAGCAGGCGGCCGAGCAGGCGCGGGCGCAGCAGATGGAACGGCAGCGCGAGGCGCAGGAAGCGGCGAAGCAGCAGGCCGCCGAGCAAGCGCGTGCGCAGCAGATGGAGCGGCAGCGCGAGGCGCAGGAGGCGGCGAAGCAGCAGGCCGCGGAGCAGGCGCGCGCGCAGCAGATGGAGCGGCAGCGTGCCGGGCAGGAGGCAGCGAAACAGCAGGCTGCGGAACAGCGCCGCCAACTCCAAATGGAGCAAAACCGCGCTGCGCAGGAAGCCGCGAAGCAGCAGGCGTCTGAGCAGATGCGCCAGCAGCAGGCCGAGCGCCAGCGGGCCGGGCAGGAAGCGGCCCAGCAAAAGGCTGAGCATCAGCGCCGGGCCATGGACGCCCAAAGGGACAACGCCGCTCGGCAGCAGGCCGAAGCGCAGCGCGCGGCGCAGCAGGCTGCGCAAGCGGCAGCGCAGGCGGCGCAGGCAGCTCAGGCGCCGCAAGGGCAGGGCGGCGAGGATCCTCGCGCCGAGCGGGGCAGGGGCAAGAAGGGCAAGGGCGACTGAGCCTTCGGCGTCACGTTTCGAGCACCGTTTTACGCGTGGAAACTTCCCGCTAGCCAAGCCCGCACCCTCATGCCACGTTCGCCGACTTTTTCCATGAAACCCATCCCCTCGCTCATCCTCACCGCCAGCATTCTCACCGCTTCCACCCTCATGGCGGCCGATGCGCCGAAGAAGCCCGCCGCGCCTGCCGCGAAAGCGCCCGCCGCTCCAAAATCGCCCGCCGCCGCGAAGGGAATCGCGCTCACCGATCCCGTGGCCGTGGTGGAGGGAATCGAGATCAAGAAGGCCGATCTCGAGGCGGCGTTCGCCCGCGTGCTCGGCGCGCAGGGCATCCCCGCGGACCAGCTCCCGGAAGAGCAGCGCATTCAGGGCTACCGCATGATCCTGGATGACATGATCATCGAGAAGCTCGTGACCAAGCGGGCCGCCGACACCAAGGTGACCGACGAGGAAGTCGCCGCGAAGATGGAAGGCTTCAAAGCCAAGTTTGGCTCCGAGGCCGCGCTCAAAGAGCAGATCGAGAAAAGCGGCATGACGCTCGACAAGGTGAAGGAAAACGTCCGCGAGGGCCTGCGCCAGGAGCGCTGGATCGACTCGCAGATCCAGGGCAAGGACGCCGTCACCGACGCCGACGCCGAGGCGTTTTACAAAAAGAATCCCGAGCAGTTCAAACAGCCCGAGCAGGTCCGCGCCAGCCACATCCTCGTGAAGGTGGCCGAGGACGCCAAACCGGAAGTCGTGGCGGAAAAAGAAAAGGCCGCGAAGGCGATCGCCGAGCGCGTGAAGAAGGGTGAGCCGTTCGACAAGCTGGCCAAGGAACTTTCCGAGGATCCGAGCGCCAAGGAGAACAGCGGCGACCTCAATTACTTCGGCCGCGAGCAGATGGTGGCGGAGTTTTCCGACGCCGCCTTCAAGATGAAGAAGGACGAAATCAGCGGGCCGGTGCGCAGCCAGTTCGGCTTTCACGTCATCAAGGTCACCGACCACAAGGACGGCGAAACCGTGACCCTCGAAACCGCGAAGCCGAAGCTGCTGGGTTTCCTCAAGCAGCAGAAACGCCAGGGCGAGATCGAAAAAGTGGTGATGGCGCTGCGCGAAAAGGCGGAGGTGAAGATCAATCTGCCCGAAGCGCCCAAGCCGCCCGCCGCGCCGGTGCCGCCCGCCCCGGAAGCTCCGGCGAAGCCGTAGCGGCCCGCCTCCCTCGCGCCGAAGCTGCAGCTTCGGCACCGGAAAATGCGTGGCAGAAAGCCGCGCACCTCCATGGAGACACCCGCCGACCTGCCCATCACGCCCGCACGGCGTCTGACGCGCGGCTTTCTGGCGCTGGTGGGCACCCTCGTCCTCTACGTGCTGAGCACCGGGCCGGTGATAGTTTCGGGATGGGCCTTCAATTTTCCACCTGACGAAGTTTTTGAGAGCCTTTACGCGCCGCTGTGGTTCCTCGCCCACAAAACCTCAACAGCCGATCCGCTTAGCGAATACATCAGTTGGTGGCTCGTGCATTGCGAGCCGGTTGATGGTTACAAACATGGGGTTCCCCCTTGGCTGCATTATTGGGTTCCCGATCCCGGGTTTGTGGAATAACGCATTGATGCCGACGGGCTGCCTGCGCCACATTCCCCAGCTCTCCGCCCGCCCGGTCGCGCGGGCCGCCTTTTTACCATGCCACGCAAATCCCCGAAAAACGTCGGCCTGATCGGTCTCGGAATCATCGGCACCCGCGTCGCCACCGGGCTGCGGGCCGCGGGTTTCAAGGTGTACGTGTGGAGCCGCAGCGCGAAGGCGGCGCCGAATTTCCTCGGCTCTCCGGCCGAGGTCGCCCGCGTCTGCGACATCATCCAGATTTTCGTGTCGGATTCCGCGGCGCTTTTCGAGGTCATCGACGCGCTCGCCGACGAGCTGACACCGGAGCATGTGATCGTCTGCAATGCGACCGTCGGCCCCGAGGCGGTGATCGAGGCCGCGCAGGTCGTGCAGTCGCGCGGCGCGCAGTTTCTCGACGCGCCATTCACCGGCAGCAAAGTCGCGGCGGAAAAGCGCCAGCTCGTCTATTACATCGGCGGCGATGATAAGGTCTTCCTGCGCGCCAAGCCCGTGCTCGAAGCCACGAGCAAGTCGATCATCCGCATCGGCGAAATCGGCCACGCGTCCACGATCAAAGTCGTGACGAACATGATCTCCGCCGTGACCGTGCAGACGCTCGCCGAGGCGCTCGCGATCGTGCAAAAGGCGGGCCTCAATCCCGAGGTGCTCGCCGCCGCGATCGAGCAAAACGCCTGCCGCTCCGGCGTCGTGGAGCTGAAGCTGCCGAAGATGGCGGCCGGCGACTACGAGCCGCACTTTTCGCTCAAGCACATGTTCAAGGACGTGCAGCTCGGCATCCACATGGCCAACACGCTCGACCTCGAAATCCCCGTCACCACCGTCACCGCGGGCGTCATGTATGGCGCGATCACGCGCGGCTGGGCCGACCTGGACTTCTCCGCGCTCTACAAGGTGTATTCGCCGAACGGCCCCGAGCAGCCCGCCGCGCTCGCCGCGCCCGCGCGTCTCCCGAGCCCGGTGCCTGTGGTGGAGAAAGCGGCAATCATCGCCCCGGCACCGGCCGAGCCGAAAGGGCCTGCGCCAGCCGTGGAGGAAAAGATCGCAAAGGTCGTCGAGCTTTCGCCGTCCGGCGCGAAAGCGAGAGCCGCTTCTGCCAGCGTGGCGGCGAAGACCGGCGCGCTGCCGGAGACGCCCGGGCACCCTTTCAACGTCGTCCGGCGATGGTTCGTCTCGCGGATGGGCGGCTAGCGCATGAGCAGCAGTCTCGCGGCTTATCACGATTTCCGGGCGCGCGGCGGCATCGCCGACCTGTCGGATCGCGCAAAAATCCGGCTGAAGGGGCCGGATCGCGTCCGCTATCTGAACGGGCAGGTCACTGCGAACGTCAGCCGCGCCAGCGCCGCCGAATCACTGCGTGCGTGCGTGACGACCGCGAAGGGCAAGCTGTGCGCGGACGTCTTCATCTCGGCGGAGCCGCGCGCGATGATCGAGGCGGAGATCGGCGGGCTGATCGTGGATGCCGAGGGCGACTTGCGCGAGGCGCTCCTCGCCCGGCTGGAGCGCTACATCATCTCCGACGACGTGACGCTGGAGGATCTCAGCGAAAGGCTGGGGCTGCTCCATTTTCTGCCGCCCGCCGGTGCCGGCATCGAGGCGCTGCACGGCGTCTTCTGGTCGCCCGTGGAGCCCATCCAGTCGCACCGCTTTGGCCGCGCCGGCTTCGATTTTTTTCTCCCGCGCGAGGCTCTCGCGGATGGCATCGGCGACTTCTTCGAGACGCACCATGCCGTCCTCGATGATGCCCTCATCGAGACGCTGCGCATCGAGGCCGGCGTCCCGCGCTGGGGCCGTGAGCTGGGCGAGGACACGCTCCCGCCCGAGGCCGGGCTCGACCGCACGCATATCGACTATCACAAGGGGTGCTACATCGGGCAGGAGGTCATCTCGCGGCTGAAAAGCGTCGGCCACGTCAACCGCGAGCTCACCGGCTTCGTGTCCGAGGACGGCACCGCGCCCGCGGCAGGCGCATCCCTTTTCGCACCCGGCGGTGAGCGCCCCATCGGCACCATTACAAGCGCGGCATTCAGTTTTGCCTTGGAAAGGCCGATTGCGCTCGGCTATCTCAGGCGCGGTTCGCCGACCGGCGGACTGCTCGCCCGCCCGGCCGACCCGTCCAGCGCGGAATGCCGCGTCACCGCCTGTCCACTGCCCTTCGTCTCTCCATGAAAAAGCTCCTCCTCACTGTCGCCGCGCTCGCCACCGGTCTTGCCGCCGTCCGCGCGGATGATGTCGCGCTCGTCACCCTGCGCGTCGGAAAAGACAAGACGCCGCAGCAGTTTGCGATGGAGTTTTACGAAGCCGAGGCGCCGGGCACGGTCAAGAATTTCAAGAAGCTCGCCCGCAAGAAATTCTACAACGGGCTCGCGATTCACCGCGCCTTTCCCCACATCCTCGTGCAAATGGGCGATCCGCTGACCGAGCGAAAGGACCGCACGAATGTCGGCACCGGCGGCCCCGGCTACACCCTCCCGGCAGAGATCCGGCGCAAGCACACCAAGGGGGCCGTGGCCGCCGCGCGCCTTCCGGACAAGATCAACCCCTCCCGGCACTCGAACGGCAGCCAGTTTTACGTCTGCCTCTCGCCCCAGCCCAGCTACGACGGCCAGTACACCGTGTTCGGCCACGTCATCTGGGGTCTGGAGACCCTCGACGCCCTCAGCACGAAGCCCGTGGACAGCAACGACTACCCCACCGAGCGGATCGTCATCCGGTCCGTGAAAATCCTCCCGCGCGAGGAGCTTCCGCCGCCGCCCGCCCCCGTCGTCCCCGGCCCCGCGCCGAAGAAGCGCTGGTGGCAAATTTTCTAAGCACAAACGCTTGCGAGCCCCGGAGCGCGCCCGTATAAAGCGCTCCCTCAAAAAAACTGGGTAGGTACCGAAGTGGCCAAACGGGGTGGACTGTAAATCCACTGGCTTACGCCTTCACAGGTTCGAATCCTGTCCTGCCCACTCCCTCCGCCGCGCCGGAGGGGGGCGAAAAACTCCGGATGGTCGCGGAACGGTGCGGAGAAGGTGGGCGGAGGGAATCCTGTTTGTGGCTGGGCAAAGTCCGTTCGGACGCGATTGAAAGATTACAGAGTCGCAATGTTTCGGAAAATAATTTACTCTTCCGCTTGACGTGGGCATTTAAGAGCTTCTTTTCTTTGCACCCCCCCAAACGGGTTAATCAGCGGGCCAGACGCGCGCCGTGCGTCTGGAGAATCTTTATCGGATCGTAACCTCCCAAAACCTCCCCAAACAGTCTGCCAACCCAAACCCCAAGATCTATGCGTACCCCAAAACTCACCTCCAAGATCCGGCCCCTCAGCTTTTCCCTCGCGCGACTCGGATCTGCCGCAGCGGTTTGCGCCGCGCTCTTTGCCGCCAAACCCGTAGCTGAGAGTGCCGTCGTCATCTGGGACGGCACTGCCGTGCCCACGCCGGGGGACGGCATCCTGTGGACTGACGTCCTTAACTGGGATGGCGGCACCCTGCCTGCGTCTTTCGATGATGTGAGATTCGGGAATGTCGCGGCCGTTCCGGGCACGATTCAGTTGAACGGAAGTCAGACGGTCAACTCGCTTGAATTCACCGCCAGCAACTACGTGCTCGGCAGCTATGGCGACCGCAATCAGCTCACCGTCGCGACCGGTAATGTGATCGTCGGCACCGGGGTGTCTGCGGTCATCAACTCGGACTTCGCCGGGACGTCGGCGCTGAACCTCTCGGGTGGCGGAAAGCTGCTGCTGAACAGTTTTGTCAACACCTTCACCGGAGGAGTGACCGTGGACGGCGCGGGCACCCAGCTCACGATCCGCGGGCAGGGTGTGCTGCCATATATCAACGGCACGGGCCACGTCATTGTGGGCCGCTCGGATAACTTTTCATTGGGTTTTACCGGCGGCAAATCCGTGACGCTGCAGAATGGTGGCGAGCTCCGGCTGGTCGGAACAGGATACAACCCGGATGCCTCGACGAAGAGCATCGTCCTCGGGACGGGTGGCGGTGCACTCAATGTCGCGGCGGCGTGGCAGCAGTACATCCTTGACGACGGTTCGCAGATCACGGGCGGCACTGCCCTGACCAAGAACGGAGAGGGCCGGCTCTCCTTCCTAACGCAGGACTACAACCTCGCTGGCGATCTCATAGTCAATGCCGGCACCCTGGACCTCAACCGCGTGGTCGCCGCGCCCGTTACGACGACATTCAACGGTGCTGCCGCAGCCGTCAGCCGTTTCAGTTCGTTCAGCGGTGTGACGAATTCTGTCACCGCCACGAACGCCATCACGGTCAATGGCGGTCTCCTCATGCCGAACAGCGGCACGGTGAGCGTCATCGACGCGGTGACCGTCACGCTCAATGCCGGTGCGCTGACCGTGCAGGGTGCGGACCATGAATACGGAGTCCGCGGCCAGGTCACGGGCGGTCCTGCCTTTACAACCCTGGTGCTCAATGGCGGCACGATCCTGACGCGTGAAGCCCAGACGCCGACGACGGCGCGCAGCCCGCGGTTCAATGCCCTGCTCACCGGCAGCGGCTCGGTGGATATCGTCGCCGCGACCAATGCCAACGGAACTCCGGGGAGCCAGGGGCATGCCGTCTTCCAGCGCAGCGACATTGCGCACACGTTCAGCGGTACCTTCGTCCTGCGGGACTATGCCACGATCGAAAACCGCGCCAACCAAGGAACGCTCGCGGCTTCGCTCAACGTCGGCAAGACGATAGGCAATGCGACGCTGCAAATGGCCGGCATCAATACCATGCTCGACATGCGGGACAACGGCGCCGGGAGCAGCGGCACGCTGAGCGCGTACTTGACGAATAACATCAATGTCACCGGCGCGCAGGCGGGCAGCCTTTACCGGCTGTCGGTCGTCCAAAGCTCGGCGAATACGCTCAATACCTTCCAGTTCGGAAATCTGACCATCGGGGGCCAGCGCTTTCAGGTGCAGACAAACGCGGCGTCGAACTACAGCGCGCGTGTCGCGACCGTGAGCCTCACGGGCACGCCGTTCCTCGACCTCGCGGCGAATTTCCAGGTGGACGGAGCTGTAAATGAGACCGGTGCTGGCGGGCAGGGGATCATCAAGCATTTGGGCAATAGCACGCTGACGCTTACCGGGGCGGTCAATGCCTCGAGCGTGGAGATCCGCCACGGCGCCACGATCCTCAGCGGAGCCTCCGGGGCGATCAATCCGGGGAATATCAGCGCCGTCGGCGCGATCACCATCAATGGCGCCACGCCGACTGTGACGCTGACCGGTGCGGCGCGCGCCAATGGCGCTCCGCTGGGCGCGGGTGTGCTCACTCTCGACAACACCGCCGCGACGAACGCGAATCGCCTCAACGACAGCGTCCCGGTGACCCTCCTCAGCAACTCGACGCTGCGTCTGATTTCGCAGAGCGGTGTGAACGTCAGCGAGACGACGGGCAATGTCGGCGTGCCGTTTGGGAATCCGACGTTCGACGTGGTGCGCACCGGCGCGGGAGAAGTCCCTGTGCTGACGTTGGGAACGCTCGCGCTGTCGCGCGGGACAAATGCGGGGATCAACTTCACCGGCACCGGCCTCGGCACGGTCGGGACGACCGCACGCATCATTCTTCCGACGCAGGCCACGAGCACTTTTCTCGGTGCGTGGGCCACTTCGGGAAATGAATTCGCGAAATACGATGGCACCACGTTCGATAATGGCGCGCTCCTGGGCGTGACCGCACTGGGGGGCGCCGATTATTCCACGGTCGCGTCCGAGACCGATGTGCTCACCAGTCTGAACGGGAAGGTGACGACCGCCCCGTTGGCGGCTGCGCCGATCACGCTCACCACGGCACGGTCGATCAATTCGCTGAACTTCCAGACCACCGTCGCGGCCACGGCGGCGCTCTCGAATGTGAGCACGAACGGCCTTGTGCTGACGGTGGAAAGCGGCGGCGTCCTTTCGAGCGGACAGAATATCAGCATCCTCGGCGTCGGTGCGGGCGGGATCACAGCGGGCCCCACGAGCGGGCCGGCGACGCCTGCCCAGCTCGTCTTCACGAATAATGGCAACACCATTTTCAACAACGCCATCATCACCAACAATGCGACGGGCGGCGCGGTGACGCTCGTGAAGAACGGCACCGGCGTCCTGCGCCTCACAAATCAGGGGACGCTCGCGGGCTCCGGCGGGCATACGAATACGTTCACGGGCGGTGTGGTCGTCAATGCCGGCGTCTTGACAGTGACCCGCGGGACTTACCTCGGTGCGTCCTCGAATCTCATCACGCTCGCGGGCGGCGACCTGGAGATCAATCAGCCGAGCCTCACCCTCAATGGGGTTCTTTCCGGCTTTGGGCACAACATCCTCGTCGCGGGAAATTCGTCGATCGGTTTGGACGACAATGGCGACAACGTGGGTGGCGGAACGGAACTGGCCGACGCGGCTTCGCAGGACAATAACATCGTTCCCTTTGGATCGCTGACGATCAACGGCGCGCACACGCTGGGCATCGGCGGATTCCAATGGGACGTGCGCTTTGACGGATCGATTTTCTCCGGCGCGCCCACGATCAATCTCGGCGTGGACAAGGAGGCGAACTCCCACACGGTCATTCAGGGCGCGATGACGGGCACGGGCTTCAATGTCATCGCCGCTGGCGCCACCCCGTCCACATTGATTATTGGAGGGGGTTCCGGGGATGCCGTCCCGAACGCCGGGCTGAGTTCCCCGATCACGCTCTTCGCAGCCACCACGCGGTTGAACAAAGCGAACGGGGCGAACGCAATTGGCGACGCCGGTGCCGGCGCGGGCGAGGACGTGATCATCAATGGCGGCACGCTCGCGTGGGGGCCGGGCCACGTCGGCAACATCTCGGCGGATAACAACAACCTGCAGGGTCTCTTCAATCTCAGCCCGGCCGGCGCGCGCCTCGCCGGGCAGGATCAGATCGCCGAAACGGCCACGATCACGGTTTTGAGCGGCACGCTCGGCGTCACCGATGCGATCCAGAACGACGTGGTGGGCACGCTGAACCTGCGTAACGGCACCTTCAACAGCGGCAACTCCGGCGAGGGCAAGCTCGAGTTTGGCGTCGGAAACGTCTCCGGGGGCGCGATCAATTTCAACTTTGCGACCCATCTGAAATTCGGGACGCTGAACCTCCAGGCCGGCGCGCCGAACCTGAGCCTTGCCAACGGTTTCATCGCCCGCCAGACCGTCCTCGAAATCGGTTCCGGCGGCCTGACTACGCTGGGCGCGCGCATCGAACTCCAGACCGGCTTGAACCTCAACTCCGGCGGCGGCTCTGTCCTGCGCCTCGGGGGCAATGTCACGGCGACGCGCGATCCGCTGAATTTCCAGTCCACCATCGGCGCGGGCATCTTCGCGGGTATCGGCACGAACATGCGCGAATTCAGCAACAGCTACATCGACCTGATGGGCGGCACGCGCGATTTCAATGTGGGTGACGGCATCCTCTTCGGCGTCAGCGCGCTGATGAAAAACGGCGGCTTCAGCAAGAGCGGCTCGGGCATCATGGATGTGCAGCAGTACGCGCCGAAGGTATTCGACGGCGGGTTGTTTGACGGCGCTGTCACGGTCAATGGCGGCGTCCTGATCATCCGCAGCAAAGAGGCGCTCGGCACCTTGCTCGGCGGAGTCGCGGTCAATGCCGGCGGCACACTCAAGGTGGACGGGGCCATCGTGAGCGCGGACAATTTCACCTTCACCGGCGGCGGTGCGATGGTCTCCGGGACTACGGATGTGAGCGAACTCGGCGCGCTCGTGATTGAGCAGGGTCAGTTGACCATCACGGGCACGGTCGCTCTCGGAGGAAACGCCACCCTCACCCCGAGCGCGACGGCCCTCACGGGCGTCGCCGCGGCTCCGGTCGTTCGCGCCGGGCTTTTCCTGACGAATCCGGCTGCGATCACAGGGACAGGCACGCTCACCCTTTCTGGCAATGGCGATGGCAGCATCGCGGGCGGCTTGAACACCGTCGCGGGCGGTCTGAACAAGAATGGCGCCGGCCGGTGGGTCATCGGCGGCAACGGCACCTACGTGGGCGCGACGACGGTCTCGGCCGGCGTCCTGCGGATCGGGGCTGGAAACGCGCTGGGCTCCACCGCCGCGGGAACGACTGTCTATGGCGGTGCGACTCTTGAGCTTGCGGGCGGCTTTGTGACCGGAGCGGAAGCGCTGACCCTGCACGGCTCGGGCTACAACGGCGTGGGCTCACTGCGCAATGTCAGCGGCGCCAACACCTACAACGGCGCGGTGACGCTCGGCTCGAATGTCACCCTGCGTTCCGATGTCGGATCACTCGGCCTCGGGAGCACGGTCTCCGGCACGAATACCACCCTGACGATCACCGGGGCCGGGAACGGCTCGATCGCGGGGAACGTCTCGCTCGGCACGGGCACGCTGACAAAAAACGGCACCGGGTCATGGACCTTCTCGGGCGTCAACACCTCCGGCACCACCACCATCAATGGCGGCACGCTCACGATCGCGTCGGCCGGGGCCGGGCTCGATCCGACTGCGCTCGTCCAGATGGGTGGCGGCAGCCTGGTGGTCACGGGCGCGGCCCAGACCATCGCAGGGCTCGATCTCATCGGCGGCGGCGGGACTGTGAACGGCGGCGCCGGGCTGACCGTGGGAAGCATCACCAGATTCCCCGGGGCGACGGCGAATTTTGCCGGGACCGTCAATGCGGCGTTCTCCAGCAACACCAATGACATCCTCGGCGGATACGCCACGCGCGGGAACGACTGGGCCACGCTTAACGGCAGCAATAACGTGGTGGCCTACACCGCCTACACGGGCTTCACGACCGCCACGCCCACCGACAATGCGCGCACCTCGCTTTATCAGCTTGTCACCGCGCCGCTGACCCAGAACTCCCTGAAAATCGCGGGCGGCAGCGGCCTGGACCTCGGCGTGAACAATCTCACGCTCGCGTCTGGCGGCATCCTCTTCACGGGCAGCCTGCAGGCTTCGATCGGTGGCACTGGCACTCTTTCCGGGGCGACCAGTTCCGATGAATTCATCGTCACGACGACCGCCGGCACGCTCCTCGACATCGTGGCGCCGATCATCGGCGTGGGTCCCGGCGGCCTGACAAAGGCGGGAAATGGCACGCTCGTGCTGAGCGGGAACAGCAGCTTCAGCGGCCCGATCAATGTGAACGGCGGGACGCTCTCCATCGTCGGGCCGGGCGGCACGGCTCATCCGGCTGGGCTGGGTGCGAATTCGTTCCGCACGATGACGCTCAATGGCGGTGCGCTGGAGGTCGTGGGCGGCGACTACGATCCGGGCACCGGAAACATTCAGTTCGCGATTGGCTCCGCGGGCGGCACTTTCCGCTCGAAACTGGGTGCCACGATCACCATCAACGACGGCCCGGCCCAGCTCAGCGGCTCTGGGGATGTCACCTTCACCGGCGGGGGGCGATATGCGCTCTCCGGCGGAGCCCCGCTGTTCCAGAACTTCACCGGCTCGGTGACGCTCGACCAGGGCATCCTCACGGTCGGCAACCTCGCGAGTCTCGGCGGCCGTAGCACCCAGACGCTCACGCTTTCCCCCGGCACGGTGTTTTTGAACAACGCAGGCGGCTCTGGAAACGCGCTCGGCCTTCCGAACGATATCGTCGCCAACAGCGCCAGCATTTTCTCCCTGGGCGGCGACCGTACATTCATGGGCGACATCCAGCTCTCCGGGACGCACACGATCGGACTGATCGAACGCGACACGGTGAGCCAGAACCGCAGCGTCAACCTCGCCGGTCGCGTGACTGGCAGCGGGACGATCGACGTATTTGGTCACAATCAGGGCGCCGCGCTCGGTGCGCAGGCAAATGGCAATTTCCTCTTCCTTACCAGCGCGTCGAACACGTTTGCGGGCACGATCAACCTCAAGGCGAACGCCGGTCTCGAAGGGCGCATCGAAGGCGCCCTCGGCTCCTCGCCCGGATCGGTGACGGTGAATCTCGACACGAATTCGCGCCTGCTTCTCCGGGCGCCAGCCTCAGGGGATTTCATGGCGAATGTCGTCATCAACGGCGACGCCACGATCAGCGCCGACCGCATCGCGGCGGGAGCCGCATTTGGGTCCGGCGACCGGACGCAACTGGCGATCAATAACCTGACCGTGAACGGCGGCAAGTTCCTCGGCACGCTCAACGGGGGAAACAACTATGCGATCCGCGTCAACGGCACCGCGACCTTCACCGGGAACGCGAACCTTTTCACGGAGACAAACAACCTCGCACTCGTAAACGGAGCGACCTTTACGGGCGGCAGCCAGACGCTGAATAAGTATGGCAGCTTTGGACTGTTCCTCTTCGACGCGAGCAACAATACGGGGCCGACCGTCATCAATAACGGAGCCGTCTTCCTTCGCGGCACCACCGGATCGCTGCCGAATACGACGAGGGTCGAACTGCGCGGCCCCGGAGCCTCGCTCTACATCGACAACGGGGACGGCACGAATACGAACCGCGTGAATGATTCGGCGGACCTCGTCCTGGGCGGCGGCTCACTCCGTGTGAATGGCACCGAGACGCAGCTCGCAAACAATGTAACCGCACCCGGCGGCCACACGACGGTCTCCTATACGGTCGGTTCGCTCACCAGCAGTGCGGCGGCTTTGACGCTCGGGACGACATTCACCCGCAGCGTCGGTGCGACGGTCAATTTCACCACGGACAACGGCGTCCTCGGCCTCTCAAACACCGGCTTGGTCCGCGCCCAGCCGGTCATCTTCATTCCGGGCCAGGCCCCCGTGGCTGCGGGCGACATCATTCCGTGGGCGACGGCGACGAATAATGAATTCGTCCGCTACGATGCCGTGCTGGGAGTGACGCAGATCAACAACAACCAGTCCGGCAACAACACCGCGTCCGCGACCTACATCACCAATCCGACATTCGCGCAATTGCTCATCGGCAATATCGCGCTGATGAACGGCACGAACACGACCACCCTCTTCACGGCAGACGCCACGGTGAAGGCGATCAAGATGGATGGCGGCGACCCCGCGCTCAATGCCACATCGCGCCGATTGGACCTCAATACACGGGTCCTGACGGTGGATCGCGGATTGATCAATCAGATCACCAACATCCAGAACATCGGCAATTCCAACACCGCGACGCCGGCCACGCTCACGACAGGAAACACGAGCGGCGAACTTTTCCTCCTCTCGCAGGCGGGCGCGTTGGAGATCGGCCCCGGGTCTTATACGGCGGCGGACTCGACGACGACCAGCGGCACGGCGACGCCGCTGGGAGGCAGCGTGATCATTGCAAACAACGGCGCGACGCCGCTCGCCCTGGTCAAATCCGGGCCCGGCATTGTGGAGCTGCGCACCACCGCCAACGCCAGCACCTTTACCGGCGGAATCTATGTGAATCAGGGGATTCTGCGCACGTTGCGGGGCAGCAACTTTGGGCCGAGCACCAATGTCATCACGATTAACGGCGGCACGCTGGAGATTCACAGCGACGAGTCCAGCGCGACCGCCAACGACAACATCGCCGGGCTCGGGCACAGCATCGTGGTCAATGGCAACGCCTTCCTCGCCGGAGACAACGGCCTTTCCAACGCCGCGGCCAATGTGGATGACAACCTCAACATGGGATCGCTGACCATCAATGGCGCCTACATCCTCCAGATCGGCGGATTCGACGGCGTTGACTGGAGCTTCACAGGCGCGGCCCTGACCGGCACGCCAATCTTTGATATCGGCGTCGGACGCACCTCGGTAACCGCGGACCTTTCCGCGACCACGATCAATGGCGTCGTATCGGGGTCGGGCTTCCGCGTCATCGCCGGCAATGTCACCGCGCTGAGCATCGGCACCATGCAACTGGCCGGCGCCACCTCGAATACCTACGCGGGCGAGGTGACCGTCTATGACGGCACGCTCCAGCTCAACAAGTCGGCGGGCAGCGACGCCATCACCGGCGACCTCACGGTCAACGGCGGCGCCGTGACCTGGCTGGCGGCCGACCAGATGGCCAATACCGGAAACCTGACGCTCAATCGCGGCACCGTGACCTTTGGTGGATTTGCCGAAACGCTCAATACCCTCACGATGAATGGCGGGTTTGTGACCACCGGCACCGCGACCCTGAGCACGATCGGCGACGTCACGCTACGCGGGACGAGCAACGCGGACGGGCTGCAGATCAACTCCGCCGCGACAGTGACGGTCGGCGGTGTCCTTCGGATACTTGACTACGGGAAGGCCTCCATGGGCGGCTCGGGTGCCAGCATCACCTCACTCACCGTCGGCGGACTCCAGATGAACGGGAGCATCCTCCGCATGAACGCGGATGCGACGACGAATGGCAATCAGCTCATTCTGCTGGGCGACGTGCAGACCCTCGCGAATGCGGTGACCGCCACGATCGGAAACGTGGATGGCCAGGCAGACGATGCGGAGACTTACATCAATCTGAATGGCGCTCGCACCTTCAACGTGGCCGATGGACCGGCGGGCAACGATCTGCTTGTGAAGGCCGCCCTTCGTGACAATGGGGCGACTCCCGGTGGCTTCGTGATTACTGGCGGCGGCACGGTGCTGCTGCAGGGCGGTGGAAATGCGAACTCCTACACCGGCGCGACCGCGATCAACGACGGCGCGGTCGTCCTCCACAAGAGCGCGAGCGTCAATGCACTCGGCTCTGGCGTGGCTGCGAATACGCTGGCGATCGGCAACAATGTAGGTGCCGCCCGCAGCGCGCAGGTCATCGTCCGCAACTCGGAACAGATCGCCGATGCGACCGCGGTGACTCTCGGCAGCGATGGTTTCCTCGACCTCGACACCTTCAACACCAGCGAAACGATCGGCGCGCTTTCCGGCGCCGTCGGCAGCGAGATCACCCTCGGAGCGACAAGCGTCCTGACGGCTGGTGCCGTCGCGGACACCACATTCTCCGGCGCCATCAACGGCGGCGGCGTCGTGACCAAGCAGGGCGCCGGTCTTCTCAGGCTGGATGGCACCCTGAACGTGTGGACCATCAACGCCAACGCCGGCACGCTGAACATCAACACGGACGGCAACAATGCGACCGTGAACGCCAACTCGACGGTCAACTTTGGCGCGAGCCAGACGCTGACGGCGCTCAATATCGGTGCGGGGGCAGTCGTTTCGTTTGTGAGTCCGCCCCCCTTCGCCGGATTCGGTGGCGAGCCGTCATTCGACGGAGGAAAAGGCGCCCCGTCCTCGGCAGTCGTGCCGGAGCCCGGCACGATCGGGCTTCTGATGGTGGGTGTCCTCGGCCTGATGTCGCGCCGCCGCCGGGATTAGAGCGTGTCATGCACATGTCTGCCGGGCTGCTCTGAAGATGGCGGTGTAGCGGCGGTGAAGACGGCGCTTCTGTGAAGCGCCCGGGGGAGGTCGTCCACCGCCTCGGCGCTTTACAGAAGCGCCGCTACACCGAGCGATCGGCTTTCACCTGAATAAAGCGCACGAGACGCCCTAGAGACGGCCGGCGGATACGCACGGACGGTGTGGGAGCAGCGGCGTCTGGGTAAGGCGGCATTCTTGCCTACGCAGGCTGTCGGGCGGATGAAGGGCGGCCGCTCCCCGCGCCGCGCGTGAAAGGCGCAGGCTGGGGCATCTGACGGACGGCGTTTCCGAATCGGAAAACGGCTCGGTCGCGAGATTGTGGCGGAGTCGGATTTCGGCAGATACCCTATTGCCTCAGTCCAAGCGGCGCGTGAGTATCGCCGCGCTCCGAGGAGCAGAACTGGACGAAACCCGAACTAACGAGACGAATGCGCAAACAGATCAGCAAACTTTGGTTCCTCGGGCCTCCGGTCTCGCTCGCGCTCGTCGCCGCCGCGCTCTACGTGAAGCAGCCGTGGGCGCGCGACATGGTGAATACGAAAATTCCGTGGGTGAAGGATGGGATTGGGAAATATGCACCGCCGTTCGAGGTCGTGTTTGTGGGCGGGCCGGAGCCGGGTGCCGCCCCGGCCGCGGTGCCCGCACCGGTGCCTGCACCTCAGCCTGCCGCGCCGGATGCCGCGCCGGCGCCGAGGGTGTTCGACCTTCAGCAGGTCTATGCGGATGCAGCGCTCTGGCCGAAGTCGGTCTTGCTGAAAAAGCCGGCGGATTTTCCCGCGGTCCGCAACGGGAAGGTGATCGGGTCACTCAAGGTGCCGGTCGGCGCCGAGGCCAGGGTGGTGAAAGTGGCGGGCGGAAAGGTCGGGCTGGAGTACCAGGGCGGCGGCGCGTGGCTCGATCCGCAGGACACGGATTTTGCCGAGCGCGCGCGGGCAGCGTGGCACTGAGCGCGACGCCGCGCTACTTCGTTGCGGCGTAGGCTTCCGCGCCGGGCTCGGGGATTTCTTCGAGCAGCTTTTTCACGATCGAGAGCGGGGTGAGGCCCTCGGAGTCAGCGGCGAAATTCGTGAGGATGCGGTGGCGCAGGACGGGCGGCGCGGCGCGGCGGATGTCGGCGCAACTGACGTGAATGCGGCCTTCGAGGATGGCCATCGCCTTTGCCGCGAGGATGAGATACTGCCCGGCGCGCGGGCCGGCTCCGGTGCTCACGTAGGTTTTTGTCACCTGCGGAGCGCCCTCACTCTGCGGGCGCGTGGCGCCGACGAGGCGGGTGACGTATTTGATGACGTGGTCGGAGACGGGGACTTTGCGGACGACGGCCTGGAGGTGAAGCACGTCGGCCTGGGTGAGGACGGGTTGCGGCTCGACGCGCTTGCCGCCGGTGGTGGCGCGCAGGATTTCCTCCTCCTCGTGCGGAAGCGGGTAGTCCACCCAGATGTTGAACATGAAGCGGTCGAGCTGCGCCTCTGGGAGCGGATAGGTGCCTTCCTGCTCGATTGGATTTTGCGTCGCGAGGACAAAGAACGGCTCCTCCAGCGTGTAGGAGGTATTGCCAGCGGTGACCATTTTCTCCTGCATCGCCTCAAGCAGCGCGGCCTGTGTCTTCGGCGGGGTGCGGTTGATTTCGTCGGCGAGGAGCAGGTTGCAAAAGATGGGGCCGCGGATGAAGCGGAACTCCTTTTCGCCGGTCGCGGAGTTCGTCTCCAGCACGTCGGTGCCGATGATGTCGCCCGGCATGAGGTCGGGCGTGAATTGCACGCGCTTGAATTTCAGATTCAGCACCTGGGCGATGGTCCGCACGGTCAGCGTCTTCGCCATCCCGGGCAGGCCGATGAGCAGCGCGTGGCCATTCGCCAGGATGCACATGAGGATCTGGTCGAGCACGTCGCGCTGGCCGACGATTACCTTGCCGACTTCGGTGCGGATGCGCTCGGTGTGGGCGCGCATTTTTTCCACCAGCGCGAGTTCGTCGGCGCTGGCGACGGAAGCGGCAGCGGCGGCGGGCGCAGAGGCCCCGTCGAAGACAAAGCGGCTGCCGCCGATCTGGACGAGGTCGCCGGCTGAAAGGCGTGCGGAAGTGATGCGCGCGCCATTCAGCAGGGTGCCGTTTGAGCTGCCGAGGTCCACGATTTCCCACGCGCCGTCCGCGCAACGAAGCTCGGCGTGCGCGCCGGAGGTCATCACGTCTTCGAGCCGCAGATCGTTGTCGGTGCGACGGCCGAGCGAGTAGGTTCTTTCGTCGAGAGTGACGCGGCGGCCGTTGAGCGGGCCTTCTTTGAATTCGATGTCAGGCATGGGAGGAAGGAGTGGGTGATTTGTGTGCAGGGAGCTTCAACGAATGCATGTCATCCTGAGCGGAGCGGAGGCTTTGCGCAGCGCAGTCGAAGGACCCCGCTGCCTCAGGGGCGATGTCGCACGCAATCGCCGGGGTCCTTCGACTGCGTTCCGTTTGCCGAGCCAAACGGAACTCCGCTCAGGATGACAGGGGAGTGAGTTTCGATGCACTCTCGTAGGAGAAGCCGGGTCAGCGCGTGATGTCGAGGTCGCCGAGATCCTTCACCTGGTCGGCGACGCGAAACTGGCGGAGCGCGGCGCTGTAGTGGTGCGCGGGCAGCGCGTGCTTCGGGTCCACCCACACGGGGTAGAGATCGCGCGCGCGGGTGATCTGCCAGCCGGGGCCGACGTCCTTGAGCATCACGAGCTTGTAAGTGCGGCGGAAGTCGGGGCGGTTGGACTTTCCCTCGAACTGCTGGAGCAGAAGCTCGGAGCCTTTGTCGCGGTAAAACGTGGCGACGACGCGCGCGGTGCTGGCGCGGCCGGTCTGGCCCTCGAGGCGGTGGATGATTTTCTTCGGAAAGAACGGCTCGGACTTCTGCACGATGGCGTCAATTTTTTTGACGTCGTCAGGCGTGAGCGTGCTCGCGTCGCGGTCGAGCTGGAAGCCTTCGTAAAACGCGGAGTCGTAGATGACGATGAGGTCGTATTTGCCGACGGGGAGGTTCGTGAACTGGAAGGTGTCGCGCTTCGGGCCGGTGATTTCGCCAGCGTAAAGTTCCTCGGGGTTTTCCGCGGGCATGGCGAGGATCTGCTCGATGGGCAGCTCGGGCTTGGCGATGCGGCCTTTGAGTCCGCCGGTGTTTGCAGCGTCGGGCTTTGTGTAAAGGCGGGTGCGCTCGGGCGGCTCCGCGGCGAGGGCGGTGGCGGCGAGGAGCAGCGCGAAGAGGAGGGAGCGGAGCGTCATACAAAAAACACGGTCATCCTGAGCGGAGCGGAGGTGGAAAGGCGGGCGCAGCGCAGTCGAAGGACCCCGGCGTTTCTGTGCGACACCGCCCGTGAATGCCGGGATCCTTCGACTGCGTTCCGTCCCGCCTGCGCCCGCGACGGAACTTCGCTCAGGATGACACCGTTTGCTGGCTTTCGGCGCATTCGCGATTATGGCGTCGGCTTTCCGGCGGTGCCGAGGAAGCGGTCCAGCTCGGCGGCGACGGGATGGTATTTCAGGCGGCCTTTCACTTTCTCGATGATCTCGCGGATGGACGCGGGCGGCTCCTTCGCGCCTTTCACGCAGGCGATGAGCATGGACGCGGCATCGGGGAGGAAACTGGAGGCGTCGATCTCGCGGCAGTAGGCTTCGAGCATCGGGCGGGCGCGCTTCCAGTCCTCCATTTTCATGTAGAGCGCGGACTCGCGGAGGAGGTAGTCGCCGCTGATTTTGCTGAGCGGAAACTCGATCTCCCAGACGAGCAGCGCCTGCCGGGCTTCGAGGAGAAAGCCGCCCTCGGTGAGTGTGCGGACGTTCTCGGAGAGCGAGACTTCCTGGAGCGCGCCGCGTTTCATCTCTGCGCCTGCGGCGGTCTTCGGCGCATTCCCGAGCGCGAGCGGGGCGCTGCGCCAGTCGGTTGCCGCGGGCTGCGCGGGACCACCGCGGAGGAGCTGATTGGCGACGGTGGTGTCGGCTGGCGCTGCGTTGCGCCGGGTGCGGGCGCGGGCCTGGATGTCGGCGTAGGCGGCGGTGGCTTTGTTCAGGTCGCCCTCGATGAATGCGAGGTCGCCGAGGCGGATCCTTGCGCGTTCGGCCGCCTCGCCGGGGACGGCGGCGACTGCGGTGAAGATCTTCTCCGCCTGCTTGCGGTCGCCGAGGTAGTACATCTGCAGTTCGCCCTCGCGGAGCTTTAGCTCGGCCTGGCGCGGGACGGACGCGGCGTCGGGCATGAATTTTTGCAGCCACTGGAGTGTCTCGCGGGGATTCTGACGCTGGGTCAGATCGAGGAAAAGATCCTGCAAGGTGAAGAGCTGGCCGGGTGAGAGCTTCTTGCGCGTGGCGTCGAGGTGATCGGTGAAAAGCTGGAGCAGGAGCGGATAGCCTTCGCCGCCCTCGACGGTGCGGAGGAGGTTGTTCCACCACGCCTCGCTCCACGAGGCGACGGGGTCGGGATTGCGCGGAAAGGTTTTGAGCATCGCGGCCAGCACGCTGCGGAAGGCTTCGCGGTGCGCGGGGTTTTCCAGACTCGTCTGCTGTGTGCCGAAGCCGAAGAACGGGACGACCGCCGCGGATGTGCCCTGCGCGGATTTGACGGTGAGCTTCACCTTGCTCTCGCGGAAGCCGGGGACGAGCCACTG
The DNA here is from genome assembly GCA_031411535.1 of Chthoniobacter sp. Classification (GTDB taxonomy): domain Bacteria; phylum Verrucomicrobiota; class Verrucomicrobiia; order Chthoniobacterales; family Chthoniobacteraceae; genus Chthoniobacter. The sequence continues at coordinate 9,169 of JANOBH010000521.1, read as the reverse complement.
GATTTTCGCGCCCTCGGCGGTTGCGCCTTCGGGGAGCGTCCAGGTGTAGGTGGTGGCGGCGGGTTGGCCGGCGGTCATGGCGCTCAGCTCGTAAATGAGGAGCGGCTCCTCGTTTTCAAACCAGTAGATGAGGCCGGGCTTCGCGATGGCGGCGGCGACGGGCGTGCCGTCGCGCGCTTCGACGGCGGTGAGCGTGCATCCGCCGGAGCGGGCGATTTCGGTGCTCGCGACAAGGCGGGAATCCACGCCTTTGAGCGTCTCCTTCGGCCCGCGCCATGTCAGATACATGAGGCCGCCGTCTTTCTTGCCGGAGGAGTAGGGGCCGGTGCCGCCGGCGGTCTGGAAGACCTCGACGCGATGCAGCCCCTTCGTGAGTTCTACGGATGCGCCGGTGCCGCCCCAGAGCTTCGAGCGCTCCTTGGGATTGAGCTTGGCGCCGTCGAGGAGGATCTCGCACTGGCCCTCGTGGATGATGGGCGCGATCCAGTAACTGCCGGCTTCGGTGGCGTCGAGGTGGGTGAGGAAATAGAACGAGCCGGGGCGCGGGCGGCCGGTGAGGTCGCCGCCGATGCTGAAGGGCGCTTTCGGAATGCCGGCCTCATTCGTGGAATGCACGGCGGGATCGACGCGGCCGAGCTTCGCGAGTGCGAGCGCGGCGGGGAGGCTGTCGCGACCTGGAAGCGTGCAGAGGATGGCGCCCGGCGTGAGGCCGGACTCGGGCTTCCAGATCTGCGGGAGGCGGCCGGACTGCGCGTACACTTTCACCGAGCGCGCCGCGCTGCCGGGGTCGGCGAAGATGATCGAGAATCCGCTCTCGGAGTTCTGCCAGAGGAGAAAGCTGGGGAGCACTTTGCCATCGTCCGTCATCACGACCGTCGTAGGCGTGGTGCCGCGGAGGATGCCGCCGTCAGGCAGATGGACAAAGTATCCCGCGCTCGGATGCGTAGGCTTTCCCACGAGATCGAGCCGGTAGCGGAGCAGCGCATCCGGCACCTGCCACTCGCCCGCGGCGTGGACGCGCAGACCCGCGAGGAGCAGGCAGAGGAAAGCCCACGCGACGGCGCGGCGTGCGGCGGAGAGTCCGACCATGCGGGGGGAGCCGGGGCGGTGCGTCCTCTACTTTGAGGCGGCGCTCTCTTCCTTGATCTTGGTGATCAGGACGGGCGGTTGCGGCGGCTTTTTCGCCTCGGTGCGGGACATCGGGGTGACCGGGCAGCAGCAGCACGCGAGGACGGTCTCGGCGGATGACGCGACGCGCGGAGGAGCCGGGGGCTTTTTCAACTCGCGCGGAGGCGGAACGAAACCCGTCTCGCCAGTGCCGTCGCCGGCGAGGAGAGTGCCGGTGCAGAGCGTCGCGGCGAGGGCGGTGCTCATGACTTTTCTGGCGGTGGGATTCTTCATGTGCGGAGGAGGGTGAACGGCTGGAAGCTCTTGCTTGGAAAATGCCGCGCTGCTACTTCCAAGGCCGGTAAAGTTTCTCTTAACCGCCCCCGACGCAATCAAATTTCCAATGCGACACCTCTCCTCGAAAACTCCGGCGGCGCTGCGTGCCGCGATGATGGCGATGCTGCTCGCCGCATGTCTGCCGCAGCGGGCGGCGGCGCAGAGCGGAAAGGATTTGTATGGGGCGGACGTTTACTGGAACGCGACGCCCAACGACGTGAACAATCTGCTGAAGGGCATGAAGCAGCAGACGGATGCCAATTTCCAAATGGACATCCGGACGCTCGTGGAGGTGAGCGACGATCCGGAGAAAAACCCGGTGCTTTACCGCTCAGGGCACTACCGCTTTTCCTACACCCCGGCGGAGCGGGCGAAGCTGCGAAAGTATCTGCTGGCCGGCGGTATGATCATTTACAATACGGGGCTCGGCTCGAAGCCGTTTTACGATTCGGTGGTCGAGGAACTGAAGCTGATCTTCCCCGAGCAGCCGCTGCAAAAGCTCGCGCCGGATCACCCGGTCTTTCATTCGCACTATGATGTGGACCGCGTGGAATACACCCCGGCGGTGGCGGCGTCGGGTTATCGCGGGAACGAGCCTTGGTTTGACGGCATCGAGGTGAACTGCCGGGCGGTGGCGCTGGTTTCCCGGTGGTGCATGGCGGTGGGCTGGCAGGGCGAGGTGAAGGACGAGTGGCAGGCATACAAGCCGGAGTCGGCCTTCCGCATGGGCGTGAATATCCTCTCGTATGCCTCGGCGATGCGGGCGTGGGCTAAGAACGCGGCTCAGTCGATGCAGTTTGTGGACAAGCTCCAGTCCTACACGGACACGGTCTCGGTGGCGCAGGTGATGTATGACGGCGTGTGGAAAACGCGGCATGCCGGGCTGTCGGTGATGCTACAGACTTTCAACGCGCGCACGGGTATCCCGGTGAAATTCGGGCTGAAGGAACTGAAGCTGACCGACCCGGCGATATTCAACTCGCCGGTGATCTACATGACGGGCCACGAGGCATTCCAGCTCTCGGCGGACGAAAAGGCGGCGCTGAAAAAGTATCTCGAAAACGGCGGCTTCCTTTTTGGCGAGGCGTGCTGCGGGCGCAAGGGATTCGACCTTTCCTTCCGCGAGATGATCCGCTCGGTGCTGCCGGACAAACCGCTCGCGCAGATCCCGGTGACGGCGGGCATTTTCAAGGAGCCGAACAACATCGCGGCGGTCGGAGTGACGCCCGCGCTCATGCAGGAGTTCACCCAGGCGCGCACGGAGCCGGTGCTGATGGGGATCGAGATCAAAGGCAACTACGGCGTGATCTACAGCCCCTTTGGCCTCGCGGGCGGATGGGAGATGAGCCAGTCGCCCTACGCGCGCGGGCTCAATGACGTGAGCGCGATCCAGATGGGGCAAAACGTGATGATGTATTCGGTGACGCACTAGGGGCGGCGATGATCCGGCACGCACTTCTCTCGGCGACGCTGTGGCTGGCGCTGACTTTCGGCGCGGCGGCGGCGACCTCCAATGGCAACGACTTCGCCCTCGCTTTCACCGAGGCGAAAACGCCGGCGGCGAAAAAGGCGGTCGTGGATGAAGCGCAGGGACGGCCCCACTTTTTCCGCTACCTGCAGATCATGGAGATGAAGGAGGTCACCGATGGCGGACGGCCCGGCGTGCAGATCACGGCGTTTGAACCCAGCTCGTATCTGGATGTGAAGTTCACGGTCACGATGCCTGTTTCGATCTCGATGCTGAAGGAAAGCCCCGCGTCGAAAGTCGGCGACGCCATCGCGGTGACGGGGCGGTTCGTGGGGATGGAGCCGCCGAAAAATTCCATCCTGCTGGAAAGCCCGATCGTGCGGCACAAGGACCGGCTCAGCCCGGCGATGGGGAAGGAACTGCTCGGCGAGGTGAATCCCGGCGCGACCTTCTACAGCTACACCGAGGGGCCGCGTCCGGTGCATCTGGAATTCCGCGACCGCGACCTGCTTGCCGACCGCGACCGGATTCTCGGAGAGGGTGGGCCAAAGGCGTGGGCGGCATATCTGGAGGCGGAAATCGCGAAGCGAAAGGCGCAGCGCGCAGCCGCGGCGAAGGAGGCTGGGGCGCGTTGAAGGGGCTCCGGCAGATGGGGCGCATGCGCTTTCTGCTGCTCTTCGCGGCGGTGTGCGCGTGGAGTTTCGCCGCGCGCGGCGCGGAGGACGACGCGGTGCTGGAACTGTGGAAGCAGCACATGGCGGCGGCGGACGATCACGAGACGGCGCTCAAGGTGTGCCGTGATTTTGCCACGGCGCATCCCGGCGATCCGCTGCTGCCGATGGTGCGCGGGCTGGAGGAGTGGCACCTCCTCCGCACGGGCCGCCGCTCGGATGTTTTGAAAATGCTCGCCGTCGATCTCGTCGCGCCGCCCGGCGCGGTGACGGATGGCGCGCGCCGCGTGGCGCAGGGCTGGCTGACGCGGGAGGACCGCGATCAGGTCGCCGCCGCGCTCCAAGGCTACTATCGGAAAAACGTCGCCTACCCAAAGACGCTCGACCAGTTGCCCACGGACGCGCGTCCGCCGATGGCCGACCGCTTCGGCAAGCCGTGGAATTACAAGCTGGCCGGCTTTGCGAAAGTGAAGGGTTTTGCCGATCAGAAGTACGCGCTGGAGAGCGCGGCGCTCGGCGACACGTCGGAATTCAAGGCGGCGCTCAAGCTGCCGTATGCCGCGCGCATCACGGCGGTGCCGGTGGAGGTGGTCGCGCTGCCGGGCGGAAAGCAGGCGGTCAAATTCAACGTCGGCGGCAGCCCGGCGGTGGTCGGCGTGGGGCAGGCGGCGGGCGACCTGTATCTGGCTTTCGTCGGGGCAAAGATCGTGGTGGTCTGCGACTGCACGCACTGGAAAATCATCCCGCGTCCCTGATGGCCTCCGCACCACAGCCAAAGGCGAAAGCCCGCGCGAAAGCGCCGGAGAAGGAAGGCATCGCCGCGTATCTGAATCCCGCCGAGATGCACAAGCTTGGGCGGCTGATGCTGCTCTCGCGCTACACGGTCGAGGGCAATCTCGCCGGCGCGCATCGCAGCCCGCTGCGCGGGCCCAGCTCGGAGTTTGCCGACCACAAATCCTACGGCCACGGCGACGAAATCAAGCACATCGACTGGCGCGTGCTCGCGCGCACCGACAAGTATTTCATCAAGCGCTACGAGGACGAAACGAACCTGCGCGTCTATGTCGCCCTCGATCGCAGCGCCTCGATGGCCTACTCGTCCGGCAGCGGCCCGACGAAGTTTCAGCACGCCTGCCACCTCGCCGCCGCGCTCGGCTACGTGATCGTGAAAGCGCGCGATTCCGTGGGGCTCTACCTCTACGCCGACAAGGTGGACCTGCGTCTCGACGCCGCGAATTCCTTCCAGCACCTCAACAATATGCTCAAGCATGTGCAGGCGAATCCGCCCGGCAGCGGCGGCGGCTCCGGCATCGCGCAGACACTGCACGAGATCGCCGGCACCGTCCGCCGCCGCGCGCTCGTGGTGGTGATCTCCGACCTCCTCGGCGACGAAGCCGCCGTGACCAAGGCGCTCGCGCATCTCCGCAAGCAGCGCCACGACGTGATCGTCTTCCAGACGCTCGATCCCGCGGAGATCGACCTCTCTTTCAAGAAAGCCTGCGAGCTGCGCGATCTCGAAACCGGCGAGCGGCTCGCGGTCAATCCGCGCGGGCTGGCGGACGAATACCGCCGTGTCTTCGGCGCATTTCTGGAGCAGTACCAGAAAGCCTGCGCCGGCATGAACATCGACTACCGCCTAGTCCGCACTGACCAATCGGTCGAAACCTTCGTCCGCGCCTATCTCGAAGAGCGCCGCCGCTGCTCCCGGTAAAGCCGGGCCATGAGTTGCCCGCGCTCTTGACGGGCATTCTTGGAAGCCGGCGTGCCGAGCCATGACAGCAGTGCTGAGTGAGGACGGCAAAATCTCCCTTCCAGCCGAATTGCGCGAGGGTGCTCAGCTTCGGCCCGGAGACACGCTGGACGTTCAGTTTTACAACGGCGCCATCCTTCTGCGGAAGCACCAGCCCCTCACGCCGGAGCAATGCGCCGCGCTGCTCGAACACAGTAGTTCGCAGCCAGAGCCGATGGCGGATGATGACGCCACAGTCGCGGATGCCATTCCGGAAGTGCGGGCGTCGCGGCGGTGATCGTCGTCCTCGATAGCAGCGTGGCGCTCGCCGCGTGTCTGTCGGCACCGGCGCATCGCGCCAGGTCTTCGGCGGGCTAGGTCGGAAACACGCAGCGCAATGGTTTTCCCGCAAGCGTGCGATAAGCGGAAAAGTCCCGCCGATCAGTGGTCAGAATCTCCGCTCGGGGATGAAGTTCCCCGAGTTTCACCACGCAGGCATCGGCGAATCCGGGGTCGAGGTCGGCGTACTTTCCCAGCCAGCGCAGCAGATCGGGGGCGTGGTCTTCAGCGGTGAAATCCACCGTCAAATCCCCATCCACGAGCATCTGGAGCAGCGGTTCCGGCGTGCCGAGCAGATAGGCCGTTTCGGTTAGCACCGCCTCGCACGTCCGCAGCGGCGCGGTCACGGCCAAACCCCGCGCCCACCGATGATGCGCGTCCCGCTTGTTCCAATACGCGACGAGGAAACCCGTGTCAGCGATGTGCGGCATGGCGCTCGGCGAGAAGCGCACGCACCCGCTCCCTGGTTCCGCTGGACAAATTCGCCGGCAAACCCTCGATCGCCGGACGCTTCGCCGCCTTCAACCCGCGTCGGCTCCGCGTACGCGGCCGGGCCTTGTGTCCCAACTGCTGGGCAAGAAAGACGAGGAGTTCCTTTTTCTGGCCGGGCGGAAGGGTTTCCACGGCAGCTTCGATCTCGGTGAGCGTGCTCATGGCGGGAGGATGCACGCGCCTCCGCGCGGCGTCAACGCACGCCGCCGATTCGTCTCGTTCCCAAAGTTAGCGCAGCGCTTTGGGAACGCTCGTCCCGCCGAGACTCCGTCTCCCGTCCGGCGCACGACGACCTCCACGCGGTCCCCCATGCTCACCCGCCCACCACCGAAACGGAGTTTCGCCGCACGCGTCCGCTACCAAAGCGCTGCGCTAACTTTGGGAGCGAGAGAAAATGAGGAAATGGCCAACGGGAAAAAACCGCAGGCCCGGCGCGAGATCGGGGCGGAGTTGCCCGACTCCGGGCGCGCGGGCGAGCCGCCAGCATTCGGCTTCCACCCGATCCGTCAATTGCGTTGCCGCGGCGGGATTCCGTGCCCCGAGATAGCGCACGATCTCGTCGAGATCGCGGTATGCGTCGGTCGTGAACCGCGGACCCGCCCACCGTCAGACGCTCGCCCGATGGCTCGCCCGCAGTCGCGCAAAAACCTCGTCCGATTCGATCAGCTCTCCTCGATCCGCCTGGCCGATGCCGTGCTGGATTTCACGAATCAGTTCTTCGCGGCGCAACGCGCGCACATCTTCAGTCTGCTCAATCCATTCCGCGAGTGCGAACCGATCGTCCGGCGGCAGCTTTGCGGCTTCGCTCTTGAGTTGCTCGATGGTCATGGCCGGAAGATGCCCGAACCTCGCCTGGCCGGCAACGGGGAACTCCCGACCCGCGCCGACCGCGACGGCTTTATGGTGAGAGCGGGATTCTAAAGCCGACCTGCTAGCCCCTGCTCGCCCCCCCAAGCAGATGCAGACCACCACGGCTTTGGCGATGGCGCCCGCACCCAAGTCCGAGGTCAAACCGTTGGCGGGCAAGTGCCAAGGCGGACTGCGCCCCTCGGGGAAATGCACGACCCGCGAGCACTGCTCCTCCCGCGGCCGCGAGGTGAAGAAAATCCCGCCGCCGCGCTAGACCGCGTAATCGAGCTCAGCGGGCGATTCAACATTCACAGCCGTGCGTGCCGCGCGCTCCGCTGCACCCAATGTCGTCCGCGCGGCGCGAACGGGGTTCTCGGCGAAGGTCCGGACCGTAATTTGGCGGGCTTCGCGACCGCCTTCTTTAGCAGCTTCACGATTCTGCAGAACACGACGAAGAAGTTCGTTACTCATAGGGACGGAGGGGTTGAGGCAGGAAGAAGCTTAGGGAGGGGTGGCGGGAGCTTTGCAACGATTTCCAAACCGAGCATCTCATACTCGAAGCGTTTAAGCATCTCAACGAGAAAATGGGAGATTTCCTGAAATCGGTCATTGCTGAAAAAGTCGGGTTCGTCGCAGTCGAGGGAGAGGACCAAAGCAGCCTCCGCGCCGTCCTTATGGTATTTGTATTTGAACGAGAGCATGCTCTTCAGATACTCGTCTTGGTTGGGAACGAGCTTCGCAAAGCCCGGTTCTGTCAAGCAGTTCGGCACAAGCGCCAGCCTTGCGCTTCCCGGCAAATGATAGGTTCTCACTATTTCCGACTGCACTCCCTGCGGCGACATCAGTTTCATCGCCTCTGGAGGTGGAATTACGCAGTCCTCATCTTGTCCGTTCCATTTGTAAAAGATCAGCATGCGCGGATCCGGGAGATCCTCCGGAACGTACAGATATATCCGCATTTTCCCTTCGGGGCGGGTTTGCTTCAGTTCAAAATCGAAAAAATCATGGATCGATCGAAGGATCGTGTGGATCTGGTTTTCGCGCGCATCCCTAGCGATCAAATCCTCGACCGACGTGCTGGCCTTCTTGGCAACTTCGCGGACCCGGACGATTTTTCTAGTGACCAATCCTGTAATCTGATTCCCGAGTCGGCGATGCCTTTCTAGAAGGATTTCCGTGGTGTTTAGCTTGGCCGTGAGAGTGGCAAACTGCTGCTGGAATTGGGCGGTGGCCACCGTCAGCTTTTCCTTATCGCGATCCTTGACCCGATCCCGCAGCCATTTGTAATAAAACGCGAGGAATACGAAAAAGACCACTGTCGCCAAGACCATCGGCGTTCGGAGGGGGTGCTGCTTAAACTCCAGTTCCCACACTGTGAAATGGGTCGCAATTCCGGTCGAAAGGATCGTGAAAAGGAATTCCCCGAAAACCAGCCAGCTTTCCGATTTTTCGCGCTCTTTCAGCTTCTGAATCAGCGCCTCTCGGTAAAAAATAAGCACTCCCACAGCCGCGAGGATTCCTAAGACACCGATGACTAAAATGATTGCGCGGGTGTAGTTATCCATCTTTCCGAGGGGGCGAATCCCGGCTGCGGTCTGCCGGGCTTTGGAACGGTCGTCAAGGGAATTTCATCAGTCACACCTTCTGCGGCGTCAGGCTCAAGAACTCCCGCGCCAGCTTCGCGGCGATCGTCTTTTCCCCGAGCGTCTGCACGCCCCGATAATGCCTGTCCAACGTGTCCTCATGCTCGGTGTGCCTCATCACCGCCTCAAGCTACGCGTGGTTCTCGTGAGCCGCACAGTGATAGCTTGCATACGTGTGGCGCAGGATGTCGTTCGGCCACCCGCCGACTTTCGCCGCCTTCCGTAAACACCTAGATCTTCTCCACTCGCGCCCAATGTGGGGCTTTGGGCGCGCGAGCTTTTGGCGGAAACTTTGTTTCGCGGCTGGGGCGGGAGGACATGCGCAGGAATCTGTGATCCGCGCGCCCTCCACGCAATGAAATTGCCAACGCGGATTGCGCCCCGAAACCCTCACTTTTGGAGCGAGCGGAAATCGTGGCGTTCGCTGGGAGCCGTTTGCTCCTGCGTCGAGGTGCCGCATTGACCGGGAGTGGGGTGCGCGGCATGGTGCGCGCATGAGCACGATACTCGAAGCCGACGGGACGGGCACTTTGCA
>JANOBH010000520.1:0-4172 GCA_031411535.1 Chthoniobacter sp. | reverse complement strand
TGGCTTGGCTCGGCACGCCTGGGCGGCTCACACTCGCGGCGAGCAAGGAGGGATGAGCACATGAGAAAAAAATCCGCGGAGAATGTGACCGGCGCGGCCCCGGCGGCTGGGACGCCGAAGCCGGAGCCGAAGCCGTATTTTCGCATCTTCGCTTTTCACGGCGGCGGGCTCGACACCGTGATGCAACTCGGCATCGCGCACGCGCTGCTGCTCGTGGAGGGACGACTCGGTGGGAAGCGGCCCGAGGATATGATCGCCGGCATTTCCGCCGGAGCCATCAATGCCGTCGCACTGGCGGAGATCCTCCAGGCGGGAGATCCGCGCTCCGTCGAGGTTCGGCTCTCCGTCGAGGTTCGGCTCGCGGCGAAGGTCGCGCGGCTGCTGGAGTTTCTCGAAGCCTACCGGAACGCGCCGGCGACTGTGCTGCGCGGCTTTCTCCCGGACCCCTACGAGACGACTCACCGCCAGGCGCTGAAGTCGGTGGAGCTGCCGCGGCATTTCGGCCAGGAGCGGAGAGCGCGGGAGGAGTCCATCGCCACGCGCGCCGGGCTGATCCGGCTGCTGAACGGGCTCCTCAACATCCGCGTCAGCGTGAGCACGGTCGTGCGTTTCGTCCGGCTCGTGCTCGGCTGGAAGGCCGTCTGCGAGGCACCGTGGCTCGTGCGCTGGTGGAGCCGCACGGGCATCCTCACGCGCGGCTGGTGGCTGGTGGCGCGGAATATCGGCGTGGTCAGCCTCCCGGTCGGGCGCGTTCTGCTGATGACGGTGCTGGAGGCGGTGCGGCAGTTGGTGCGCGGTCCCGCGGCACCGGGGGAAAAAGGGGTCGATGCGGCCACGATCATGTTTGACGCGCATGCAGGACGGCGTGCGGCCGGCGCCGTCATCTGCTGGCTCGCGGGCTTTCTCGTCGTGTGCGGACTGCTCGCACTCACGGGGCTTCAAATCCTCACCCTCGGTTTGTTCATGCCGGTGCTGCGAATCGCCGCGGTGGTGGCGGTCGCGATCCTCGCGGCTTTCGCGCCGCTCCTCTTCCTGCTGGCCCTGCCGCTGATTCCGCTCGTCGCGATCGCCGGCATGTTTGCGTGCTTTTTCGCGGAGCGAACCGCGCCAGATTTCGCCAGGGCGGCCGAGCAGTGGTTCGGCGGGTTTCCGCGCCGCCTCCGCCGCTGCCTGCGGTGGAAGGAACTGATTCTCTCCCACTACTCGATCCTTCCCGATCTGGGCGACTCCTACGCGCTGAAGGAGGTGTTCGTGCGACTTTTGGATCCCGATTACTACGGCAAATTCAAGCTCGATACCGGACTGCATCGCGCCCTCTCCCGCCGCTTCGCGGAGGCGGCAGGCGGTGCGAATCTCGGCTCGATCCATCTTCATAAGTACGAGGAGAGCGCGCACCGCCCGCTGAAGGTCGTGCCGCTCGCGGCGAATCTGCGCACGGGGAAAATCGAGTCGGTGCCGCGCGAGGCCGCGGTCGTGGATGCGCTGATGGCGGCGTGCGCGGTGGTGCCGTACTACCGCGCGCAGCCGATCCGTGCGGCCGGGGAGGCGCAGCCGAGATGGTTCATCGACGGCGTGAATGTGGCGAACGATCCCGTCACCGAAGCCCTCGACCATTTGCGGCATGACCCCGAGCTGGTCGGCAGGATCGAGCGGGACCACGGCGGGGTGCGCATCTACTCGGTGCCGCTGCTGCCGATCGGCCAGGACGAGCTGCCGGGACGGGTTGAAACCTACACGCGGCTCGTGGATGTGGGCCTGCGGGCCCTCCAGCTCCAGCGCTTTCAGGACACCCTGCTCGAGAAGCGCCTCGTAGAAACCTACAAGCACGCGCTGCCGCAGCAGGCGGTCTTCCGGCTGCACGGGTCGGATGCGATCTATTTCCTCACGGACATGGTGCATCTCACGCCCGCGCGTCCGCTCGACTTGAACACGCGCATCCCCGGCGCAGCCACTGCGGAGGAGCGCCGCGCCCTCATGGAGGCGGCGGTGGCGGACGGCTGCCGGGCAGTCATGGAGCGCTTTGTCACCGACGAGGAGGGCGGACCGCTCCGCGACACGGCGCGGGAGCTGTGGGAGCGCCGCGAGGTCGTGGCCCGCGGCGCGGATGCCTACGTGCCGTGCCGCCGCCTTTTCTCCTCGGGCAAAGAGGGAGCGCCAGGGCCGCTGCCGGGCAGTGCGCCGGAGGCGGACGCCGGGCCGGGTGTGCCGGAGATCTGCCGACGCTGCGCTGCGATCCGGGGAGCGAAGCCGGAGGAAGACGAACTCCCGCGGCATGTCCGCCTGCCGTGGAAGATCTGCGAGCCTGCGGAGAAACCCGCGCCCGCGGCACCAGCGGGCGCGCCGCCGTCGGAGGATCCGGCGGTCGCGTTTCTTTTCAGCGGCGGCGTTTTTCGCGGCGTCTTCCAGGTGGGCTTTGCGAATGCGGTCAGCGAACTGGGGCTGAAGCCCGACATCGTCGCGGGCGCCTCGGTCGGGACGATCATCGGCGCGTTGATTGGCCGCGTCCTCACGGCTGACGGGCTGGCCGGGCGGCGGTTTCAGGTGCAGCGGCTCGCGGGCACCTTCCTGGCCATCGATCAGTTTGTGATGACGGACCGGTTCGCGGATTTCGTCCGCCACTTTTCCATCCGCACCGCCGGGGCGGACTTCTCGCTGCGCGACGCCGACCTCGTTTTCCGCCGCTTCGATGCCGGTGGGAGCCTGCCTTTTGCCAGCCGCGTCCGCCGGGTGCTCGCCGGCCTGGAGCGGGTGTTTTACATCAGCCCGTTCGAGGTGCGCGACCTCACCGAGACGCTGCGCACGCGCGACTACCGCAGTGCATGGATCCAGGGAAAGGCGTTCGTGCAGGAGTGGCTCGACCGCTACGGGGTGGGATTGGAACTGCTCGGTCCGGAGCCGCTCCAGATGCTCATCGACGGGATGATCTTTGACGACCAGCCGCCGCCTAGCGCGGGCTTCGGGTCTTTCTCCGGCGGCACGGGACGGGCGGCGGACGGCTTTCAACTGCTCGGAACCGTGACGAATCTGACGCGCGGCAAACTCGAGATACTGCGCGCCGGAAATCACGCGCGCCTGACGGAGGGGCTGCTGGCCAGCAGCGCATTCCCCGCCGTCTTCCGCCCGCGCTGGTCGTGGGAGGTCTTCGGGGAAACGGCCGCGGTCGCGCAGTACTGCGACGGCGGGGTGATGGACAATCTGCCGCTCGACAGCGTGGTCGAGTACCTCGCCGACGCCGGCCGGGAGGAGGGGCGGCGCTTTGTCCGCCGGCCCGAGATGCCGCATCTCATCCTGACCGCGTCGCTCGAACCCGAACCCGAGGACTGGAGTGAGGCGCAGCTTTCCGCGGAGGACCTGGAGGAGCGCGCGGGCTCATGGCCGGTGCTGAAACGCCGGGCGTCCGAGCTGCGCTACAACGGGAAGATCGACAAGTTCGCCGACTCGCAGGGGCACATCCGGCGGATCATCGCACAGCGCCTCAAGCATGAGCCGGGCTTCAAGCCGCAGGATCCGCATCTCCCGCTGAATCTTGAGGTCGTGGTGGTGAAGCCGCAGTGGCTGTGCAGCACTTTCGCGTTTCATCCGATGCTTGGCTTCCGGCGGCAGGATCAGGCGGCGAGCATCGCGCACGGTTGTGCGTCCACGCTTCAGCGGCTGGCAAAACTTTTTTCCGATCCGACGCGCCGCGCGTGGGCGGAGAAGCGCGGCGTGCTCGTGGGGCAGCTAACCGGCGGCGGCGCGCGGCGGCCGCTCTCGCCCGATGAGCAAAAGCGCGGCGTCTGCTGGCACCGCTGCGCGGGCGCGGCCGGTGCCGAGCCTCTCTGCCCCTTCAGCGCCGCGGTGGTGCGGGAGCGCGCGCTTGGGGAGGGCGCGGCCGGCCGGCCGCCTTCACCCGCGGAGAGAAGGGAAACGCTCTCGATCGAACTCGACGCGATCTACCGCGCATGCGGCCGGCCGGAGACGCACCAGCGGCGCGGCTGAGCGGCGCCGGCGATCACTCCATCCCGAGCTTCTCGCGGCCGTGGGCGGAGATTCGGTCGGGGGACCAGGGCGGGGTCCAGACGACTTCCACGCTGGCGGTGGCGACGCCGGGGAGGGCGAGGATTTTCTCCTCCGCCTCGCGGGCGAGCACGGGGCCCATGCCGCAGCCGGGCGCGGTGAGCGTCATCTTCACG
>JANOBH010000519.1:0-4632 GCA_031411535.1 Chthoniobacter sp. | reverse complement strand
CGTGAAGATGACGCTCACCGCGCCCGGCTGCGGCATGGGCCCCGTGCTCGCCCGCGAGGCGGAGGAGAAAATCCTCGCCCTCCCCGGCGTCGCCACCGCCAGCGTGGAAGTCGTCTGGACCCCGCCCTGGTCCCCCGACCGCATCTCCGCGCATGGCCGCGAGAAGCTAGGGATGGAGTAAAGGCGGATCGCATTTCCGCAGGATTCGAGGCATCGGCCCCGATTCCCGCCTTGGCTTCGCGGGAAAGGCCCGGCAGCCTCGCCGCATGCACGTCCCCCTGACCGAGGTCATCCTCACCCACGCGGGTGCGGAGCTCGCGCGGGCCACGCTGCCGCCCGGCGAATACGTCATCGGCCGCGAGCCCGGCGCCGATGTCTTCGCAAACACCCCGCTCCTCTCCCGCCAGCACGCGCGGCTCACAATCAACTACGACAATCTCGAAATCGAAGACCTCGGCTCCAGCAACGGCACCTTCGTCAACAACCAGCCCGTCACCGAGCCCACGCGCCTTTTCCCAAACCAAAGCGTCCGCTTCGGCCCCGACATCACCCTCGAAGTCCGCCGCCAGCGCGCCCCCACAGACCCCGGCCTCTCACTGCCACCCGCGCAGGCGGCCATCACGCGGCATCTGCCGCAGGAGTTGCTGTAAGAAAGGCGCTACGCCATCGGCGGCGTGGTCGCGCAGGGCGGCATGGGCGCGATCCTCGACGCCCGCCAGCGCGCCATCGACCGTACTGTGGCGATGAAAGTGATGCTCGCCACCGATGACGAAGCCAGCGTGCTCCGCTTCATCGACGAAGCCAAGATCACGGGCCAACTCGACCACCCGAACATCGTCCCCATCCACGACCTCGGCGTCGATGAGCAGGGGCAGGTCTTTTACACCATGAAGTTCGTCCGGGGTGTGACCTTGAAGGAGGTCATCGATCGCCTCGCCGAGGGCGACGCCGCGACCGCTAAAAAGTATCCGCTGCCAGCGCTCCTCACGATTTTTCAAAAAGTCTGCGACGCGCTGGCCTTCGCCCACAGCAGAGGCGTCATCCACCGCGACCTGAAGCCGGCCAATATCATGCTCGGCGACTTCGGCAGCGTGCTCGTCATGGACTGGGGTCTCGCGAAAGTGCTCGGACCGGACGAAACGAGCACGGTCATGGTTTTGCCACCCGCCGCGAGAGTCGCACCCTCCGGCGTCATCCGGTCCACGCGCACCGTCGAGGCGGATCTCGGCGGCACCATGGACGGCGCCATCATGGGCACCCTGCAATACATGCCCCCCGAGCAGGCCCGAGGCGAAACGGCGCGACTCGATGCGCGGGCGGACATCTATGCCTTGGGCGCGATCTTTTTTGAAATCCTCCACCTTCGCCGGAAGCTCCCCGAGGCCAATCAGATGAGCGCTCTGCTGGAAGGTGCCGTGCGGGGCGAGGTGGCTTGGGCCGGTCCCGATCCGCGGAGCCGGATACGCGAGGCGAAGATTCCGGAAAGCCTCCTCTCGATCTGCCGCAAGGCCCTCGCCGCCGAAGCGTCCGCACGCTACGCCGCGGTCGCCGATTTGCAGGCGGATGTGGCCGCCTACCAAAACGGCTTCGCCACCAGAGCGGAGAAAGCGGGCGCGTGGAAGCAACTCACCCTGCTCGTCAAACGGCACAAAGCCGCCAGCCTCGGCCTTGCCGCCGTGCTGCTCGTGGGCTCGACGCTGGGCACGAAGGCCATCATCGAAGGCCGGAAAGCGCAGCGCGAAGCGCAGCGCGCCAACAATGCGCTCGCGGAATTAAAAAAGACTGCGCCGGCTTTGCGCCAACTCGCCGACACCGAGGCCGGCTTTCAGCGTTTCGAGAGCGCGCTGCAAAAGCTCGACGCCGCCAGCGCGCTCGATCCCGACGATCTCCCGAGCCGATGGCGTCGCGCGTGGCTGCTGCTCGGCATGGAGAACTACGCCGGAGCCGCCGCCGCCATCCGCGAGGCGCAGGCCAAGGATCCCACGAACAAGCCCGGGCCGGCCATCCTTCCCATCATCGAACAACTCGCCGCCGCGCCGGACGGCGACCGGTGGACGCCCGAACGCGCGCAGGCCATCTACGCGCACCTGCAAAAGGTCCGAGCGCCGGGCGAAGTCAGCGCGCTGTCGGCCAAGATGAAGCTCGGCTCGGAGGAGAAGGTGAAACTCATCCGCGCCCGCCTTGACGATTGGCTCGGGAAAGACAAAGGGCGGATCGTGGTCACGGAGGCCGGTTGGATCGAAGTGCTCGATTTCGGCAGGACGGTTCAATCTGTCGAACCGCTGCACGGCCTGCCGATCAACGGTTTGAACATCGGCGGCACCGCCGTCACCGACCTCGAATCTCTTCGCGGAATGCCGCTGCTGTGGATCGATATCGGCTATACGAGAATCACCAACCTCGAACCGCTGCGTGGCATGGCGTTACGTGGGTTTGAAGCCCCTGACACCGGGATTAATGACTGGTCTCCGTTGCGCGGCGCACCCCTCGTATGGGTCAAACTCCGCGGAGTCTCGATGCCCGACATATCCTTCCTCGCCGGCGCGCCACTTGAGCACCTCGACACCGGGAACGCTGGCATCTCCGACCTCTCCGCCTTGCGCGGCGCCCCATTGAAGCACGTTTGTATTTTTGGGAGCGCGGTCACCTCCCTTGAGCCTCTAGCCGATTCGCCGCTGGAGGAATTGCACATCCTGCGCAACCCTGTCTCCGATCTCAGTCCGCTGCGCGGCAAGCCGCTGAAATATCTGAACATCGAAGGAACTAAAGTCTCCAACCTGGCCCCTCTTGCCGGAACTTCGATCATCGAGCTGCTCCTTTCAGAATGCCCCATCACCGATTTTCGCCCTCTGCTCGACCTCCCAAAGCTTGAAAAGCTGAATGTGGGATCCTCCATGCGCGGGTTGGAGGTTCTCCGCCACCACCCATCTCTCCGTTACATCGCCCTGGACGGTGATAAGAACCCCTACCAGCCCGTCGCCGAGTTCTGGCCGAATTACGATGCGCGAGTCGCGGCGGAAATCAAAGCGGCGCGGGAAAAGCTGGACCGCCTGCTCGCCACGAACGGTAGGACCGCGCCCGACGGCACGATCGAACTCGACTGCAACAAGCTCAACCTGGCGGATCTCAGCGCGCTCAAGGGCTTGAAGATTTCCCAGCTTAGCGCCGAGGACAATCCCATCACCGATCTGTCGCCGCTGACCGGCATGGCCTTGCGGAAGCTCTCGCTCAACCGCACTCAGGTTTCCGGTCTCCAGCCACTGCGCGGGATGCCCCTCAGCGATTTGCGCCTTTATCGCACCGCGGTGACCGACCTTTCACCGCTGCGGGGGATGCCATTGGAGGAGCTTTATTTCGACGGCACGCCCGTCAAAGACTTCCGCCCGCTGCTCGACCTCCCCTAACTTCGCAGCGTGATGATCCCGCGCGCCGCGACAAATATCGAAGTTCTCCGCCCGCTCAAGAACCTCGAACGCATCGGCTGGGATGGGGACTGGGATGGTCCCGGCGACACCGGGCGACCGCGCCTCACCGCCGCCGAATTCTGGGTCCGCTACGACGCGCAGCAGGCGGCGGGGAAGAAGTGACCGCGGCGTGTCTTTGCCAGCGCTGAAGATAGCTTGCGCCCATGACCACGGCATTCCAACTCAACGCCGATGAACTCGACGCCACTTTTGTCGAGCGGGTGAAGGCAGCCTTCCCGCACAAGCTCATCGAGATCACCGTGACCGAGGCCGACGAGACTGCCTCGTTGCTCGCCGATCCCGCGCGCCGCGAGCGGCTGCTGCGCACCGCGGCGGACGTAGATGCGGGCCGGAATGTGGTCGTGCCGGATCAAACCCTATTCCAGTGAGAACAGTGGCCTTCCACGGGGAGGCTTTCGCCCAATTCACGGAGTGGGCCGGGGCGGACGCGAAACTCTACGAGCGGCTCGTCCGGCTGATCAAAGAGACGGCGCGGGAGCCTTTCACCGGCTTGGGGAAGCCCGAACCTCTGCGGCATCAGCTCAAAGGCTGCTGGTCGCGCCGGATCGACCAGGAGCACCGGCTCGTGTATCGGGTGACGGAAGATGCGATCACGATCCTCTCCTGCCGGGATCATTATTGAAAAAACTCCGCACGCCGGGCAACCCGCTGCGCGCGAGCAAGACCTTGCAGAGCATTGAAGCCGACGCCTGCCCCGGCGAAGGCTCCCAAGGCGCGCGCCCCGTCGCCGAATTCCGGGCCGAATACGACGCGTAGCAGGCGGCGGGGAAAAAGTGATTTGGAGTGCGGCGGCAGAGCGCACCGCCGACGGAGCGGGGATTGAATAATCCCAGAGGGTGGCCCTTTGTAACGATGTCACACCACAAAAAGGAATGATCGCACACACCCACACCTTCACCGTCGCCACGCGCGGAAAGGGCACCTCCGAAATCACCGACGAAGTCGGGCGCGCAGTCCGCGAGAGCCGCGTGCAGACGGGCACGGTCACGGTCTTCGTCCAGCACACGAGCGCCTCGCTGGTCATCTATGAAAACGCGGACCCTTCCGCGCGCACGGATCTGCACGCGTTCTTCGAGCGGCTGTGCCCGGAGGATGAGGACTACTTTGTCCACACCGCCGAGGGGCCCGACGACATGCCCTCGCACCT
>JANOBH010000518.1:0-1712 GCA_031411535.1 Chthoniobacter sp. | reverse complement strand
CCGGCAACCTCGTCATCTACGGCGCGCCGGACCCGAATGTGGACGGCACCCTCCCCGCGCGCACCCTCAGCGCCAGCGGCAATCCCGAAATCGCCGCCGCATTCTACGGCCCGAGCTACGGCGTCACCCTCAGCGGCAACGTCGAATGGTACGGTGCGATCGCCGCCAATTCCTTCTCCATCAACGGCGGCGGCAATGGCGGATTCCACTACGACGAGGCGCTCGGCGCCACGGGCAGCATCAGGAAGTTCGAGATCGTCAGCTACTTCGAGAACTCCCGGCAGTAGCCCGCGCGCGAAATCCTTTCGACAAAAGGCCGCGCGCTTTCATCCTCGCGCGCATGCCGAGATACGCCCGCGTGCTGGTCGATGACTCCGCCGGGAAAGCCTTTGATTACGAGCTTCCGGCGGAGGTCGCCGCCGTACTCCAGCCCGGCTCCCGCGTCCGCGTCCCCGTCCGCACCCGCACCGCCCTCGCCACCGTCATCGAGCTGCTCGACGAGACCGACGTGCCCGGCGTGAAGCTCATCACCGGCGTCGTCAGCGCCGAGCCCATCCTCAGCCCGCTCCTGCTGAAACTCGGCGCATGGATGGCCGACTACTACTGCTGCTCCATCGAGCAGGCGATGAAAGCCGTCCTCCCAAACGTCATCCGCAAAGCCGAAGTCGGCCACCAGACCCGCCTCTTCGCCCGCCTCGCGCGCGAAGTGACCGACGAGGAAACCGACACGCTGAAAAAGAAAGCGCCGCTCCAGGCCGCAGCCATCGCCTTTCTCACCGAAGCCGGAAAACCCGTCGCCGTCGCCGAACTGTCCGAGAAATGCGACGCCACCCACGCCGTCATCCAGGCGCTCGTGAAAAAAGGCCTCCTCATCACCGAAGCCGCCACCGTCGAGCGCGACCCGAGCCAGGGCGAAACCTTCCTCCACGCCGGCAAGCTCGACATGAACCCCGAGCAGCTCGCCGTCTTCGCCCGCGTTTGCGCGGCGATCGGAGGGAACCGCGCCGCTGGTTCCCAGTCCCCCGGCTCCGCGCCCGGAAGCGACGGCGCGCTTCCCTCCACCTCCGCCGCTGAAAACCCATCACCCATCACCCATCACCAATCACGCCCGATCCTCCTCCACGGCGTCACCGGCTCCGGCAAAACCGAGATCTACCTCCAGGCCATCCAGCTCGTCCTCGAGCGCGGGCAGACCGCCATCATGCTCGTGCCCGAGATCTCCCTCACCCCGCAGACCGTCGAGCGCTTCAAATCCCGCTTCGCCGCCACCCAGCACGAAGTCGCCGTCCTCCACTCCCACCTCAGCGAAGGCGAGCGCCACGACGAGTGGCACAAGATCCGCACTGGGCGCGCGCGTATCGTCATCGGCGCGCGGTCGGCCATCTTTGCCCCGTGCGCCAACCTCGGCCTCATCGTCGTCGATGAAGAGCACGAAAACACCTACAAGCAGGAGGAAACCCCGCGCTACCACGGACGCGACATCGCCGTCCTGCGCGCGCAGATGGAAGGCTGCGCCTGCCTGCTCGGCAGCGCCACGCCTTCGCTCGAGAGCTTCCACAACGCCCAGTCCGGCAAATACGAACTCCTCCGCCTCACCCAGCGCGTGGACGAAAAGAAGATGCCCTTCATCCGCATCATGGACATGCGCATGGAGGCGAAAAAGAAAGGCTCCATCCTCAGCGAGCGCCTCATCACCGCGGTGCATGACCGGC
>JANOBH010000517.1:0-2662 GCA_031411535.1 Chthoniobacter sp. | reverse complement strand
GTCGAGACGCGCCTTCGTGAGCTTCTTGACAGCTATCAGGCTCCGTCGTCCGCCTCGACCTCTCAGCACTTGGAGGGTAGTTCCAGTTCAGTTCTTGTCACCGTTTACGAGCGCAATCCACTGGCCCGGCGGCAGTGTATTGAGCATTATGGTTCGTCATGCTTTTGCTGTGGCTTCTCCTTCGGCGAGACCTATGGGGAGGCTTTCTCTGGCTACATTCATGTTCACCACATCACGCTTATCTCTACACGCGGCGGCAAGCACCGCGTTGATGCAATCCGCGACCTCCGGCCAGTCTGCCCGAACTGTCACGCAGTCATTCATTCGC
Organism: Chthoniobacter sp.; assembly: GCA_031411535.1. Taxonomy (GTDB): domain Bacteria; phylum Verrucomicrobiota; class Verrucomicrobiia; order Chthoniobacterales; family Chthoniobacteraceae; genus Chthoniobacter. The sequence continues at coordinate 2,334 of JANOBH010000517.1, read as the reverse complement.
GCACACCGCCAATCGCACCGTCCGAACTGAAGAAAATTCTAAAGGATGCAACGTAACCGAACGCGGCCTAACCCGCGGTCGCTGCCCTTGCTCGCCGAAACCGACAAGGCGCTGGCGATGTTTCCAGAGGGTTCTGGCGAGTAACACCAATGAACCGTCTCGCTCGTTGGAAAGACTACGAAGTGCCGGACTTTGAGGGCGTCATTCACGCGTCCGGAAATGCGTTCACGTTTAAGGGCGGAAGTTTGTCGCCCTGCGATCCTCCGAAGCCGGCTCGGTTCTTATCTGTTGGGGTCCTGGCTTCGCGAGAGCTGTTTGGCGGTCAGTATCGCGTCCGCTGCGGCGAAACCACTGTGCACGGTTCGATTGGTATCGTTGTGCTCGAACGAGCTGAAAGCGGGGAGGCTGTCTGGTCCTTTGTCTCACATTGGAGCAACCCCTTTGATCAGATTGAGGTGAAGGGTGGCTATGTCCTCGTCCTCTCCACGTCGGGAGCCATATTCCGTTTTTGGGCGGAGCTTGAAGATGTCACGTTATCCATTCCGTAGAGAACCCGTCGTGAGCTCCCTGCCCAGGCGGCAATAACACCCGCTGTTGACACTCCGGGCGCTGGTTGCCGATGAGTGACCTCAACCCCTACGTCGATCTCGACAACCGCAAGCTGACCGACGCGACGGGTGCGGCATTCACACTCCCCACGCTCGTCCTCGCGGACACGGCGAAGTTTTCCCTCCGCGGTTTGCGCCGCACCGAGGATGGCGTGCGCACCGTGGCGCTTCGTCTCCGCTCGCTCAAGGCGGGCCTCGGCCCGATCCTCACCGCGCCGACCGCGGGGGGCGCGAAGCTCCGCTTTGGCGGCACTCCGGGCGATGACGAAACGGCGGACGTGATCCTTTTCAGCGCCACCGCCTCGCAGGTGCTGGAGGCGCTCACCGATGTCTCCGACGATTGGACGCCCGCCGAGGTGCTGCTCGCCGATACCGCCTGCTGGTTGGTGCGCTTCGAGGAGCAGGACGACGCCTCACCGCTGCAGGTCGGCACCGTCAATACACTCACGCCCCGCGCGTTTGTCCGCGTGCGCGCGTACCAGCTCAACGGCGTGTGGTGGCATGAGGTGCGGTTTCTCCAGGCGCCTTTCGCCTTCGCGTCGGCCTTCGAGGAGGTGTTGCCGCCAGCGCCGAGCATCAAGCGCATCCGCGCCGGCGGCAGCGCCTCGCTGAGCGACGACATCTTCATCAACGAAATCCAGTCGCTCGTCCTGCCGGTCAATTTCCGCGGCACCTACGTGATCGCGCGTGATGGGCGGCAGACGGGCATTCTCGGCATTGAGGACGGGCCGGACGAAATCGCCGCCGCGCTCAACGCGCTGTGGAGCGATGGGAAGGTGCGCTTCGCCGGCACGAATGTCGTCGCGGACGAGGCGTACATCGAGTTCATCGGCCCGCTCGGCGACACCGGGCACGACCTCATGACGGTCACGGTCAAGAGCTTCGAGCCCGGCGCCTCGACCTTCACCCTCAACCTCGCCACCGCCGAGCTGAGCGCCGCCCTGCGCGTGTCCGCGCTGCTGGAAAAGACCACGCTCGTCCTCAACACCGCCCTCGAACTCGAACTCACCTACGTGGCCGAGGACGAGGATCCCGACGACGACGAAATCCCGAGCCGCACCCTCTCCGTGCAGCTCGCGGCAAAAGTCGTGCGCGAGCAGATTTACGACGAGCTGGAGACGGTCACGGAAATCGACTGGCTGCGCCCGCCGTCGGCGAAGGACTACGTGCCCTTCACGCCGGATCAGGTCATCACCGGCCAGCAGCATTACCTCGTCGCAATCGGCAACGGCGCGTCCACGTCATTCGCTATCGCCCACAATCTCGACACCGAGGCACTGAGCGGATTCGAGGTGCGCGAAAACATGAGCGGCGGGCGCGTGCTGGGCCGCACCGAGTATCACATCGTCATCGACAGCGCCGACCAGGTGACGCTCACCTTCGCCGCCGCGCCGACGACCAATCAGTACGCAGTCATCCTCACGACCGCCGGGCCGGTCAGCGCCTTTCAGGCCCACACCCACACCATCGGCCAGATCGTCGGGCTGCAGGACATCATCGACGAACTTACGGGCCGCGTCTCCGCCCTCGAGGAAATGGCACCCGCGCTCACCCGCGCGCTCGAACTGGATGCCGACACCCCGGCGCAGATCCTCATCCCGGACATCAGCGAAATCTTTCCCGGCCTCCGGCTGCCCGCCGGTGCCGATCCGCTCAAGCCCGAGCTGCTGCCGCGTCCGCCCGCGCTGCTCGCGGCGATCCACGACGCGAGCGCCGTGGTCGTGGA
>JANOBH010000516.1:0-5975 GCA_031411535.1 Chthoniobacter sp. | reverse complement strand
GCTTTCAATCCCGCGAAGATCCCGAGCCTGCCGGTGACGCACAGCTACATCTTCCTCGACCAGGTGCTCACGCAGTCAAACACGCCGGCGGGTTTCCCGACGAACTGGGGGCCGAACGCCAGCTTCCCCGGCGGTGTGGTGCCGGCGGACTACGAAGTGGACACGGACCCGATCCGCACCGACCCGACGAACGCGGCGTCGGCGATCGACCCGGTGAAGCAGCAGCGGCTCAAGGACGGGCTGCGGGAGCTGCCGATCGTCTCCCTTTCGGTGCCGATGATTGATATGTTCGGCGTGAACGGCATCTACCATTCGGCGCACGTTCAGGACAAAAACTACGGCTACAAAAAGTGCTCGGTGGAGATGATTCTGCCGGACGGCTCGACGGCATTCACCACGATCTGCGGCGTGAGCGGCCACGGAAATGCGAGCCGCGATCCGCTGAAAAATCCGAAGCACGGATTCCAGCTCAAATTCAAGGGCGACTACGGCGAGACCTCGCTGAAGTACCGGCTCTACCCGGACTCGCCTGTGCAGGAGTTCGACGACGTGATCCTCCGCCCGGACTTCAACAGCTCATGGCGGCACTGGAGCGACACTTCCACGAACGGAAGCGGCGCCTTCCAGCGCACGCGCGCCACGCGCACGCGCGACGCCTTCGTCAAAGAGACGATGCGCACGATGGGCGGCGTGGCCAGCTATCACCGCTTCTTCCATCTCTTCATCAACGGGCTCTACTGGGGCACCTACGACTTTGCGGAGCAGCCGGTGGACGGCTTCGGCAAGTCCTACTTCGGCGGGTCAAAGGCGGACTACGCGGTGATCCACGAAGGCGTGGCGAAAAACGGCGCGGACGCCGTCTATACTTCGATGACCGCGATGCCTGCGATCACGACAAATCCGCTCTACGAGACGATGAAAGGCTACCTCGATGTGACGGAGTTCATGGATTACATGCTGCTCCACTTTTACATCGGCCATCAGGACTGGGGGAATGTGAAGAACTGGTACGCGATCCGCCGCCGCGCGAGCGCGGCGAATCCGACCGAGGGGAAGTACCTCTACATCCCGTGGGACGACGAATGCACCCTGCTCGAGCCGAATGTGAACCGCGTGCCGAATGGCGGCGCCGGCAGCAGCACCGACGTGCCGAGCGGCCTGCACACAAAGCTCGATGACCATCCGCAGTACCGGCTCGACTTCGCGGACCGCGTGCACCGGCAGATGATCGCGCCGAACGGCCCGCTCACCGCCGCGGCGAATATCGCCCGCTGGCAGAAATGGCAGGCGGTGATGGACAAGCCGATCGTCGGAGAGAGCGTGCGCTGGGGCGACTATCGGCGCGATGTCCACCGCTACTCCGAGGGCACGTATGCGCTTTACGCCCGCGAGAGCCACTGGCTCGCGGAGCATACGCGGATGACCGGCACCTATTTTCCGGGACGTGCCGCCACGGTGCTCGGCTTTCTGCAAACGGCATCGCTCTATCCGACGCTCGCCGCGCCGGAGTACCGGCAGGGCACGGTCGCCGGGGCGATCGTCGGCACGAGCCAGGTGGCCTCGGGCTATGTCGTGGCGATGAACCGCCCCGGCGGCGCGGGCACGATCTACTACACGACGGACGGGAACGACCCGCACATCTATTACTCGCCCACCACGGGCGCGACGCTCTCCTCGGTGGCGGCGACCGCGCAGACGTATTCCACGCCGCTGACGATCACGGGCACGACCACTTTCAAGTCGCGCATCCTGAGCGGCGGCGTGTGGAGCGCGCTGAATGAGGCGACCTTCAGCACGGGCGTCCCGGCCGCGCCGATCCGCATCACCGAGATCATGTACAATCCGCCCGGCGGAAACGCGTACGAGTTTCTCGAAATCCAAAACACCGGCGCGGCGCCCGTGGACATGAGCGGCTGGTCCTGCACCGGCATCGACTACGTCTTTCCACTCGGGACCGTGCTCGCCGCAGGCGACCGCATGGTCCTGGGAAACAGCGACGGACAGTCCGGCGCGTTTGCGAGCCGGTATCCGCCCGTGAGCGTCGCGGGCTGGTTTGGCGGCTTCCTCGACAATGGCGGCGAGCGCATCGCCATCCTCGACGCCACGGGGCGCACGGTCGTGTCCGTGGATTACGACGACGAGGCGGGCTGGCCTACATCGCCCGATGGCGGCGGCTACTCGCTGGAGATCATCGACGCGGATGGTGACCCGGATTCGGCGGTGAATTGGAAGCCAAGCAACGCTGGCAATGGCACGGCGGGCCTGCCGAATTCCCCGCTGCCCGCCACCAGCGTCGTCATCAACGAAGTGCTCGCGGAGAACGCGGGCATCGTCACGGTCGGGGGCGGGACGTACGATTACATCGAGTTGAAAAACACGGGCGGCTCCCTGGTCGATGTGAACGGCTGGACCGTCTCGGCGGGCACGGGCAATTCCTACACCTTTAGTGGCACTACGAACATCGGCGTCGGCGGATTCATCGTCCTCCCGTGCTCGCCGGCCGCGGGCGGCGCGCGGCTGCCGGTGGCGCTTCCGGCGGGCGGCGCGTTCGTGCAGTTGAAAAACTCCGCGGGTGCGCAGATTGATGCCGTCCACTACGGCAGCCAGCTTCCGAACCTCGGCATCGGGCGCGTGGGCGCCTCGTGGGTGCTCACCGTACCGACCGTCGCGGCAAACAACACCGCTGCCGCGACCGCGCCGGCGGCGGGCAATCTCGTGCTCAATGAATGGCTCTCCGACGCCGTGCCCGGCAGCTCCGACTGGATCGAGCTCTACAACAAGCACGCCACGCTTCCGGTTGCTCTCCAGGGTCTCTACTTCCAGACCGACTCGCAGCTCCACCGATACCCGGCGCTGTCCTTCATCGCGCCGCTTGGCTGGCTGCGGCTCTTCGCCAATGAGCAGCCCGGAACCGCCCACCTCGATTTCAAGCTGCCCGCGTCCGGCACCGCGCTCACGATCCTCTCCGCCTCGGGCGCGGTGATCGACGCGGTTTCCGCCGTCGATTTCGGCACGCCGCCGCAGGGCGTCTCGCGCGGGCGCTCGCCCGACGGCGCGGCCACGTTCGCCACATTCACCGCCAGTCCGTCGCCCGGCGCGACGAACTACCTGAACACGTGGACCGGCCCCGTGCTGAATGAGGTGCTCGCGCGCAACGTCGCCGGCGCGCTGGCGCCGTGGAGCGCATTTGCGGACTGGGTGGAGCTGTCGAATCCCGGCGGCGCATTCGATGTCAGCGGGATGAAGCTCGGTACGAGCAGTGAGCCGGCGGCCGCGTGGACTTTCCCTACCGGAACGGGCATCGGCGCGGGCGGGCGGCTCGCAGTGTGGTGCGATCCTGCGCAGCCAGCGTCGGGCGTTTTCAGCGCCGACATGAACACCGCGCTCACGCTCGGCGACACGAGCGGCGCGCTCTACCTTTTCAACGCGGCGGGGCAGCTCGTGCAGCAGTTGGAGTGGGGATTCCAAATCGCGGACAAGTCCATCGGCCTCGACTCCGGCATGTGGAAGCTCCTCGCCAGCCCGACGCGCGGCCTCGCGAATGCCGCCGCGCACGCGCTCGGCGCCGTCACGCAACTGCGCATCAATGAATGGATGGCGCAGCCGGTTGCAGGTGACGACTGGTTCGAACTCTACAATCTCGATCCGAACCCCGTGAACATGGCCGGCCTTTATCTCACGGACGATCCGAGCGAGGTCGGCCGGACCAAGTTCACCGTGGGTTCGCTCAGCTTCATCGCGGGCGGCGGCTGGGTGAAATGGATCGCGTCCAATACGCCGTCGCTGGGCCGCGACCATGTGAATTTCTCCCTCGATTTCGGGGCCGAATATCTCCGTCTCTCGAACAACGACCCCGGCCTCTCCGGGATCGATGCGGTGAGTTTCGGCACGCAGGCTCTCGGCGTCTCGGAAGGCCGCATCCCGGATGGCGCGGCGAATTTCGCCGCGATGCCCGGCTCGCCCACGCCCGGCGCGAAGAACGTGCTGCTGCCTGCTCCTACGATCACCACCGACCCGCTCAGCCAGACCGTGATGACCGGCGCGAATGTGAACTTTACCGTCGCCGGCACCGGCTCCGCGCCGCTGGGCTACCAGTGGAGATTTAACAACGTGGACATCCCCGGCGAGACCGCCGCCACCCTCGCTCGCAATGGCGTGACGGCGGCGAACGACGGCGCCTACGCGTGCGTGGTCACGAACACCGCCGGCAGCGCGACCAGCGCCGCGGCCACGCTGACCGTGCAGTACAGCTTCGCGCAATGGGCCGCGCTCCAGAGCCTCACCGGCCCGGACGCTCTCGCCAACGCCGATCCCGACGGCGACGGCATCAGCAATCTGCGCGAGTTTTTCCACAACCTGAACCCGCAGCTCGGCGCGACCGCCGCCGACCGGGCCGCGCTGCCGCAGACCGCGCTGGAGCCCGCCACCGGCACGCCGCTGTATCTCACGCTCACCTACCGCCGCAGCGCGCGCGCCGTCCTCACCGGTGCCGAGCATCAGCTCTCGCCCACGCTGGGCGCGGGCAGTTGGGGCACCGCGGTACCGGACGTGACGGAGCCGCTCTCCCCTGATCCGGTGACCGGCGATCCGCGGGTCCGCGTGAAATTCAGCATCGCCCCGGGCGAGGCGCGGAAATATCTGCGGCTGCTGCTCACGCAGTAGGCGCCGCGTTTTCAAGCCGGGCGGAAAACGCCGGCGCGCGGGAATTCGGCCAGAATCGCTTTGACCCTCCTGCGGGCCGCTGGAATAAAGGCCGCCCACGTTTTTCCGCCCTCCACCACGCACTCCATGAACACCGTCCAATCCCTCAAGACCCTCAAAAAGAACGTCAGCAAGATCGTCGATGCCGAACTCGAATCCACCGGCGGCCTGCTCCGCCTCGCGCCGGCATGGGTGCCGCGCAGCTTCCTCCAGCCGGGCAAGCGGCTGAAGCTGCACCCGGACGATCTTTACGCCTACGGACTGAACCGCGGAGGCATCGACGAGCGCTGGTTTGCCTCCACCACGCCCGCCGCGAATGAAGGCCGCGTGCCGGACGAAGGCTACAGCTACGTCGTGGCAGGCGGCGCGCGCTTCACGCTCGCGCAGGCGGTGGAGGAGTGCGGCGCGACGATCATCGGCGAGAAGATCTGGAAAAAGTACAAGCGCTGGCCGGTGTATTCGAAGTTTTTCGACAACATGGGGCCGATCCCGCACCACATGCATCAGTCCGCGAAGCAGGCGAAGCTCGTAGGGCAGGAGGGCAAGCCGGAGTCCTACTACTTTCCGCCGCAGCACAACAACGTCGGCAACAACTTCCCCTACACGTTCATGGGCTTCGAGCCCGGCACGACAAAAGCGCAGGTGCGGAAATGCCTCGAAGATTGGAACAAGGGCGACAACGGCATCCTCGATCTCTCGAAAGCCTACCGGCTGAAAGTCGGCACGGGCTGGCTCATCGACCCGTGCATCCTCCACGCGCCCGGCTCGCTCTGCACGTATGAGCCGCAGTGGGGCTCGGATGTTTTCGGCATGTATCAGTCGCTCGTCGAGGGACGCGAGGTGCCGTGGTCTCTGCTCGTGAAAGACATGCCGAAGTCCAAGCACAAGGATCTCGATTTCATCGTGGATCAGCTCGACTGGGACAAAAACGTGGACCCGAAATTCAAGGACAACCACTACCTCGAACCCGTGCCCGTGGCCGACACGCGCAGCGAGGGCTACGTGGACCGCTGGATCGTCTATGGCAAGGTGGACGGCGAGCAGCTCTTCACGGCGAAGGAACTGACCGTCGAGCCCGGCGCCGTCTGCACCATCAAGGACAAGGGCGCCTACGGCCTCATCTGTGTGCAGGGCCGCGGCGCGATCAATGGCGAGGCGCTCAACAGCCCGAAGCTCATCCGTTTCCACGAGCTGACCGAGGACGAGTTTTTCTGCACCGAAGCCGGCGCGAAAGAGGGCGTCACCTTCGCCAATACCAGCGAGACTGAGCCGCT
>JANOBH010000515.1:0-2126 GCA_031411535.1 Chthoniobacter sp. | reverse complement strand
ATGGCCACGCCAAAGGCATCCTCGCGCCCGGCGGCTATGTCTGCAAAACCGACCCGGAAGGCAAGCGCACCGAGCTTTTCGCCGCCGGCTTCCGCAATCAGTACGACATCGCCTTCGACGCGAACGGCGAGCTGTTCACCTTCGACTCAGACATGGAGTGGGACATGGGTTCGCCGTGGTACATGCCCACGCGCATCAACCACATCGTGAGCGGCGGCGACTACGGCTGGCGCTCCGGCGCGGGCCGCTGGCCCAGCTACTATGCGGATTCGCTGCCCGCCAGCGTCGATATCGGGCCTGGCTCGCCGACCGGCACGATCTTCGGCACGGGGGCAAAATTTCCCGCCAAATACCAGCGCGCCATGTTCGCGCTCGACTGGACCTACGCGACCGTGTGGGCCATCCATTTCACGCCGGACGGCGCCAGCTACAAGGCGGAAAAGGAGGACTTCCTCGCCGGTCGCGGCTTCTCCGTCACCGATGCCATCGTCCGCAAATCCGACGGCGCGCTGTATGTCGCCATCGGCGGCCGCCGCAACCAGTCCGCCCTCTACCGTGTGACCTACGCAGGCAGTGAAAGCACCGCGCCCGCCGCGCCGCTGGCGCTTCCCGCGGAGGCCAAGCTCCGTCAGGCGCTCGAAGGCTTGCAGGCCGAGGGCACTGGTCCCGAGGCGATCGAGAAAGCGTGGCCGCACCTCGCGAGCAAGGACCGCTTCATCCGCTTCGCCGCGCGCATCGCCATCGAGCACCAGCCCGCCGCGCGGTGGGCGGACAAGGCGCTCGCGGAGAAGAATCCGCAGGCCGCCGTGGAGGCGCTGATCGCGCTCGCCCGCACCGGGGACAAGGCGATCCAGCCGCGCCTCATCGCGGCGCTCGCGCAGTTTGACCTCGCGAAACAGCCCGCCGACCTGCGGCTGCAGTTCCTCCGCGCGTGGGAGCTTGCCTTTACCCGCATGGGCCGCCCGGCGCCCGATGTCGCCGCGCAGATCGTGGCAAAGCTGAACCCGCTCTTTCCCACCGCCGAGCCCTACGCGAACCGCGAACTCGTCGCCCTGCTGTCCTACCTCGGCTCCCCGAGCATCGTCGCGAAGACAGTGCCCATGCTCGGCACCGCCAGGGACGCAGACATCACCGTCGCCAGCGAGGAAGTCCTTTCCCGCAATGACGGCTACGCGCGCGCCGTCGCCGGGATGCACGACAGCCGCCCGAACAGGCAGGCCATCTCGTACGTCTATTCGCTGCGCGAGGCCAAAGCCGGCTGGACGCCCGAACTGCGCAAGGCGTTCTTCGGCTGGTTCCCCACCACTCGCGCGTGGAAGGGCGGCAACAGCTTCTCCAAGTTCCTCGACAACATCCGCAACGAAGCCCTCGCCAACACCGTCACCGACGCGGGCGAGCGCACCGCGCTCGAAGAAATGTCGAAGAAAGCCCCGCCCGCCGCGCCAGCGAATCTCGTCGCGCCCAAAGGCCCTGGGAAAAACTACTCTGTCGCCGATGTCACGGCGCTCGCCGCTGGCGGGATCAAGGGGCGGAACTTCGAGCAGGGCAAGGCGATGTATGCCAGCACGCTGTGCTTGAACTGCCACAAGATCAAAGGCGACGGCGGCAACATCGGCCCCGACCTCACCGGCGCGGGCCAGCGCTACACGCTCGCCGACCTCGCGGAAAACATCATCGAGCCGAGCAAGGTGATCAGCGACCAGTACGGCACCGAGCAGATCGACCTCAAGGACGGCGGCACCGTCGTCGGCCGCGTCATCGTGGAGGAAAACGGCAAGCTTTTCGTCATGACCAGCGCCCTCGCACCGGATGCGCAGACGACACTCGATGCCGCGCAGATCAAGAGTCGCGCGCCATTCAATGTCTCGATGATGCCTGCCGGCCTGATCAACTCGCTGAACAAGGACGAACTCCTCGACCTGATCGCCTACATCCAGGCCGCGGGGAATCCCGCGGACAAGGCGTTCCAGAAATAAGGCGCATGCCTTAGAGGGCGTCTAAAAACTCCCAAGCCGCGGTCATCCTGAGCGGAGCTTCGGCTTTGCGAAGCGCAGTCGAAGGATCCCGTGGTGCCACGAACGGCGTCATCGGAGATTCCACGGGGTCCTTCGACTGCGTTTTGGTCG
>JANOBH010000514.1:0-2338 GCA_031411535.1 Chthoniobacter sp. | reverse complement strand
CTACTGGTTCGAGAAGATGTTCGGCGTGAAGTACAACGAGTTCCTGGGCGCGACCCACTTCTGGATCATGTTCGTGGGCGTGAACCTGGTGTTCTTCCCGCAGCACTTCCTGGGCCTCCAGGGCATGCCGCGCCGCTACGTCGATTATCCGGATGACAAACTGTGCGCGGACGGGGATGGGACGGGCGCGGGAGCGCCCTGCATTCGCGCAGGAGCGCTCGGCTCCGGAGGCAAGCGCTCCTGCGCGCCCAACGCGCGCTCCTGCGCGCGGGCTTGTCGCGCGGCTGGGCGATGGCAAATGCAAACTGTGCGCGGACGGGGATGGGACGGGCGCGGGAGCGCCCTGCATTCGCGCAGGAGCGCTCGGCTCCGGAGCCGAGCGCTCCTGCGCGCCCAACGCGCGCTCCTGCGCGCGGGCCACCAGCCACAGCGCGCGAACCCATTTCAACGTCGCTCAGTGGTTGAAGAGAAACTCGCGGCTGCTGAGGAGGGCCCAGTAGGCGTCTTCGATGAGGGCGCGCTTTTCCTCGGGCTTTTGCGGATTGGCGGCGGCGTAGATTTTCAGGAAACGCTCGCACTCGGCGGGCGTGGCGGGGCGGGAGAGCGCGGCGAGCGTGGCGTCGTCGAGCGCGGCCTCGGCGGGTTTCGCGAGCGCTTTTGTCACGACGCTCTCTTTCGCGGCGAGCTTCTGGTTGATGGTGTCGCCATTCGAGATGTGCAGCGCCTGGGTGACGCTCGGCTCGGCGGTGCGCTCGCATTCGCAGGTGACTTCGCGCGCGGCACGGCCAAAGGCGCGCGTGAAGTAGCTGTTCGTATTGCCGTCCGGGAGCTGCATCGCGCGCCAGCCGGGAGGGAAGGGCAGCCCTTTGTCGCCGCTGACGGTGAGGTCCTGCGTCTGAAATACGGTGGGCACGCCGGTGACCTGCGCGATGGCGTCGAGCAGCACCTCGGCCATGAGGCGGCGCGGGTAGTAGCGGGCGTAAAAGCGTGTGTCGTCCTTGTTCTCCGGGAGCGGCGTGCTGGAGCGCTGGTAGGTTTCGCTTTGCAAAATCTCGCGCATGAGCGCGCGGAGGTCGTACTTGTTTTTCACGAGCCAGCCGGCGGCGGCTGCGAGCAGCTTCTCGTTGCTGGCGGGGTTCGTGGCGCGGAGGTCGTCCACGTTTTCCACGAGGCCCTCGCCGTAGAAATTCGCCCACATGCGGTTGACGATGGAGCGGGGGAAGTAGGGGTTTTCCGGCGAGGTCAGCCACGCGGCGAGCGGCTCGCGGCGGTCGCCCGGCGCGTCGAGCGCGATGGGCTGCGCATCGAGCGGGCGCGGCGGCTGCGGCCTGCCGGTGAGCGGCTGGACAAGGTCGCCCTGGGTGTCGGCGAAGACGATGTTGTCGCCCTCGCCCGCGCCGTTCTTAAAGCGGACGCGGGCGAAGAGATTGGCGAAGCCGAAGTAGTCGTTGTTCGTCCACTTTTCCATCGGGTGGTTGTGGCATTTCGCGCACGCGACGGAGATGCCCATGAAGGTGAGCGCGGTCGTCTCGGCAAGGTCGCGCGGGTCCTGGTGGATGACGAAGTAATTGGCGGCGCCGTTTTCCAGCGAGCTGCCCCGCGCGGTGAGGAGCCGGCGCGCGAACTCGTCCCAGGGCGTGTCCGACGCTACCTGGTCGCGAATCCATTTGTAGTAGGCCCACATGGCGGCGGGCTTGAGCTTGCGCTTGGTGACGAGGAGCAGGTCGCTCCATTTGTAGCTCCAGTAGTCGGTGAATTCCGGGCGCGCGAGCAGTGCGTCGATGAGGCGGTCGCGCTTGTCCGGGCTGGGGTCGGCGAGAAAGGCGCCGGTCTCCGCCGCGGTCGGGAGCACGCCGATGGTGTCGATGAATGCGCGCCGGATGAACTCTGCGTCGGTGCTGCGTGGCGACGGCGCGAGGCGGAGTGCGCGGAGTTTTTCGAGGACGAGATCGTCGATCCAGTTCCGCCGCGGAGCGCTGGTGAAAATGCTGTCCGCGATTTGGTGGGGGAAGGGCGCGCTGACGGTGGCGACGGCGATCTGGCTGAGATACCAGGCGGTGACGGCGCTCTCGCCATTGCCGATGATCGTGACCTTTCCCGCCTCGTCCACGTTGGCGACCGACTGGTTCGTGGCGGTGAACTTCACATTGCGCGTCACGTCTTCCACATGGCCGTCCGAGAAGTGCGCGCGCACCTGCATCTGCGGCGTGTCGCCGGGCGCGACGACGGCGAGCACGGGCGAGATTTCGAGGCGCTGGATGCGTGGGTCGTCGGCCTTCGGGCCGGGCGTGCCCTGCGCGATCCATTCGAGGAGCGTGTTGTATTCGGGCGAGCCGAC
>JANOBH010000513.1:0-15891 GCA_031411535.1 Chthoniobacter sp. | reverse complement strand
CACCGGGCCTTCTCCGGCTGCCCACTCGGCCTTCGAGCCTCGTTCCGCGACTCCATCGCGGAACGCCCTTGTCTTCGCGATTCCATCGCCCCGGCCCCGCCGCCCCCGGTCGCGCAGGAGCGCTTGGCTCCGAGGGGCTGGCGGAGCCAAGCGCTCCTGCGCGACCGGGGGCGGCGGGGCCGGGGCGATGGAATCGCGAAGACAAGGGCGTTCCGCGATGGAGTCGCGGAACGAGGCTCGAAGGCCGAGTGGGCAGCCGGAGAAGGCCCGGTGGGCAGGCTGCTCTAGACGCTGCGACCGACGGCTTCGGCGACCTTTCTCACGCGCGCGACGAGATCGGCGAATTCGTGGGGGAGCAGGGCCTGCTCGCCGTCGCTCTTGGCGTGTTCGGGGCTGTTGTGGACTTCGCACATGATGGCGTCCGCTCCGCAGGCGACTGCGGCGAGTGCCATGCTGACGACGTGCTCGCGGAGGCCGATGCCGTGGGTGGGATCGACGACGATGGGAAGGTGGGTCTCGGCCTGGAGGACGGGGACGGCGTTGAGGTCGAGGGTATTGCGGGTGTAGGTCTCGAAGGTGCGGATGCCGCGCTCGCAGAGGAGGACGTTGAAGTTTCCCTCGGCGAGGATGTACTCGGCGGACATGAGCAGGTCCTTGATGGTGGCGCTCATGCCGCGCTTGAGCATGACGGGGAGCTTGCTGCGGCCGACTTCCTTCAGGAGGGAGAAGTTCTGCATGTTGCGCGCGCCGACCTGGAGGCAGTCGGCGTATTTCTCGATGATGTCGAGGTCGCGGGTGTCCATGACTTCGGTGATGACGGGGAGGCCGGTCTCGGCGCGGGCTTCGGCGAGGAGCTTGAGGCCATCGACGCCGAGGCCCTGGAAGCTGTAGGGCGAGGTGCGGGGCTTGAATGCGCCGCCGCGGAGGACGCGCGCACCGGCTTTGGCGATGTCCTTTCCAATGCTGACGATCTGCTCATGGCTCTCGACGGAGCACGGACCGGACATGATGACGATCTCCTTTCCGCCGACGGGGACGTTGCCGATTTTGACGACGCCGGTCTGTCCGCGGAATTCGCGGGCGACGAGTTTGTAGGGCTTTAGGACGGGGGTGACGGATTCGACGCCTGGGATGGCGGCGATGGGTTTTTCGCGGATCACGTCCTCGGGCCCGATGACGCCGACGATGACGCGCTCTGCTCCGCGGGAAACCTCGGAGCGCAGGCCCCATTCGTTGATGCGATCCAGGAGGTGCTGGAGCTGGTCTTCGGTGGCGTCGGGTTTGGTGACTATGATCATGGACAAAGGGTGGGGAGACTAGCGGCTGAGTTCGCTCAGGCAATCGCATTTTTATCCGCCGGTGATGCGGTTGACACACCGGGGCGATTCTGTTTCCCTGCGCGCCGTGAAAATCCTCCTCCCGCTGCTCGCCCTCACCTTTTTCGTCACCGCCTGCTCGAATCAGAACGCCCGCCGGCGGAGTCTGTATTCGCCGAGCAAGCCGTCCGGACCATACACGAGCGCGCTGGAGGACGGGTCGTGGAAGGACAAGGGTCAGCCGATCGATGTGGAGCTGGAGCAGCGCGAGGAGCAGCGGAAGATCGAGGCGCTGGGCGCAAAGCCGAAGTAGGCTGCGCTGGCCGGGCGCAAAGGCCCGGCGGGTTTTCCAGGTTGATGCGTGCCTAAAGCGTGGCATGCACTTTTCCAGGTGAAAGCAGATCGCTCCGTGTAGCGCCGAGGCGGTGGACCGCCTCCCACCCAAGCGCTTCACAGAAGCGCCGCTACATCGCCGTCTTCAGAGCAGTCCGGCGGGAAATGTGCATGACACGCTCTACACGCCGAGGAGCGTGCGCTGCCAGGGCATCATCCTCGCGAGGCCGTCGGGGTTGTCGGCGGCGAGGTTTTCGAGGACGGTTTTCGGAGCTATGAGCGACGGGTCGAGCTGGAGGTCTTCGGCGAGCTTGTCGCGCCGGGTCTTGAGGTCCTTGAGCTTGCGGTCGAAGTCTGGCGTGGGGCGCGGGCGCGGCTTGCGCTCGCGGAAGGGCCACTCGGCCTCGGGGAGAGCGAGACCCTGCTCGGCGGCGTCATAGAAACGGCGCTTCCGCGCACCGTGGAGGTGGTGAAAGCCGACCTCGCGTCCGACGTCGAAATCGGCGGCGGCGTTGAGGAGTTGCTCGTTGTGGAGGATGTGGAATGCGGGCTTGTCCACGGCCTGGGCTTCCTGATCGCGCCAGTGCCAGAGCGCGCGGAGGACGGCGCCGGAGCGCCCGCGCAGCTCGTGGCTGCCGGTGATGCGCCAGACTTCGTCGGGGTCGCGTTCCTTGGTGATGGTGGAAGCCGCGATGGCTTTCTCGCACGACTGCTGGAACCACTCCGTGCGGCCGAGCCGGACGAGGTCGGCCTCGAGGTTGGCTGCGATTTCGGCGAGGTAATGGGTGTCCTTGACGGCGTAGTCGCTCATCTGCGGCGGCAGGGGACGCAGCGCCCAGTTGGCCTTCTGCGAGGCTTTGGCGATGGTGACGCCGAAGTATTTGAGGATGAGCGCGGCGAGGCTGAACTGGGTGATGCCTGCGAGCCGTGCGGCGATCATGGTGTCGAAAACCGACGCGGGTCCGGGGTAGCCGACGCGGCGCAGCAGGCGCAGGTCGTAGTCGGCGCCGTGGATGATGAGTTCCTTTCCCGCGAGTGAGCCGAAGAGCGGCGCGAGATCGAGCGGGGCGAGGGGATCGATCAGCAGATCATGGCCGGGGACGCTGATCTGGATGAGGCAGAGCTTTTCAAAATAGCAGTGGAGCGAGTCCGCCTCGGTATCGATGGGAATGCGCGCGTGCGGCGCAAGGAGAGGGAGGATGTGCGCGAGGGCGTCGGGTGTGTCGATGAGTGGCTGCATGGCTGGGTGTGATGGCCGGGGCAGTCGTCTTCTCCTTCTCCTTCTCCATCTTCGCGTCTTTTCAGAGGGAGATGAAGAAGGAGAAGGAGGGGGAGGCGCTAGCTGCGGAGGCCGGTGAGGAGGAGTTCGGCGTTGTTTTTGGTGGCGCGCAGGGCGTGGACGAGCACCTCGGTGGCTTCGAGAGCGGGGAGCATGGCGAGCTGGCGGCGGAGGATGCTGATGCGGTCGAATTCCTGCGGGTGGTAAAGGAGTTCGTCGCGCCGGGTGGCGGACTGGAGGAAATTGATGGCGGGAAAGATGCGCTTGTCGCTGAGGCCGCGGTCGAGGCGGACTTCCATGTTTCCGGTGCCTTTGTACTCCTCAAAGATGAGGTCATCCATGCGGCTGTTGGTCTCGATGAGTGCGGTGGCGAGGATGGTGAGGCTGCCGCCCTCCTCGGTATTGCGCGCGCTGCTGAAGAATTTCTTGGGCTTCACGAGCGCCTTGGAATCGACGCCGCCGGACATCGTGCGCCCGCGGTTTCCCTGGAGGTTATTGTAGCCGCGCGAGAGGCGGGTGATGGAGTCGAGCAGGATGACGACGTGCCGCCGCAGCTCGACGAGCCGTTTCGCCCGCTCGCTGACGAGCTCGGCGATGGCGGTGTGGCGCTGCGGGCTTTCGTCGAAAGTGGAGGAGTAGATCTCGCAGTTCACGCTGCGCCGGAAGTCGGTGACTTCCTCCGGGCGCTCATCAACGAGCAGAAGGATGACGTGGGTTTCGGGGGAATTGATGATGATGGACTGCGCGATGTCCTTGAGCAGGATCGTCTTGCCGGTCCGCGGCGGGGCGACGATGAGTCCGCGCTGGCCGCGGCCGAGCGGGGCGATGATGTCGAGGGCGCGGCCGGTGATGGAGTGGCTCTTCTGGTTTTCGAGGACGATGCGCTCGGTCGGGTGGAGTGCGGTCAGATGCTCGAAGTCCTTCGTCGGCGTCCACGATTCCGCGGGGATCCCCTCGATGCTCAGCACCCGGTCGAGTGTCAGGTATTTCTCCCGGTCGCGGGGTGTCCGAATCCGGCAGGAGAGGCGGTGGCCATTGCGCAGGCCAAACTGGCGCTCGGCCTGTTGGGAGACGTAAACGTCCTGTGGCAGGGAGCGGAAATTGTAGCACGGCCAGCGGAGGAAGCCGCTGCCTTGCGGGGAGAGCTCGAGGATGCCGTCTGCGAAAAGCTCCGTGCCGCGCGAGGCGTAGGCTTTGAGCAGCTCAAAGACGAGGTGGTGCCGGGTACGATCCGGATTGAGGCGGAGGCGCAGCGTCTCGGCGCGGGCGACGAGGGCGGCGAGCGGTTCCGAGTGTAGCTCGTCGATCCACAGTTCCGCGGGAGACGTCGGTGCGGGCGGGGTGTCCGGTCCGCCGGCCGCTTTCCCGCCGGGGGCGTCAGCCGAAGGCTGGGCTGAGCCAGCCGGCGAGGAGTCGGGCCTGCCGTTCGAGACAGGGGAGGGTGGAGTCGTTCCAGATGACATGATGGGCTTTGTTGATTTTCGTCGCGAGATCGAGCTGGGAGGTGATGATCCTTTCCGCCAGCGCGGCGCTCAGGGTGCGCTGCTCCGTGAGCCGCCGCCGCTGCGTCGCGGGCGAACAGGCGACGGCGACGATCCTGTCAAAGTACGCCTCGGTTTGTGTTTCAAAAAGGAGCGGGATGTCCACGACGAACCAGTCGCCCTCGCGGGCGACTTCCCCGGCGCGATCCGTCCATCGCTGGCGGATAAGTGGATGCAGGATCTGTTCGAGTTGTCGCCGGCGCGACTCATCATGGAAGACAAGCGAGCGCAATCTGGCGCGGTCCGGCTTTCCCGACGCGTCGCATACGTCCGCACCGAAAGTCTCTACAACCGACCTGATCGTCGCATCGTCATTGGCGAGCAGGTCGTGCGCACATCGGTCGGCATCAAAAAACTCGGCCGAAAAACAGCGCAGCAACAGGCCGGCGAATGACGATTTCCCAGTGGCAATGCCGCCGGTGACGCCGAGGACGGGCACGGGCCCCTTACTTCGACATCAGCGGGAGGTCGGAAATCCCGAGATCCGGCGGAGCGAGCGTCTCGATGATCTCTTCCTTCTCCTCATCAAACCGCACGGGATCGCCGTCGGGCTTCATCAGGCGGGCGGAGACAAAGATCACGAGGTTGCGTTTCAAGTGCTGATCGACGCTGGAGCGGAAGAGGCGGCCAATGATCGGGATATCCCCGAGAATTGGCACCTTGTCCTCGACCTTCTGGACGTCCTCGCGCATCAGGCCTCCGAGGACGACCGTGTTACCGTCAAAGATGCTGACGCTGGTCGTCACCTTGCGGGTACTGAAGATCGGCTGGTTGATCACGTTGGGCGTGATCACGTTGGTCACTGTGACCCCAAGCGGGTTGGTGGACGTCGTCTGGATCGGGCTGCCGTAGTTGATGAAGCCTTCAAACTCGACGACCTGAGGGACGAGGTTGAGATCGATCGTGTAGCCGTCGGGTCCAACGACCGGTTCCACTTCGAGGGTCACACCCGTATTCCGGACCTCGAACGCAGTCGGCGTGGTCGGTGTGACAGGGAAGGAATTCTGAGTCGTCCCTCCCAATAGCCCACCCACTCCACCCGTATTTGCATTGAAGTTGCCGCCTACGCTCTGCGGAATCTGAGGAGGATCGAATTCGGTGGGATATTTAAATTCGCGGATAATCTCGATCACAGCACGCTGGCCGCTTTTCGTCGTCACACGCGGTGCGGAGAGGAGATCGACGCCCTTTTTCTGGTTCAGGGCGCGGATCACGACCTGAAACTGGGGATCGGTGAAGACGCCGGAGAGCGCACCCAAGGCTGGCGCGAGTTTGCTCGCGCCCGTTGCACCGAAGAGCAGGGCATCGATGGCGTTTGCGCTGATTGCCGTTCCTCCGCTGCGATTGGCCCCTGTGAGCGGGGACGTGCCGACTGGAGCGTTGCCTGGGGCGACGAATGGGAAATCCAAGGGGTTGGTGGCCGCGCCGGTGCCGCTGGTGCCGCCGCCGAGGAAGACATTCTTTGTCGCGGGCGCATTGAACTGCCCGAGGAGCCAGTCGAAGCTGAGTTCCTTGAGATTGTTCTGGGAAATCTCGACGAATTTCGCCTCGATCTCCACTTGGGTTGGGCCGCCAGGATTGATGCCGGAGCTGATGATGGTATCGATGAGATCGAGCTGCTCCTGGGTGTTGCGGACGATCAGGCGGCTGCTGCTGACGATGTAAACCGCCGAGGACTGGCCGTTGAACTGGACGCCATTGGCGATGAGCCAGTTCTTGGCGGATTCGCGGTCTGCAATTCCAGAGCCGCCCCTGGTCACATCGTTGGCGCCGCCGCCGCCGCCGCCGCCGCCGAAAGCCGGCGCCGCCAAAGCGCCGCCGCCGCCGGCACCGCCAGCCTGGGAGCGCGGGATCAGATCCGGCCGGACCTTCCACTCCTTGGTGATCATAATGTCGGTATTCGTGCTCGCTGGCACCACGGAGACCGCGTAGGGCTCGACCTTGAACTTGAGATTGGCCAATCCGGTTACGTATTTCAGCGCCTCGATCATTGGGATGTTCGATAGCGAAACGGTGATGCGGGCGTCCGCTGGATTGCCAATCGCCATCGGAGCCGCAGCCGGGAATGCGGGAGCGGCGGCGGGAGCGTCCAGTCCGGGGATGGCGGACACCGGCGCGGCGGCGGGGGCATCGGGAACGCCGATATTCGGGCCACCCTCAAGCTTAAGCACGATATTCACGCCGGTCTTTGGTTCGTCGGGGTCGAGTTCGATGCTCTTCTTCTTCAGATAGTCCACGGCCTCGCGGATCGTGGCCTCCTTGAATTCGAGCTTCGGAATGATGATGCGCTCCAGCTTCCGCTGAATCCGCGCGATGTTTCCCGGATCCTTGGAGGGCTCGACGATCAGGCCGATGTTGGGATCGACATTAAAGCGCCGGACAGGGTTGGACCACGCCTTATCGACCCTCTCGATCGCCCGGGAGCGGGTTTCATTGTAGCTGGTGACATGGAAGTCGCTTTTGGCGCGGTTGATCTGCTCTTCCAAAGCCCGTGCGGACTTGTTGTAGGGATCGAGATTCAGAATCTGCTCGCAGCGTTTGAACGCGAGGTCGTAACGGGCGGTGTCGTAATAGCCCTTCGCCTCGATGAAGAGCTGCTTCACTTTTTCCACGTTGCCGCGGAATGCCGGCCCGATGGTGCGGTTGTAGTATTCCGGATCTTCGAGATGGGCGAGGATCAGGATGGCCTGCTTGCACCGGGGATTGTAGCGCTCGTCAGTGGCAATCCGAAGGGTGTTTTCCGCGTCTGCGTAGCGTCCCTCGCTGATCCGCTGTTCCGCAAGTTTGCAGCTCGCATCGCAGAACCCGTCAAGCGCATCCCTGCGGAGGCCCTTTGTGTTTGGGGAGTCGGGGATGAAATCGCAGGCCTGCTTGTAATAGGCGGTCGCCTTCTCGTAGTCGCGGACCTTCATTGCCCGATCGCCGTTCTCGAGCATTTCCTTTCCGCGATCTTCGTAATTCTGCCGGCGCATCAACTCGCGCTCCGCAGCGCCCTGAACGCCACCGGCGGCGAACGAAAGGGACGGCGTGACGATCATCGAAGCAACCAGCAGGGAGGATATCGTGGTGGCGAGTGGGGGTTTGGTCATGGGTGCGGATTTAGGTTCGGAGTGGTCGGGTAATTGATGCCGCCGGATTGCCGGTGGCGGCGAGATGCGCGGGGGCGGATGGACGGCAGCGGCTACTTTTTGATGCGCGGATCCGGGAGGATCTCGATCTGCTTGCCGTCGGGCGCTTGTATTAGTGCGCGGCCCTCTTTGCTGTCAATGAGTTTGTACTTTTCAGTGACATTTGGCTTCAGGACAAACTCTCCGAGCTTCTTCACCGGGGGAAATTCCATCGGCGGATTGGTCCACTGATAGACGAATTTCATAAAGTAGTCCGGCGAGTCTGTGACGCGATTAAGGATGAGGATGACCGGTTCTTTCGTCTCCTCGTTGACGATCGTCAGTTCGGACACGTCTTCGTGTTCCCCGGTGCTTGGATTTGGCTTCGTCTTGTACTCAAATTTTTCCAACTTGAACTTCGTATTCGCAACCGCGGCGCCGAGCCTCAAGAACTGGCTTGGTTGCCGGAAATCGATGGTGTCGAGTTGATATTCAAACTTGTCCGGCGTGCCTGTTTTAGGATCGCCATCGTAGGCTTTGAAAAGCAGGCGGAAAGGGACGCGGATGAACTGTTTGACGAACAGCTTCGTGTGGTAGGCAGGATGAGAATCTTTCTTATTGGGGTCGGTGCCCCCGCGCCATTCGTCCTCATTGAGGAAGCCATCGCCGTCCGGATCCTGAAGCGGGACCGCCGGGTCGAGCAGCGGGAGATTGTTGTCGATAAACCAAGAGTTATCGATCTCCTTTGCGGTCAGCGTGTCGGTATAGAACTTCTCTCCGATGGGCTTTTTCGGCGTTTTTGTGTCCTTGCTTATGACGTAGCGGTCGGAAACAAATAGCGAACCACGCGTCTTTTCCGTCGTGCCCAGCTTGCGGGATTCCGATTCCTTCCACTGCGGGGGATTTTCCAAAACGACCTTTGCCTCCTCGACTTGGTCCAGCACCAGCGGGGGGACCTTGTCACGCGGGATTGCAGTGGCAGTGGCTGCGGAAAACCGGGTTCCAAAGCTTTGCGCACGGAGAATGAGGATGACGGAGAAAACGAGCAGAGCCAGCGCGAGGAGGGCAAGCGCGAACTGGTCGTAATGTTTTTTGATCCAGTCCATAGACTATTTCGAGGGAGTGGCAGCGGAGGCGGGTTTGGCGAAATCGACGATCTCGATTTGCAGCGTCACTTCGAGCTGCTCTTCACCGACGATATATTTGGCGACCGGCTGCGGTGTCGCAGGCGCTGCCGGCGCACCTGGAGCTGGAGGTGCCCCCGGCGGAGGTGAGATGGCACCCGCGTCGGCGACGAGTGCATTGGGATCGACCCGCTGCGGACCTTTCTCGTTTTCATTTTTCAGACGGATCGTGCGAACGGTGTAGAACTGTGGCGCGTTGGGAGTCACGAGCGCGTTCAAGAACGTGGCGAGTGCGTTTTGCCGGCACTGCATGGTGATGTCCACCGTGCTCGTCCTGAGCAGGGCGGCCTTTCCCTTCTTGTCTGCCTTCTCCGCTGCGCCCGGCTTGCCAGACTCTTCAGGCAGCGGCTCGCGCTTGATGGTTTTGACTTCCGTCACCCGGCTGTCGATCAACTGACCGAACAGCCACTCGATCGCCTTGAGCTGGTGGCCGAGGAGTGCGGCGACATCCTTGTTGTCCGGTGGGCGGGATTCGTAGGGGTCGAAACCGAGGAAGAATTTTTCCGGGAGTTTAGTTGCGCCCTGGGCTTTTTCCACGACCGCGGTTTTCGTCGCCTTGAGCTTGTCCTGAAAACCCTCGGGAGTCATCGGCTCGATTGGGAACGATTTGCCTGCGAGCATCGACTGAAAGGCCTCGATGGCGACAACGGCGTCTTTCTTCTGCGCGACCAGCGCGTCGAGATTCTTCTTGTTCGGGGAGAGGGGCAGGTTTTGAAGCCGGTCGAGTTCCGCCGCCTGCGCGGCGTAGAGGTTCGAGGCTTCGTCAGCCGCGCCCATTGCGGAAAACAACAGGTAGCCGAGTGCGCCGACGCCTACGGCCATCGTGGCAAAAAACCCGGTGAGGAATTTGTTCTCTTTGATCCAGTTCATTTGGGGCTGGCAATGGCGGCGGCAGGATTTTTCAAGAGCAGAGGGATCTCAAACTCGTAGGCCCATTCCGTATCGTTGGAGGAGGATCGCTTATAACCCTGCGTGGGGTCATCCACGGTCACGTAGAGCGGCGATTCTTTCAGTTTGGCGATGAAATCATTGACCACCGTCGCAGGCTCGGGGCGGTCGTTGAAGAGCCAGAGGCCCTTGAGCAGGAGTGTCCGCCCGATCGGTTCGGCGGCTTTTCCCTTTCCGCCGGGAGGAGCGGACGGGATGGCGTCGGCTCCGTCCTGCTTCGCGACCTTCACCTCTAACGAAGTAACCCAGACCAGATCCTTCGGAAGCCGCGTGTTGATGTCCTCGATAACTTTCAGCCAGTAGGCGCGGTCGGCCACGGCGACGAGCAGGGGTGCCGCGGTCTCCTGCTGGGCCTTGATTTCCGCCTTGGCGGCGTTCATCCGGTTCTCGAAATCCTTTAGGCTGTTGACCTGCGGGGTGAGCCGATCGGCGACCTGATTGGTCACCGCGGCCGCGTTGTTAAAGTAGAGCCACCAGGCAGTCAGTGTGAGGAGGGTGCAGACACCGGCGAGCAGGATGTAGGGGCGCCGCTCGGCGAGTTGGTGGCGCTTGATCACGCGCACCGGGCGGAGGTTCAGCTCCATCGGGCAGTTGCTCGTGCCGCGGAGTGCGAGGCCCACGAGTTCACCCATGCGGTGCGCGTTGCGGCCGACTTCTTCGAGATTCAGGCTGCCTCCGACGGTGACGTTGCGGAGCGGATTGAAGAACTCGACGGGAAGCTGGAATTTCTCGTGAAAGAACTCCCGCATGTAGGGCAGTGTGACGCTTCCGCCGCTCAGATAGACGCGCTGCGGCTGCGCGCCGCCCTGCTGCGAGCGGTAGAAACTGATCGAGCGCGCGATTTCCGCGTGGAGGCGGGTCATCGAGTTGCGGATCATCTTGGAGACGCGCGCGACATCCGGGTCCTCGGGCTCGGCGTAGGCTCCGCCGAGGCTGACGAAACCGTCGCGCTTTTTCCGCTCCTCGGACGCTCCGAAGGGCTCGTTGAAGTCCCGGGCGATCGCCTGGGTGATCGTGCTGCCTCCGTTCGGGATGCTGCGGCTGAAAACCTTGTGCGGCTCGATGAATATGAGGTTCGTGGTGCGCGCGCCGATGTCGATGATCAGCGAGCAGCCGTCCACGTCGCTGTAGTTGTAGCGGTACGCGTTGTAGAGTGCCATCGGGGCGACATCGACCAGTGTGGTCTGGAGGTTCGCGTCCTCGACTGCTGCATTGATGTCATCCAGAAGGTCAGACTTGATCGCGACAATGACGACCTCCACCTGGCTCGGATCGCCGCTATCGACGAGCTGGTAGTCCCAGACGACCTCGTCGATCGGGTAGGGGACGTTCTGCTGCGCCTCAAAGGTGACGATCTGGTCCACCTGCTCCTCGCCGACGGAGGGCAGCTTGACGAAGCGTGTGAAGACGGACTGCGCGGAAACCGCGTAGTTGACCTTTGCGGTCTTCAGTGCGGCGCCCTGCACCATCTCGTCGAGCACGAGTTTGGTCTGCGCGAGCCGCGTGGAATCGGCGGCGGGGTCAGCCAGAAGCTCGCGCGTCTGGTGCGAGGCGAGGACGAGGCCCCCGTTCTGTCCGGTGATGAATTCGGCGAGCGCGACAGTCTGGTTGCCGAGACTCAGGCTCAGGATGCGGGTGGGTGCGGCCATGAAAACTCGAGCGTCAGTCGCTTAGCGTGCCGTTTTGATCGCTTCGTACCGGTCGAAGTAGAGAGGGGCGAATGGCGTTTCGGACTTGTTCAGGACCAGTCCTGCGATGTGCGGAAGGTTGGGGATCGCCACATTTTTGACAGCGGCCTGATCGAGGACCTGGCCCTGCTTCGACGCCACGACCCAGACATTCTGGATGCTGCCCGCGGTGAGCGCCTTGCCCCCGGTCAGCTTCTCGAGCGCGCGCGGCGAGACATACATCACGGAATAGTGCTCGCGGCCCTTCGGGATGTTCACGTGCGTGACCTGGCCGTCGAGCAGCTTGTTTTCAAACATGATCGTGTATTGAAGGGTGATCTCGTCGATCTCCTCGGCCTTGGTTTCAAACTCGACCTCGATCTCCAGCCACTCGCCGACCTTCGAGCGCTTTTCGGGGCCGATCTTGAGCGAGTAATCCGGTGTTTTGACGACGGCGGGCTGCACTTTTCCCAGTTTGATGGCTCCGGGTCCGATGGGCACCTGGGCGGAGGCATGAATGGCAAATCCGAGAATGGCGCAGGCGGAGAGAGTAAGGGTTTTCATGGGAGGGTTTTCTTAGCTTCTTTCGGATCGGCGGGGGAGCTTGCTGTTGTTGATGATTTTGCCGGGGGTTGGGAAGGAAAAAATCGCGACGGGCCGCGAATCCTTATTTTATGCGGGTTCGGAAGTAATCAATCGTTTTCCTGATTCCCTCGTCAAAGTCCACGCGCGGCTCCCAGCCTAGCACGGTTTTCGCCCGCGTGATGTCCGGCTGGCGCACTTTAGGATCGTCCACGGGGAGCGGTCGGAACTCAATGGCCGCGGTCGTTCCGGTGATGCGGATGATTTCCTCGGCAAACTGCCGGATCGTCATCTCGCGCGGATTTCCGATATTCACCGGCTCGTGAAAAGTGGACTGCGAGAGTTTGAAAATACCGTCGATCAGGTCCGAGCAGTAGCAGAAGGAGCGCGTCTGCGAGCCGTCGCCAAAGATCGTCAGCGGCTCGGGGGTGAGCGCCTGGCCGATGAAGGCGGGCACCACGCGCCCGTCCCGCAGGCGCATCCTCGGCCCGTAGGTGTTGAAAATGCGGACGATGTGCGTGTTGACCTTGTGGAAGCGGTGGTAGGCCATCGTCATCGCCTCGGCGAAGCGCTTTGCCTCGTCGTAAACGCCGCGCGGGCCGATGGGGTTCACATTTCCCCAGTAGTCCTCGCGCTGCGGGTGGACGAGCGGGTCGCCGTAGCACTCGCTGGTGCTCGCCAGCAGGAATGCCGCATTTTTGTCCTTGGCCAGCCCGAGCGCGTTGTGCGTGCCCAGCGAGCCGACTTTCAGCGTCGGGATCGGGTGCTCGAGGTAGTCGATCGGCGAGGCGGGCGAGGCAAAGTGGAAAATGTAATCCACGTCGTCCGGCAGGAAGATGAAGTTCGAGACGTCGTGCTTGATGAGGCGGTAGTTCTCGTTCCCGGCGAGGTGCTCGATGTTGGCGGTCGAGCCGGTGAGGAAGTTGTCGATCGCGATGACGCGGTGGCCTTCGGCGAGGAGGCGGTCGGTGAGATGCGAGCCGAGGAAGCCGGCGCCGCCGGTGACGACGGAGACTGGCGATGAGGTCGAGCGTTTGAACATTGCCGCGGTTTATGCACGCGGGCGCGGGGCTTGTCGATTCCCGCGCTACGCGAAATCGCAGAGCCCTTCCACGTAAGCCGCCGAGCCGTCGCGCAGCCAGCCGTCGAGCTGGGCCTGCTCCTTGAGCTGCTGGCCGCGAAGGCGCGGGACGACGACAAAGCGGCTCGCGATCTCCGGCAGCGCCGTGAGATCGCTCCATAGCTTCTCAAATTGCGCGACCGGGAAGATGTCCTCCTGCCCGTGGCCCCAGCGCTTTTTCACGTCTTTGAGCGTGATGTAGGTCGGCACTTTCGCCGCCAGCGCGCGGATGGCGGCGGTGACGCGCGGCCCATCTTCGAGGTCGGCGCGGGTGAGACCGAAAGCCGTGAGCAGCCCGTCGATGTCGATCCACGTCGTCATCGTATTGTAATAGGTCAGTCCGAATTCCAGCTCCTCGCGCGGCACCGCGAGCCCCTCGACGAGCCGGACGCGGCCGTCCACGCGCGCCAGTCCGCCGCCGCGGTCTTCGAGCCGGCGCGTGATCACCTCGAAGCTCAGCGTCGCGCCACTTTCGAGATGCTGGCCGAGCAGGGCCGGATCGAGGTTCGCGCCGACGGTGTCAATATTGTGCAGCAGCAGCGTGCGGAGCTGCGGGCGCTGGCGGAGCAGGGCGGCGAGCGTGCCGTTGCGGATCAGATTCGGGATTTCGTAGAAATGCCCGACCGGGTGGAGGCATTGCAGCGGCAGGTTGTCGCGGTAGTCCGTCGCCTCGCCGGCGGCTTCCGCCCAGCGGAGGAGCGCGGCGCGCAGGGAGTCGCGGACTTTCTGCTGCTGCTCGTCGAGCACCTGCTGCGGCATCTCCTCCCACGCAAAGCGCAGGTCGCGCGCCGCCGGCACCAGGCGCAGGCCCACGCTCTTGCCCCGCGAAAGGAGCAGCGGGCCTTCGTAGCCGTAGTTTTTCCGCGCCGCCAGGACGGCCGAGATCGGCCCGTGGGTGAGGTAGCTCGTGGTGAAAATGTGCGGCACCTCCGCCGCCGCGAGTCGCGAGACGTGGCGCGACTTTGCGAGATGCGTTTCGAGGAAGGTGCGGTGCCGCCCGCCGAGTTTGCAGAAGGGGTGCAGCGACTTCACCACGCCCGCGCCCTGCGTCCACCGGCTCGCCGCGCCTGCGGCCAGCGTCACCACCGCCGCCTCGCCGCGGCGCAGCGCCTCCAGCCCGCGTGCGGCGTGCTGCGCCGCGGCCGGGATTCTGGAGTCCGCCACGTCGTCCGCGCGCACGTCCTCGATGACGGTGTTCGCGGGCAGGCGGTTTTGCGCGAGGCCGATGCGGCCGGCCTTCATGTCGCCGCGGATCTGCGTGTGCGCCTCGGGGTCGAAGCCGTTCTCCGGCAGCAGATCGTCGAGCGATTGCGCGCCCGCCTTGTCCTCGCGGCCGCGCGGGAGCAGCGCGTCGAAAAGCTCCTGCACCACTCCGCGCAGCTCGGGCTGCGTGCGGCAGGCGGCGGCGAATTTGTCCAGCTCCGCGCGGTCCTGCGCGGGGAGCGATTTCGGATCGCGGCGCAGCAGCTCTGGCGCGCGGAGCAGGTAGTAGCCCTTCGGCATCAGGGCTGTGTTCCCCGGCAGCAGGTCGGCGAAAGTGCCGTTTTCATTGATGCGGAAATCATAGACCACCGGCTCCATCGCGAAGGGCAGCGACGACGCGAGTTCCTTTTTCACGGCAGCCATGATCTCGCCCAGCCGCTGCTGCGCCTCCGCCTTTCGCGCCGGCGCAAACATGAAGCCCATCCCGCCGCCGCTCATGCCGCCGAGCATCCAGAAGCCGAGGAACTCCGCGCCAAACTCCGCGCGCACCTGCTCGATCAGGCGCTCAGTGTAGTAGGTCGAGGCCCACGGGATGATCGTCTGGATCGGCCCGGTGAAATTGCGCGTCGTCGCGCCGCCCACGCGGGCGATGTCGCCGTCGCGCAGCGCGTCGAGGATCTCGTCGAGAAAGCCCAGCGCCTCCTGCCGTCCGCTCCATTCCGCAGCGGAGCGCAGCAGGTATTTCTCCGTCACCATTTCGAGGATCGGCCCCACGTTTTGCGCCATGCCGCCGTGCACCACGACGAGCGAATCCTGCAGCGCCTGCCGCGCTCTTTCCGGGATTTCCTCGCGCGTGAAAACGTGATGCGTCGGCATCAGCCGGCCGCGCGAAACACCGTGCTCCGGGTCGCCCGCTTGCGACGGCACGCCTTCGATCAGCTTGATCCCCGGCCACACGCCGCCCGAGTCCTGCCAGCCACCGCCGCTGCCGCCGAGCCATTCGCCGAGCAGCGCCCGCGCGAGCACCAGCCGCCGCTCCGCCTCGCCCAGCGGGCCGGTGAGCGATTCCGCCTGCCCGGTCGCGCGCATCAGCACGCCGAT
This sequence comes from Chthoniobacter sp., assembly GCA_031411535.1. Classification (GTDB taxonomy): domain Bacteria; phylum Verrucomicrobiota; class Verrucomicrobiia; order Chthoniobacterales; family Chthoniobacteraceae; genus Chthoniobacter. The sequence goes on along the minus strand of JANOBH010000513.1, from coordinate 510 downwards.
GAGCGCGGCGAGCAGGTTCGTGGAGACGGCAAGCCGCGAACCTTTCGGGATGTCATTCACGCTCGACACCAGTTCCAGGCCGCGCCCCGGCCCGAGCATCTGCGCGAGCAGATCGGCGAGGCTTTGCCCCGAGCCCTCGATGCCCGGCGGCACGATGCCGCTCGCGATAACCGCCGCTTTCAAAAGGCCGAGATAGTCCTTCGCAAAATCGAAAACCTCGCCAAGCGACGCGATCTCCGCGCTCGCGCCGAGATCCACGGAGACGAGCCGCAGCACCGGCCGGTCGATCACGCGCAGCCACGCGCTCACCGGCGGCTGCGGCTCGGCGTCGCGCCCGTGCACGCCGAGATCGACGGAGATGTTCAGCACTTTCGCACCCTCGGGAAAATCCATGCCGAGGAAAAAAATGTCGCTCCACGCGGAGTGCGTGAGGTCCATCCGCACCGGCGTGCGCTCGCGCAGGATCGGGTAAAGCCCCTCCGCATCCGCGCGCAGCAGCTCGGGCCGGAG
>JANOBH010000512.1:0-24386 GCA_031411535.1 Chthoniobacter sp. | reverse complement strand
TGCTGATGGGGATGCCGGTGCGGGAGCTGCGCGGGCTGCTGTCTCCTCCTGATCGTGCTCTTGCTCCTGCTCTTGATCCCTCCTCTCCGGCGACCAATGGCAAAAAAATGAGGAGGGATCAGGATCAAGAGCAGGATCAAGAGCAGGAGACGCCTCGCAAGATGGACGCCACCACGGAGATGCTGACGAACGAAGTCTGCTCGCGGCTCGGCTACCTCGACGAGGTGGGGCTCGGCTATCTCTCGCTCGACCGTCCGACGCGGACGCTGAGCGGCGGGGAGGTGGAGCGCGTGAATCTGACGACGTGCCTGGGCGCGTCGCTGGTGAACACGCTGTTCGTGCTGGATGAGCCGAGCATCGGGCTGCACCCGCGCGACACGGGCCGGCTGATCCGCGTGATGCAGCAGCTCCGCGACAAAGGGAACACGCTGCTCGTGGTCGAGCACGACGAGGCGGTGATCCGCTCGGCGGACAATCTCGTGGAGATCGGGCCAGGGCGCGGGGCGGCGGGCGGGGAGCTGGTTTTCAGCGGGCCGCTCGGCGCACTGCTCACGCGGAAATCCGCGACGTCCCTCACGGCGGACTATCTCACAGGGGCGAAGTCCATCCCGGTGCCGGCGAAGCGGCGGAAGGCGCGCGGCTCCATCTCGGTGAAGGGCGCGCGGGAGAACAATCTCCAGGGGATCGACGTGGAGTTTCCGCTTGGCGTTTTCGCGTGCGTCACGGGCGTGTCCGGCTCGGGGAAGAGCACGCTCGTTCACGACGTGCTTTATGGAAATCTGCTCGCGGCGAAAAACCTGGCGACCGACGAGGCGCCGGGCGCGCTGAAGAAGCTGCTCGGTGCGCACAAGATCGAGCAGGTGGTGATGGTGGATCAGTCGCCGCTCTCTCGCACGCCGCGCTCGACGCCGGCGGTGTATCTCGGCGTCTTCGACGGCATCCGCGATCTTTTCGCCGAGACGCCGGACGCGGTCACGCAGGGGCTGACGGCGAGCGCGTTTTCCTTCAACTCGGGCGTGGGACGCTGCGAGCGCTGCGGGGGGAATGGCTTCGAGAAGATCGAGATGCAGTTTCTGAGCGATGTCTTCATCCGCTGCCCGGAGTGCGAGGGGCGGCGCTACCAGGCGCATGTGCTGGAAATCCGGCTCGCTGGGAAATCCATCCACGACGTGCTGGAGCTGACGGTCACGGAGGCGATCCGCTTTTTCTCCGAGATGGGCGAAAAGAAAATGGTGAAGCCGCTGGTGGTGCTGGAGGAGGTGGGGCTGGGCTATCTCGCGCTCGGCCAGCCGCTGAATATCCTGAGCGGCGGCGAGTCGCAGCGGCTGAAGCTGGTCGAGCGGCTCACGAATCAGAAGGACGAGAACTGCCTGCTGATTTTCGACGAGCCGACGACGGGGCTGCATTTTGACGACGTGGCGATGCTCATCCGCGTCTTCGACCGGCTGGTGGCGCAGGGTAATTCGCTGCTCGTCATCGAGCACAATCTGGAGGTCATCAAATGCGCGGACCATGTGATCGACCTCGGTCCGGAGGCTGGTGCGGATGGCGGGCTCGTGGTCGTGGCGGGGACGCCGGAAGAAGTCGCGAAATGCGAGGCATCGCACACCGGGCGGTATCTGCGGGAGCTGCTGAGCGGGCGGCGTCTGGATGAGGGATGGATGAAGGATGGCGGGGACGACGCGCTGCGCGTGGCCGAGGAGCCGCAGTCCATGGCCTATCGCCCGCAATCCGCGATTTGCGTGCGCGGGGCGCGGGAGCACAATCTGAAGAACATCTCGCTGGATATTCCGCGCGACCAGATGGTGATCATCACCGGGCTGAGCGGTTCCGGGAAGTCCACGCTCGCCTTTGACCTGCTGTTTGCGGAGGGGCAGCGGCGCTTTCTCGACTCGATGTCGCCGTACGCGCGCCAGTTTGTGGAGCAGCTCGAAAAGCCCGACGTGGACCTGATCTCGGGGCTGCCGCCGAGCGTGGCGATCGAGCAGCGGATCACGCGCGGCGGCGGGAAATCCACGGTCGCGACCGTCACGGAGGTCTATCATTTCCTGCGGCTGATGTTTGCGAAACTGGGGACGCAGTTCTGCCCGACGTGCGAGATCGCGGTGGAGAAGCAGACGCTCGCGGCGGTGACAAAGAAGGTCGCGGCGCTGGCGGCGAAGGGCCGCGTCCGAGTGCTCGCGCCGCTGGTGAAGGCGCGCAAAGGCTTTCACGCCGAGGTGGCGAAATGGGCGGAGCGGCAGGGATTCGAGGAGCTGCTGGTGGATGGAAAAATCGAGCGCGTGGACCGCTTTCCGAAGCTGGAGCGCTTCCGTGAGCACACGATTGACGTGCTGATCGGCGAGTGCACCACGGCGAAGGCGGTGCCGGCGCTGGTGAAGCGCGCGATGGAGATCGGCAAGGGCACAGCGAAGGTGCTCGACGAGCAGAATCGCGCGACCGTCCTGAGCACGGAGCTGAGCTGCCCCGGCTGCGGGCAGTCCTTTGAGGAGCTGGACCCGCGGCTGTTTTCATTCAATTCGCCGCACGGCTGGTGCGAGGAGTGCAAGGGCTTTGGCGAGGTGTGGAAGGCGCACGTGGATCCGAAGCTCGAGTCGCAGATCGAGATCGAGGTGGCGCAGGAGCGGCAGCACGAGCGGCTGGAGGACGGCGAGGCGAAACCGTGCGCGAGCTGCGCCGGCGCGCGGCTGAATGAGGTCGCGCGGCATGTGAGGGTGCAGGAGCGGACGATCGATGAATTCACGGCGCTGGCTGTGAAGGGTGCGCTCGCGCTGCTCGGCGGGCTGAAGTTTCCCGAGGCGCAGAAGCCGATCGCACAGGACATCGTGCCGGAGGTGGAGCAGCGGCTGAATTTCATGGGCTCGGTGGGGCTCGACTATCTCGCGCTGAACCGCTCGGCGAAGACGCTGAGCGGCGGCGAGAGCCAGCGCATCCGGCTGGCGGCGCAGCTCGGCTCGAATCTGCGCGGCGTGCTTTACGTGCTCGATGAGCCGACCATCGGCCTGCACCCGCGCGACAATGTCGCGCTGCTCGACACGCTGGAAGCGCTCAAGCGCAAGGGCAACTCGGTGGTCATCGTGGAGCACGACGAGGATACGATGAGGCGCGCGGACACGATCATCGACCTGGGGCCGGGCGCGGGTTCGCGCGGCGGGCAGGTGGTGGCGCAGGGGACGCTCGCGGAAATCCAGCGCGTGCCGCAGTCGGCTACGGGACGCTTTTTGCGCGAGCCGCTGAAGCACCCGACGCGCGGTGAGCGGCGTCCGCTGAAGGATGTGAGCCTGTGGCTGGAGGTGAAGGGCGCGGATTTGCACAATCTGAAGGACGTCGAGGTGCGCTTTCCGCTCGGGCGGCTGAGCGTGGTCACGGGGATTTCCGGCTCCGGAAAAAGCACGCTGATGCGCGGGGTGCTCAAGCCGGGCGTCTCGGAGGCGCTGACGCGGCGCGCGTCGAAAGTGATCGCCGCTAAGAGCGGGCGCGGAAAGAAGGCGGCGAAGGCGGCGCCGGTGATTCACATCGTGGAGACGTCGGCGGGCACCTCGGCGACGAAGTCCGCGCCTGTGCGCGAGTGGATCGAGGCGGTGTATGAGGTCGATCAATCGCCCATCGGCAAGACGTCGCGCTCGACGCCGGCGACGTACATCAAGGTCTTCGACGATATCCGCGCGCTGTTTGCGCAGATGCCGGTCGCGCGGATGCGCGGTTACACGGCGAGCCGGTTTTCTTTCAACAGCGAAGGCGGGCGCTGCGAGACGTGCCAGGGGCAGGGCGTGATCAAGGTGGAGATGAACTTTCTCCCCACCAGCTACGTGCCATGCACCGAATGCAGCGGCACGCGGTATAACGCGGCGACGCTGGAGGTGCTCTACAACGAGCGGAGCATCGGCGATGTGATGACGATGACGCTCGACGAGGCGGCGGTGTTTTTCGCCGCGCAGCCGCGCATCCAGCGCCCGCTCGCGCTGCTCTGCGACACGGGGCTCGGCTATCTCAAGCTCGGCCAGCCCAGCCCGACGCTGAGCGGCGGCGAGGCGCAGCGGCTGAAGCTCGTAAGCGAACTCACCCGCGGGCTGGGGCGCGCGCAGAATGCGCGGCTGCGGGAGAACCGGCAGGCGAAATCCACGCTTTATCTGCTGGAGGAGCCGACGATCGGCCTGCACATGGCGGACGTGGCGGAACTGCTGAAAGTGCTGCACCGGCTCGTCGATGACGGGAACACGGTGCTGGTCATCGAGCACAATGTCAGCCTGATCGCGGACGCGGACTACGTGGTGGACATCGGCCCGGAGGCCGGCGAAGCAGGCGGCGAGGTCGTCGCCACGGGCACGCCGGAGGAGGTGGCAAAGAGCGCGCGCAGCCGGACGGCGCCATTCCTCAGGGCTGTGCTGCAGGGTGGGGCGGCGGGTGCGCCGGCTGGGCGGAAATCGCGCTCGCGGGCACCGGAAATCGGCGCTCTTTCGTGAGAGCGGGCGGCGGGCTGGCAATCGCCTCGCGTGAGGGCGGTTGTGGCACGGGAAGTGTTCATTGGGTGCGCGAGACGCATGCAATCCCAGCCCCATCCGACGAGCCAACACGCAATGTCACCGGCCCAGGCGCCGCATCCGCAGGTGCGGCCGAACATCACGACAGTGGCGCGTCCGCAGGCGCAGCAGACGCTTTCACTCGATGCGGTGATCACGACGATGGTGAACACGACCGAAGGGGTGTCGGACCTGCTTTTCGTGGTCGGCCGCCCGCCGCAGATCGAGGTGTATGGAAAGCTGCGGGGCGTGGACGTGGAGGGGCTGTATCCGACGCTGCAGGGGCCGCATGTGGAGGCGATCGCGCTGAAGCTGATGGGTGGCAATGAGCGCCTGGCGAGCGACCTGAAGGCATTTGGCTCGTGCGACACGAGCTACTCGGTGCCGAATCTCGCCCGGTTTCGCGTGAACATTTTCAAAAACAACGGGAATCACGCGATCGTGATGCGCAAGCTGAGCACGCAGATCCCGACCTGTGAGGGGCTGAAGCTCCCGCCGATATTCAAGGAGATCATCAAGGAGAAGACGGGCATCATTTTCGTCACTGGCGCGACCGGCAGCGGCAAGACCACGACGCTCGCGGCGATGCTCAACGAACTGAATCAGCAGTCGGAAATCCACATGGTGACGCTGGAGGATCCGATCGAATTCCTGCATCCGCATCTCAAGGCGACATTCAGCCAGCGGGAGCTGGGCAAGGATTTCTCGGACTTCTCGGTCGGCCTGCGCGCCGCGCTGCGGCAGGCGCCGAAGGTCATCCTCGTCGGCGAGATTCGCGACCGGGAGACTATGGAAATCGCGATGACCGCGGCGGAGACGGGGCATGTCGTCTTTTCCACGCTGCACACGATCAGCGCGGCGCAGTCGGTCAACCGTGTGATCGGCATGTTCACAAACGAGGAGCAACTGCAGATACGTCAGCGGCTTGCCGATACGCTCCGCTACGTCATCAGCCAGCGGCTCGCGCCCAGAATCGGCGGCGGGCGAATCATGGTCTCGGAGATCATGGGCAGCGGCCTGCGAACCAGGGAGACGATCCTGCTCGGCGAAAACGAGCTTCGCGATTTTCACGACATTATCGAGAGCAACTACCAGAACGGCTGGCACAGCTTTGAGCAGTCGCTGCTCAAGCATTTCCGCGAGAACAAGATCACCGAGGACACCGCGATGCTCTACAGCGTGAACAAGTCGGCGATGCGCAAGGCGCTCGACGTCGCAAAGAAGCAGATGCTGCCCGAGGACGATACGCCGTCCGGCTTCCGACTGAATCTGGATGCGCTGCACCACGGGCCGGGCGTGAAGGCGCCGATGTAGGGCGGCCTCGAAAGCGGCGCGCCACGACATCGTATATCAAGCAGGGAGCAACGCAGATTTTGCGGATGTCATCGCTTATGAGAATTACACCGTCAGGCTTCGCCAGATTGCGGCGGAATGGGAGCCGCTTCGCAAATTGATGGAGCGGGCGGGGTTGACGCTGGGGATCTGCCGAACCGGGCGCAGGAGGCGGCGCTCGGGGAGTGAATCATCCCGCGGGATGACGATGGCTGGCAGGAGGGAAATTTTTCGCAAACATCTCCTTGCACCGGTCCGCGGCGTCGCCTAGATATCCGGCCCCTTTCGCGCTCGGCTGAGTTTTCACTCAAGCATCCGCGGCTCCGGTTCGCCGGCAGCTGCGTCTCTTGTGGAGGTCAGACGAGCTGCGGGGAGGGAAATAATCGCGGTCGCGAAGAAAATCGCTTGCACAGCAGGTCGATTCTCCTAAAGTCCGCGCTCCCCGCTCCCGGTGGGCAATGAATCAGCCCGTTCCAGCGGGGTTTTCAGTCCCCGGATAAAGCCGGGATGCAGCCGTCCGAAACGACAACAATCTTCAAATGCCAACCATCAACCAACTCGTCCGAAAGGGGCGCAAGAAAGTCACGGTGAAATCCAAATCACCGGCGCTGACCAATTGTCCGTTTCGCCGCGGAGTCTGCACGCAGGTGATGACGCGCACGCCGAAAAAGCCTAACTCGGCCCTGCGCAAAGTTGCCAAAGTGCGACTAACCAACGGCTATGAGGTCATCGCCTACATTCCGGGTGAGGGGCACAACCTTCAGGAGCATTCGATCGTTCTGGTTCGTGGTGGGCGCGTTAAGGATTTGCCTGGTGTCCGCTATCATATTGTCCGGGGAACGCTCGACGCGCTGGGGGTGGATGGCCGTCGCCGGAGTCGGTCAAAATACGGGGCAAAGCGCCCCAAAAAGGGCGCCGATGCTGAGGTGGCCAAGGGCAAGAAAAAGTAATCACTTTCAATATCACTCCACATGTCCCGTCGTCGCCGAGTCATTCATAAGATCGAAAAATTGGACGCCCGTTATGGCAGTCCGGTCGTGGCGCGCCTTATTGCGACGGTCATGCAGGACGGCAAGAAGTCATTGGCGGAGCGCATCGTCTATACGGCGATTGAGGAGACTCGCACTGGCACCGATGCGGTCGACCCCCTCGAGATTCTGACCAGGGCGATCGATAATGTGAAACCTCGCTTGGAGGTGAAGAGCCGCCGTGTAGGTGGTGCGACGTATCAGGTGCCAATGGAAGTTCCGCCGGCCCGTCAGCTTGCGCTCGCTATGCGCTGGATCGTTGGATACGCTCAGGCTCGGAAAAATATCCCGCTGATGAAGGCGCTGGCAAATGAGTTGAAGGAGGCTGCCAGCGGACAGGGGAACGCGATCAAAAAGCGCGACGACACCCACAAGATGGCTCAGGCAAATCGTGCATTCGCCCACTTCCGTTTCTAGTCTCGGTTACGACTTTCTTATATGTCAGCTGCCGCTGTCCCACTCACAACTAATCCGAATTCGCCGGATCGCCAATATCCGCTGGAGCGGACGCGAAACATAGGGATTGCCGCGCACATCGACGCCGGCAAGACTACGTTGACGGAGCGCATTCTCTTTTATACGGGAATGATCCACAAGATCGGTGAGGTGCATGAGGGTACTACCGTCACTGACTGGATGGAGCAGGAGCGGGAGCGCGGTATCACAATTACGTCGGCGGCAACGACGTGCTTTTGGGAGCAGCGCAAAGAAAGTGGGGTGTACAAAGCTTTTGAGGCGATCAAGATGCGGGTAAACATCATCGACACTCCGGGGCATGTCGATTTCACGGCGGAAGTTGAGCGTTCGCTGCGGGTTTTGGATGGTGCCATCGCGGTATTCTGCGGTGTGGCTGGCGTGCAACCGCAGTCTGAAACAGTGTGGCGCCAGGCGACAAAGTACAACGTTCCGCGCATAGCTTTCGTTAACAAGATGGATCGTACCGGGGCGAACTTCAACAACGCGATCAATGACATGCGGAACAAGCTCCGGGCCAACGCTTGGCCGGTACTTATCCCGATTGGTGCGGAGGATAAACTGCGCGGGCAGTACGATATCATCAATAAAAGGGCGATTATCTATCTCGATGACGAGAAAATGGGATCGAACTATATAGTTGAGGAAATACCGGAGGAGGCGAGGGAGCTTGTGGATAGCGCTTACGGCGAGCTGGTTTCAGCAATAGCGGATCTTGACGATGAGATCGGCATGGCTTTCATTGAGGAACGGCCAATCAGCATTGAGATGCTTAAGGCTGGTATTAGGCGTCAGACTATCGCCAATAAATTCGTCCCGGTTGTCGGTGGTTCGGCCTTTAAGAACAAGGGTGTGCAGTATCTTGTCGATGCGGTTATTGACTATCTACCAAGCCCAATCGACATTCCGCCCGCAAAGGGGATGGATCCAGATACTTTGGCGCCCCTTGAAGCGATTACAGACGACAACGCAAAGTTTTGCTCTTTGGCTTTTAAGCTTTGGACCGATCCATTTGTCGGCAAGTTGGTGTTCTTCCGCGTTTATTCCGGAAAAGTTACTAAGGGTGATACGATCTACAACCCTCGGACAAATAAGCGTGATCGCATTAGTCGCCTAATCCAAATTCAGGCCGACAAGCGCGAAGATATCGACACAATTTATTCGGGGGACATCGCCGCCATCGTCGGCATCAAGAACGTCACAACAGGTGACACGCTCTGTGACGAGGATCACACGATCCTGCTGGAGCCTCCGTCATTTCCTGATCCCGTAATCTCGATGTCTATCGAGCCGAAGACAAAAATCGATCAGGAAAAAATGGGTAACGCGCTTCAGCGTCTTTCTGAGGAGGATCCAACGTTTCGTGTCTTCACGGACGAAGATACGGGTCAGACGATCATTGCGGGCATGGGTGAACTCCATCTGGAAATCATTCGCGACCGGATGATGCGTGAGTTCAAAGTTGAGGCGACGGCTGGCAAGCCTCAGATCGCCTACCGTGAGACAATTACGTCCCCATCCACTGGAGAAGGCCGGCTTATCAAGCAGTCTGGTGGACGTGGTCAATACGGACATGTGATCGTGAATGTCCGGCCCGGGGAGCGCGGAAAGGGATTGATCGTTGAAAACAAAGTCGTTGGTGGAACTATTCCAAAGGAATACATTCCCGCATGTAAGAAGGGCATTGAAGAGGCCGTGCTCAATGGCATCGTTGGTGGTTATCCAGTTATTGACGTGGAGGTGGATATTATCGATGGCAGCTATCACGATGTCGATTCTAACGAGCTCGCGTTCAAAATGGCGGCAATCTTTGCTGTCAAAGATGGATTCAAGAAGGCCGGTGCCATTCTTTTGGAGCCCATTATGAAGGTAGAGAACAGTACTCCTGAAGAGTATCAGGGCGACATCATGGGCGATCTGAATCGCCGCAGGGGCAAGATTATGAGCATTGAGAGCAAGGCAAATCTTTCGATCGTTAACGCCGAGGTTCCGCTCGCGGAGATGTTCGGCTACGCGACGGCTATTCGGTCGCTCTCAAAGGGTCGATCGAGCTATTCAATGGAACCCTCCCACTTTGAGCAGGTCCCTGCTCAGGTGCTGGCTGCCGTCCTTGATCAGAAAGCCAAATAAAACGTTTATTTATGACTGGCCAAAGAATACGCATCCGCCTTAAGGCATTCGATTTCCGGATGCTTGACCAATCGTCGGCAGAAATCGTCGAGACGGCTAAGCGCACTGGCGCAAAGGTCGCCGGCCCAATTCCTCTACCGACGCGTATCGAAAAATTTACAGTAAATCGTTCCCCGCATGTCGATAAAAAATCAATGGAACAATTTGAGATTCGAACACACAAGCGCCTGCTCGATATCATCGAGCCTACTGCGAAGACCGTCGATGAATTAAAGAAGCTCAATCTCCCGGCAGGCGTGGACATCACAATTAAGATCTGACTCGATTCGCCAACTACGACATGAAGATTGGACTACTAGGAAAAAAGATCGGCATGACCCGATTCTACGATGAGAAGGGCAAGGCGACCCCTGTCACTGTCATTGAGGCAGGTGGGAATGCCGCATTGCAGATCAAGACTGAGGAGAATGATGGTTATTCTTCTGTGCAGGTTGGGTTCGACGGTCAAAAGGCGCAGCGGGTCACCAAGCCACTTCTTGGTCACTTCAAAAAGGCTGACGCCGATCCAAAAAAATTCGTCCGGGAATTCAGGCTGCCTAAAGCCACCGCAATCGATAGCGCAGTTGATCTGAGTGTTAGCCAATTTTCCGTTGGCGACGTGGTGGACGTGATCGGACGCTCAAAGGGAAAGGGCTTTCAAGGCGTCATGAAAAAGCACAACATGAGCGGCCAGCCAATGTCGCATGGTCATATGATGCATCGGCGCAACGGCGCCATCGGTAACCGTTCGACACCTGGGCGCATCTGGAAGAACATGGGCATGCCAGGGCATATGGGCGATGAGAGAATAACAGTTCAGAATTTGCGTGTGGTCCAGGTTCGTCCCGAAGAGGGCGTGATTCTCATCAGTGGAGCGGTTCCAGGAGCGAATGGGGGTTATGTGGTGGTCCGCCCTGCGATCAAGGCTCAACCCGAGGCTTCGAAATAGTTTATGACTTCGAGAATTCTTACAGTTGAGGCCGCAAAAGCAGCCGATATCGACGTTATCGATAATGGGAGATACACCCAGGTGGTTCATGACACTGTAATTGCAATGAGGGCGAACCGTCGCAGCGGAACCGCATCGGTTAAGACGAAGTCAACAGTTAGTGGATCAGGGGCTAAGCCGTGGCGGCAGAAGGGAACGGGTCGTGCGCGTGCTGGGTACAAATCAAGTCCAGTCTGGGTCGGCGGTGGTGTCGTATTTGGTCCGCATCCGCGGGACTATTCCAAAAAGGTAGCCAAAAATGTTAAAAAGCTGGCGTTTAGAAAGGCGTTAAGTGAGCGGATTAAATCAGGCGACGTTTTGCACGTGGATGACTTTTCTATCGGCGAGCCAAAAACACGGAAATTCATAGCACGGATTAGTGCTATCACCAAAGAGCCTAAGACGCTTATTATATCTGAAGGCTTTGATGCTAAGACGTATCTCGCTGCGCGCAACGTGCAACCGGCGTTGCTAATGACCGCCGCCGAGGTCAATACAGAGCATCTACTAAACTTTCGCAAAATCGTCATCACGAGCGGAGGATTGACCCAAATTGCAAATCGTCTAGCTGTAAAATGAACGAACCCTACGACATCATCGATACTGTCTGTCTCACGGAGAAAGCTTCACTCCTCGCTGAGAGGGAGAATAAATATGTGTTCCGGGTTCGACCTCATGCGAACAAAGCACAGATCAAACAGGCTATAGAATTGCTTTTCAAAAAAGCCGTTCTTGCGGTTAACACATGCAACTACACTGGGAAAAAGAAGCGCGAGCGGACAGCCGCATTTGGTAAAAAGCCTGATTGGAAGAAGGCAATTGTCACATTGAAGGCTGGCAATAAGATCGAACTGGCTTGAGCCCTAAATTGCCATGGCACTTAAAACATTCCGACCACTGACGCCGACTAATCGCTTTAAAGCGTTACCTGCGTTTGATGAGATTACAAAATCGAAACCGGAGAAGGATCTGGTGGAGACAAAACACAAAACGGGCGGGCGAAATAACAACGGCCGCATTACGACCCGCCACATAGGCGGTGGTCACAAGCAGAAGTATCGCATTGTAGATTTTAAGCGGAAAAAGCGGGGAGTTGAGGCGCGAATTCGCGCGATCGAATATGATCCGAACCGGACGTGCCGGATCGCACTTCTGGAGTATTCGGATGGCGAAAAGGCTTACATTCTTGCGCCTGTTGGCTTGTGCGTGGGTGACAAAGTCATTGCCGGTGATGATGTCGAGCCGAATATTGGGAATGCGCTACCATTGAGCGCGATACCTCTTGGCGCTTCAATTCACAATGTAGAACTAGTTGCTGGGCGCGGAGGACAAATTGCCCGAAGCGCCGGCCAGATCGTCATATTAAATAACCGTGAAGCGGGGTACGCCCTAGTCAAGTTGCCCTCTGGTGAAATCCGAAAAATTCATGAGGCTTGCTACGCTACTATTGGCCAGGTTGGCAATGTGGAGCACATGAATGTCTCTTCCGGAAAGGCCGGGCGGAGTCGATGGCGCGGGGTTCGGCCGACTGTCCGCGGAATGGTGATGAATCCGGTCGACCATCCGATGGGCGGCGGTCAGGGGAAATCAAAAGGAGGGGGCGGGCGCCATCATCCGATGTCACCCTGGGGGCAGTTAGCCAAGGGGTTCAAAACGCGCCGAAAGCACAAGACGAGCAATAATTTCATCGTTGAGCGTCGTAAAACCAAGAAAAAGTAAAAAATAACAATCATGGGTCGTTCTCTTAAAAAAGGTCCGTTTGTAGACGGCCACCTCTTCGAAAAAATCGACAGGATGAATCTAGCGACCGTAAAAAAGCCAATTAAGACTTGGTCGCGGCGCTCGATGATTACACCGGAGTTCGTTGGGCACACATTTCTCGTCCATAACGGCAAGATTTTTAATTCTGTATTTGTTACGGAAAACATGGTAGGTCATAAGCTAGGTGAATTTTCGCCCACGCGAATATTCAAGAAGCACGGGTCCCACACCGCCAAGGTGACCAAGTAACCGCTTAGATAAGACCTTATATGTTCAGGCAACTATGGTCTCGACCATCTGTCGCAGTTTTAGTGTGATAGTCGCCGGAATGTGCATTCTTTCGGGCATCAGTCCGAGAGCACATTCTGCAGGTTCTTTGTCAGATTTAGATATTGAATTCAGTGAGTTGAAGGTGTCAATTGAGCGACTTCTAGATGAGAATCGTCAACTGAGAGAGGCACTAGTTTTGAATGCAAAGGCGCATTCTGATGTGAGGCAAAACCTCGCAGACGCAAGCAACGAAGCCGCGGTCTTTAAACGTCAAGCGAAGCAAATGAGGCTCAGAATAGATGCTTTGGGAATAGAGGCTGTAGGCGGCGATAGTGCAAAACTCGAACAGCGATTGCTCGTTTCCATGGGCGAGCTTCGCGCATCCAATGAACAGAAAGACAAATGTTCCGCGGCACTAGTTAAGCTTGCTGAGGCGGTGTCACTATATTTTCGATCAATGATGGTTAATCCGCGCGCGCGAACAGTGTTGGACGGTGAACTGCGGAAAGCCAATCAAGCTCTCGGTGTACAGCAAAAGGATCTTCAGGAAAAAGCATCGCCTCTCACTCTCATAACAGGCGGAGTGGTGGTAAGCGTGAAAAATGACTTGGAACTGATCGTAATCGATACCGGGGAGAGAGATGGAGTGAAAATAGGGATGCCATTTCAGATCATTCGAGACGAGAAATTGATCGGTAGTATCCGGGTAGTTGACGTTCGCGAAAAAATCTCAGGGGCTATCGTTCAAAATCTAAATGCTGATAAGAAAAGAATTAAAATTGGCGACCAAGTAAAAGCGGACGTCCATCAGTAAATTGTTCAAGAATTTCAACATAACAGCAAGATAAGCAAACGCATGCAGATCAAATCCATATACAGAGGCGCACGGATTTCCGCCTTCAAGGCCCGTGAAGTGACCCGCGAAATCCAAGGTTTGCCGGTTTCGAGGGCTCTCGATATACTTGCGTTCACGCCGAAGAAGGCTGCCGCCCTGATCGCGAAAACCCTAAAAAGTGCAATTGCAAACGCCGAGAATAACAATCATCTGCGCGTCGAGGCGCTCGTTGTTCAGGAGGCTACTGTTGGCGAGGGGCCAACATTTAAGAGATTTCAACCAAAAGCGCGCGGAAGTGCGGGGCCTATCAGAAAGCGCACGTCGCATATCCGCATTGTTGTTACGGACGAGATCGAAGTGCAACGGAATCCGCGCAAGGGTAAATCCAGTGCGAAGGGGCGGTTAGCAAAGGGTTTGTAAAAAGGGAATCCGAAGTCATTGGTGTTCAGTTCACTAACAGAAAATAATTATGGGTCAGAAAGTTAATCCAATTGGCTACCGCCTAGCTGTTAATCGCGAGTGGCGCTCCCGTTGGTATGCCTCACCAAAAGAGTTGCCAGATTTTCTACATGCGGATCTTAAGATTCGGGGCTATGTAAAAGAGAAATTGAAACTTGCAGCGGTTGCAAAAATCATCATTGAACGGGCATGGAATAGTATCCGGGTGACTATTAACACGGCGCGACCTGGGATTGTGATTGGCCGCAAGGGGACTGAGATTGAAAAAATGACGGAGGAGATCGGAAAGATGGCTGGGGGAAAGTCCGTCAAGATAGATATTCAGGAGATAAAGACCCCGGAGTTGGATGCGCAATTAGTGGCGGAGAATGTCGCTTTGCAAATCGAGCGCCGGATCAGTTTTCGCCGTGCCATGAAAAAATCCATTCAGACAACGATGGATTTCGGTGCGCAGGGTATCAAACTGCGTTGCGCGGGGCGTTTGGGTGGTGCTGAAATCAGTCGGGCCGAGTGGTATCGTGAGGGTAAGATTCCACTCCATACGCTTAGGCAGCCGATTGATTACGGATTTGCCGAGGCCAATACGGTTTATGGCAAAATTGGCATTAAGTGCTGGCTTTGCAAGCCAGAGGGGATTAGTGAGCCGCAACTTTTGGAGAAGCGTGAACGCGAGACGGGACTCCCGGAGACGGCAGCGCACTAAACTCAGACAGAATTTAAACTAAGGAGACTACGCCATGCCTTTGATGCCAAAGAGAGTTAAATATCGCAAAACCCAGCGGGGTAGCCGCGCGGGGAAGGCGTCGCGGACGATATCGATTGATTTCGGGGAATTTGCCCTTCAGACGCTTGATAGGGCTTGGATAACAAACACGCAGATCGAGGCGGCTAGGGTAGCGCTAACGAGAAATATGAAGCGCAAGGGTAAACTTTGGATCAGGATGTTCCCAGATAAATCGGTGACTGCACGTCCGCCAGAAACCCGGATGGGTAAGGGCAAGGGTTCTCCTGAATACTGGGTAGCGACTGTGCGACCGGGCAACATTCTATTTGAACTTGACGGGGTGCCTGAATCTGTGGCTCGGGAATCACTTCGTCTCGCCGCAGACAAGCTTCCAGTCCGAACAAAGTTTTTATCCCGCCACCGCGCTGCATAGTATATGAAGATTAAAGAAATTCGAGACCTTAGCACAACCGAAATGGCGATCAGGAAACGTGATTTACGTGAGGAAAGCTTCCATCTGCGAATCCAGCAGCAAAGTGGACAACTTGAAAAGCCGAGCCAGCTCCGTACCATTCGACGCGAGATCGCCCGACTGGAAACGATATTGAATCAGAAAACCAAGACCGCCTTCGCGGCTGCGAAGTAACCCATGACCGAAACTGCGACCACCATCACTCCAGTTGTGTCCATTTCAAGAGGGCTCCGTAAGGAACGTGTCGGACAAGTTGTATCGACTAAAATGCGAAAAACAGCTGTGATTGAGACGACGACCCGGGTGCCTCACTCCAAATTTGGGAAGATCATCAAACAGGTAAAGCGCTTCTATGCGCATGACGAGGAGGGGAAAGCCCAAGTTGGAGATACCGTGTTGATAGCTGAAACCCGTCCATTTTCCAAACTGAAGCGCTGGCGCTTGGTTGAAATTATCAAACATTAGCGTACAAACCTCGCCCATTTCTTATGCTTCAGATTAGAACAAGACTCGACGTGGCCGATAACACCGGTGCACGCATGGCCAAAATGATTGGTGTCATCGGGAAAAAGAACTCCTCGAAGGCCTACGTTGGCGATGTTATCACGGCGCACATTCGCGAGGCATCAACCGGCGGAACTGTGAAAAAAGGGGATGTAGTCCGGGCAGTTGTAGTGAGAACCAAGCAGCCAATACGCCGCGAGGATGGGAGCTACCTCAGGTTTGACAATAATGCGATCGTCATCATCGACAAAGATCTCAATCCGCGTGGCACTCGAATCTTCGGTCCAGTTGCACGGGAATTACGGGAATTGAATTTTATGAAGATCGTTTCACTTGCACCCGAGGTACTCTAATAATGAACCGAATCAGCTTTCACGTTAAAAAGGGCGACCGGGTCAGGGTAAACAGTGGAAATCACACTGGATCGGAGGGGAAGATTCTTCAGGTGTTGCCAAAGAAGCAGCAGGTATTGATTGAGGGCGTGCGATTGATTAAGAAACATGTGCGAAAGTCTCAGGACAACCCCCAAGGGGCGATTCTCGAAAGGGAGGGGCCGATCCATATTTCTAACGTAACTCGAGTCGAATCACAGGAGAAGGCGATCGAAGCAATTAAGACGAGGTCTACGAGAACCAAAAAGAAAGCCGAATAAGATCATGGCCGTCGAACTCTACAAAATTTACAAAGATAGCGTGATACCAGCGTTGCAGGCGAAGCACGGGTATCAGAATCGCCACCAGGTCCCCAAAGTGCAGAAAGTGGTCGTCAATACTTGCGTCAATGCAAACACAGACGTCAAGCAGGGACTTGAGGATGCAAAGGCAGAGATCGCGCTTATCACTGGTCAAAAGCCAGCTGAGACACGGTCAAAGACTAGCATTGCAAATTTCAAGCTTCGACAGCATCAACCGATTGGAGCGAAAGTTACGCTGCGGGGGGCGAGAATGTATGAGTTTTTGGAGCGTCTAATTAAGACGGCCTTGCCACGCATTAGAGATTTCCGAGGGGTCTCAACCCGCGCTTTCGATGGTAATGGCAACTACACGCTTGGTGTGACTGATCAATCAATTTTTCCTGAGGTTGAACTCGACAAGATTAAGCGAAACATCGGCTTCGACGTAACGATCGTGACTTCAGCGATTACCAACGATGAGGCGAAATCCCTGTTGGTGGAGCTTGGCATGCCGTTTAGTGACAAAGCTAAACGTCCGCAAAAGAAGGCCGAAGATTCCGTCGCAAAATAAATTTATGAGCCAACTCTCAGACCCCATCGCCGACTTCCTGACTCGCTTGCGCAATGCAGGCGCAGCCAGAAAAGAAGAGGTATTAGCGCCATACTCGAAGATTAAGGCGGAGATTGCTAGGATTCTAAAGCAAGAGGGTTACATCTCAAACTATGAAGTGGATAACGCTGGCAAATTCCCGCTGATCAAGGTGACAACGAAAAATCAAAACCACGTATCAGCGATCCGCGGCCTTAAACGTGTTAGCAAGCCCGGGCTTCGTAGATACGTAGGGGCAACGGAGATTCCGCGTGTATTGGGCGGCATGGGAATCTCTATCCTTTCCACTCCGAAGGGTATAGTTAGTGGGCGTGATGCAAAGAAGCAGAACCTCGGTGGCGAACTGCTCGCAATCATTTGGTAAATAGACTCATATACACAATGTCGCGAATCGGAAAGAAAGCCATCCATCTTCCGTCTAAGGTTAAATTTGAAGTATCCGAAGACGGTATCGTCAGCGTCGAGGGGCCGAAAGGGCGTCTTGGCTGGGCGCTCCCAAAGCAGATCAAGGCACGAGTCAAGGGCACGACGCTGTCCCTAGACCGCAGCAGTGACGATCGAAGCGTCCGGGCTCTTCACGGCTTATCGCGCGCGTTGATTAGTAATATGATAACAGGCGTCTCTGCGGGTTTCGTGAAGGATCTTGAGATTCAGGGGGTAGGTTTCAAGGCGGCCGTGAAGGGTGATATTCTAGACTTGAATCTGGGCTATTCCCACGATATCCATTTTCCGATTCCGCAGAGCATCAAGATTACAGTGTCCGAGAATACGAAAGTCAAAATCGAGGGCATTGACCGTCAACTTGTCGGACAAGTGGCCGCGGATATTCGGGCATACTACCCACCGGAGCCTTATAAGGGCAAAGGTGTGCGCTACGTTGGCGAGCATATTCACCGCAAAGAAGGAAAAACCGTACAATAGGTTATGGCCACGACGAAAATTAACCCACTCAAAATACGGCACCAACGTCTTCGTAAAAAGGTAGTTGGAACCCTGCAACGTCCGCGTCTCGCGGTACATTTTTCGGGGCTTCATATCTACGCGCAGATAATCGACGACGAAACCGGCAGGACGATCGCGGCGGCTAATACAACCGAGAAGGAATTTACCGAAAGCAAAACCAGTCGAGCCAACCGTGCTACAGCGGAAAAGGTGGGCAGGTTAGTTGCTGACCGCGCTAAGAATGAGAGTGTTACAAAGGTAGTTTTTGATCGCGGCGGTTTTATCTATCACGGCAAAGTCAAAGCTCTCGCGGACGCCGCGCGCGAGGGCGGTCTTAAATTTTAACTAGATATCTATGGCAGCACCCCAACAAGGCAATCGCAACCGCCGCGACCGGCAGGACAAACCGAAGGATGACTCTGGATTGACAGAAAAAGTCGTTTTTATTAATCGGTGCGCAAAGGTCGTGAAGGGTGGTCGGCGCTTCAGTTTCAGTGCGTTAATTGTGACTGGCGACAAGATGGGGAAAGTCGGCTGCGGATTCGGTAAGGCGAATGAAGTGAGCGAGGCGATTCGAAAGGCTTCTGAGTCTGCCAAGAAGGCGATGGTCAAGATCGCGGTGCGAGACAATACCATTCCCCATGAAGTCATCGGAGAGCATGGCGGTGGTCGCGTCCTGTTGCGGCCCGCGTCTCCCGGCACGGGTGTTATCGCCGGTGGGGGGGTGCGTGCGGTGGTGGAAGCTGCTGGGATTCGGGATATTCTAGCGAAATCCCTAGGATCGAGCAATCACGCGAATGTCGTCAAGGCTACATTGGGGGCGCTCCAGCAACTCCGCCTCCGCGAGGAAATTTTCAAGACGCGAGGTATCTTGATTATGCAGGGTACCGCATTCGAAAACTAAGTTATGAATTTGCACACTCTCAAACCCCGACCCGGCGCTAAACATCGGGTGAAACGACTTGGCTGCGGTGAGAGCAGCGGACATGGCAAGACCTCTGGCAAGGGCCACAAGGGTCAAAAAGCGCGATCAGGCGGTAGCATTCGTCTCGGATTCGAAGGGGGGCAGATGCCGCTCATCCGCCGCATCCCAAAGCGCGGATTCAATAATGCACAGTTCAAAACCCGATATGCGATTGTAAATCTCGATGCCTTGAACGCGTTTGATAATGGCTCCATTGTGAATGAGCAGACTCTCTTGGAATCAGGAATCATTCGCCGTCCATACGATTCGGTAAAGATTCTTGGTGGTGGTGAGTTGAATAGGAAATTAGCGATTTCCGTGGAGAAGCTAAGCAAGGCTGCGAGGTCTGCAATCGAGATGGCTGGTGGGTCGATTAGTCTCACGTGACGACGCTCCTGCGCTTCGCGTACGGACAATTTGCGGCAGCCCAGTCATTTTGGTTTTTCTCGCGACACGATGATTTCAGCTTTTACCAATACATTCAAAATACCGGAATTGCGGACGCGTGTAATGTTCACGCTAGGTCTTCTGATTATCGTCCGCATTGGTGCAGCGGTCAGTTGTCCGGGAATCAATGCGAGTGTTATTCAAGCTTGGTTTTCCCAACAGGGGAGTCAAGCCGGCGGTTCTTTAGCGGCGCTTCTGAACATTTTCAGCGGTGGTGCTCTGGAGAATTGCGCGGTCTTCTCGCTTGGGGTGATGCCCTATATCAGCGCCTCAATTATGCTTCAGCTGCTGACGGCAGTCATCCCGCAGCTTGGAAAACTTGCAAAGGAGGACGGGGGGCGGCAGACGATCATGCAGTACACGCGGTATGCGACGATCGCACTGTGTATATTTCAAGGTTATCTTTTGGCGCTGTCATTTGAGAGCCCTGAATCGAATCCGTTTCTACATGGTATCATGGACACGATTACCAAATTGGGCATCCCGCTTGTTGCGGACCCAGGGTGGCCGTTTCGGATCATGACGGTAATTACGCTCACTGCCGGGACCATGTTCCTGATGTGGCTTGGGGATCAAATAACAGATCGAGGAGTAGGGAATGGAATGTCGCTGATAATTTCAGTGGGAATCGTCGCGCAATTACCTGCGGCGTTGGTTCAGGCGTGGCGCACGTTTGTACCAACCGGCGGGCAATCGAGCCAGGTAAACCCAATGGTGCTCGTGCTGATGATTGCGTTTTTGTTCTTCGTTATTGCAGCCGTCATTTGCGTTACGCAGGCGCAACGGAGAATCAGCGTGCAGTATGCCAAGCGAGTAGTCGGAAGAAAGGTATATGGCGGGCAAACTCAGTATATGCCGCTGAAGGTAAACTACGCCGGTGTTATGCCGATCATCTTTGCCCAGGCGCTGCTCGTCTTTCCGTCAACTATTGCGACAATGGCGTTTAAGGGAAGTGCAACTGCACAGAGGATCGCGGCATTGCTTACCGATGGCTGGCTGCACTACACGCTGTACGGAGCGATGATCTTCTTTTTCAGTTATTTCTGGGTTGCTACACAGTTTCAACCCCAGCAGATTGCGGAGGATCTGAAAAAATACGGGGGTTATGTTCCCGGGGTCCGGCCGGGCAAGCCCACTGCGGATTTCTTGGACTTTACGATGACGCGGCTAACGTTTGCCGGTGCGATATTCCTTACGATTATCGCAATCCTCCCGCAAATGCTCTCGCATCAGCTTCAGGTGCCCTATACTACCGCGCAGTTTTTTGGCGGTACGAGTCTCCTGATCATCGTCGGGGTCATTCTTGATACGATGCGGCAGGTAGAAACGCACCTGATTCAACGTCATTATGATGGCTTCCTTCGAAAAGGACGGATCCGGGGGCGCTTTGATCGTTCCTCTGGCGGCCAGGGAGAGGCGGTGCAGGAGGGGGCATTGCTGTGGCTGTATGTAGGGATCGCGTCGCTACTCGTGGCGGGATTGGCCGTGTTCCTGGCAAGTAAGTTTCATTAGGTGAAGCTTCGGAGTGCCTTGATTGTCTCACTCGTATTGGGAGGGGCTTTACAGGCGGGAGTGATTGCAGCCACGGATCAATCGCGGCCGATTTCTCCATTGGCGGTTTTATGTGGAGAAAGAAGTGCTAATTTAGCGCTCGACACAGACGCTGTGATGTTTGCCAGGGAAAGACAAAATCTGCCAGATTCGGAAGTCAACTGCCTAACTGAAGGGGGGATTGGACCGCCAGGATGTGATTTCATGTCTGACTGTCATTCGTGGCGCATCGAGTTCCGCATCGCAATGAGGGGGAGACTCGGGATTTGGGGAAATGCGGTTGATCTGCGCTCTTTGCTTACGGTTAATTCAACTGCGAACTGTGATCTAGGTGAGTATCGCTTGGCGTGCCCGCAATGTATGAACCTGCTGAGCGTTGGATTGAACAATGCCAACTATCGGGTTGTCTGTTTGAGACGAACCAGAACTCCTATCTGGCTAGGCGACGACTCACGGGAGTCGGTCGGGCGTGGATTTCCTGAACGCGCAGAGCAGAGAGATTCGCTGAGCACGATTTGCGGGGGTAGGCGCCTCTTGGGTCCCGTTGAACCTGACCGAAAGGCCGGAAGTGGCCTTTAACTTGATTTCAGCAATTCTGGAGGGTGAATGAACATTCCGATTAAAAGTGAGAGGGAGATGGACAAGATGCGAGTTGCATGCCGTACCGCCAGTGACATTTTGGATCAAGTTTCGGCTTTGATCCGGCCCGGCGTTACAACAGGAGACATTGATCAGGCCGCGGCTGATTTTATGGCGGAGCTTAACTGCAAGAGTGCTTTTCTCGGCTATCGAGGATTTCCAGGGCACGTCTGTATTTCGGTGAATGAAGAGGTGGTGCATGGGATCGGAGGTCCGAGGCGAATTCAGTATGGAGATATCGTGAAATTGGACGTCGGAGTCATCAAGGATGGATGGGTGGGGGATACGGCTACGACCGTCCCGGTTGGAATCATCGACGAGAAGATTCAGCGTTTGCTTCGCGTAACTGAGCAGACATTGGATTTGGCGATTTCCTATGCTCAGAGCGGGCGGCGTCTCGGCGATCTTTGCGCTGCAATTGAGGACGAGGTTGTGGCGAACGGCTACACTGTCGTGCGTGAATTTGTCGGCCATGGCGTTGGGCGCAAACTGCATGAAGAGCCGCAGGTCCCAAATTACGGCCGCAGGGGGAGTGGGCCAAAATTGAAGCGTGGGATGACGATCGCCATCGAGCCAATGGTCAACATGGGAGTGGCCGGGGTGCGTGTGCTTCCGGACAAGTGGACAGTGGTCACCCTTGATGCATTGCCGTCCGCACATTTCGAGCACACTGTGCTGATCACCAAGGGAGAACCTGAAATCCTCACATGGCGAAGAAAGACGCGATCCAGTTAGCGCGCACAGGCGTGGCTCGTCTTCCAAATATTATGTTTCGGGTCAGATTGCAAATGTGGCCAGAGTGTCTGACTGCACATCTCAGAAAAATGCGTTTCGACCTCATTCGCATCTTGCCATGGCGCAAATTTCTGTTAAAGATGCCCTGCTACGATTTGGCCAAGGGCAGAATATCCTTTCGGCTAAAGTAGTGAAACAGCCCTGATCGCACTGGGGAGATCCGCACCCAGCGCGATTTTTTGTCCTCCAAAACCCATCCAATTTGAGACCATGAAAGTAAGAGCATCCGTCAAACGTCTTTGCGAAAGCTGCCGTATCGTAAAGCGCAAAAACGTCGTTCGCGTCATCTGCAAGAACGCGCGGCATAAGCAGCGGCAGGGTTAGTCACATTTAAAATATATGCCCCGACTCCTAGGTGTTGAAATTCCCGGCGACAAGCGCATCGAAGCATCGCTTCCTTACATATACGGCATTGGTCCGAGCACCGCTAAAAAGATCCTTGACCAGGCCAACATTGATCCGAATCTTCGTGCGAAAGACCTGAGCAGCGAGCAACTCAACCAAATCATCCAGGCGATCACGGCTAGCAAGTTGCCGATCGAGGGCGATTTGCGTCGCGAATTGCAGGCGAATCTCAAGCGTTTGCAGGCGGTCAATTGCTACCGGGGCATCCGTCATCGCCGCAGCCTCCCCGTGCGGGGGCAGCGCACCTCGACCAATGCTCGGACTCGCAAGGGGCCACGAAAGACTGTAGGCGTGCAACGCGCCAAGGAAGCCGCGAAACCGGCTGGTAAGTAAACACATAGACTATGCCTGATTCCGAGAAACCAACCGTCCCGAATGCCGAAGGTGCCGTGTACGCGCCGCCCGCTGCAGACACCGCATCCGCTGCCGCCGCACCCGCGAAGGCCGCCAAAGTCAAGGCTCCGAGAAAGAAGGATGCAGCCGCGGCTGCTGCCGCCGAGCCGAAGAAAGAGGAGAATCTTTCCCTTGATCCGAATGCAGTCGTTGAGCAGATCAAGATCATCAAGGCGAAGGGCAGCAAGAATGTCCACTCAGGGATCGCGCATGTCGTCGCTTCGTTCAATAATACGATTGTAACTATCACCGACATGAATGGCTCCGCGATCGGATGGTCGAGCGGAGGAAAGTGCGGCTTCAAGGGTTCACGCAAGAGCACCGCGTATGCGGCGCAGATGGTCGCCCAGGATGCCTGCCGGCAAGCGATGGGACACGGACTCAAGGAGGTCGAAGTTCGTGTCAAGGGGCCCGGCGCGGGCCGCGAATCTGCGGTGCGCGCGATCCAAGCGGTGGGCCTGGAGATCAGTGTGATCAAAGATGTGACACCCGTGCCGCACAACGGATGCCGTCCACCAAAGCAGCGCCGCGTCTGACGCCGGGCTAGAACCACTACTAACCAAGCAACCAAACAAGTACAGATATGGCACGTTACACCGGCCCCAAATCGAAAATCAGCCGCCGCTTCGGCGTGGCGCTCTTTGGCCCTTCCAAGGCGCTGGAGCGGAAGAACTACGGCCCAGGAATGCATGGGCCAAAGGGATCCCGGCGGAAGCAGAGCGAATATGCGGTTGCGCTCGGCGAGAAACAGAAACTCCGATACCAGTACGGTGTCCTTGAGCGGCAGTTTCGCCGCTATTTCCACATTGCATCCACGAAGCGTGGTGTCACTGGCGAGATTCTACTCCAGCTTCTCGAAACCCGCCTGGACAATGTCATCTACCGCCTCGGTTTCGCGAACTCGCGCAGTGGCGCGCGCCAACTCGTCTCCCACGGTCACGTGCAGGTGAACGGCCGTAAAGTGGATGTCTCCTCCTTCAATGCCAAGCCTGGCGATACGATAACCATCAAGGATCGGCCGCAGTCTCGCCGACTTGCGGCCAAGAATATCGAGTTGACACAAATCACGCCGGTTCCGGATTGGCTGACTGTCGACAAGGACAACTTCAAAGGGGCCGTTTCCCGGATCCCGACGCGCGAGGAAATCGCGCCGATCGTCAACGAGCAACTCATTGTGGAGCTTTACTCTCGCTAAGCGAGACGACGCCAACTTCATTCTAGTGCGGCGCAGGTGGCGAAATGCGATCTGCGCCGTTTTTTTGATATTGCCTACAGCCCGGTCGTAAGGTAGTAAGCGTCACCCCAAGCTTTCAATTACCCACAAGTTGTGCGCCGATGGCGAAGCCTAATTGAATGTCGGTAAGGCGAGAGAGTCCGCGCCACATCACCATGTTGGCTGGTGGTGGGTCGTGCGCACGGGCGAGATAACCT